>NZ_FCNU01000032.1:0-300000 GCF_001545115.1 Candidatus Protochlamydia phocaeensis
TTCGGCTTCCATCAAATAGCTCATCGGCTACAAAATCCATGCTCCAACACTCATTTTTGCAGCTTGCCAAGTTCGGCAATAGACGAGTCTTAAGACTGACCCTTCTTTTGGGAATCTTATTCCTCATTTTTGTATAATCTATAAACCCGCTTATGATTGATCTTCCATCCCTCTCTTTGCAATAGCGTATGAATACGCCTGTAGCCATATCTCACTCGTATTGAAGCAATTTCTTTAATTTTTAGCGTCAAAACAGCCTGGTCTCGCGCAACTGATTTATAGTAAAAGGAAGACCGATGAATCTTTAAAACCTTGCAAGCCTTCCTTTCGCTTAGTTTATAGTTATAGCAAATTTGCCTGACTAAAACTCGCTGACGAGCAGGCTTTAAAGCTTTTTTGAAAGAACATCCTGTAAAATCTGGCGATCTAAAGTCAGATCCGCCACCAGCCTTTTCAGACGGCTGTTTTCTTCTTCAAGCTGTTTAAGCCGTCTTACTTCTGATGGCATCAATCCACCAAATTTGCTTTTCCATTTATAAAATGTGGCTTCCGCTATTCCCATCTTGCGACAGATCTCAGAAACGGCTGTTCCCATTTCTGCTTGTTTCAAGGCAAATGCAATTTGCTCATCTGTAAACTTACTTTTTTTCATATCAATCTCCCATTTTAAATGTCTTTATTCATAAAATTTTTCTCATTTAAAATGGTCCAGATTTTCGGGAACAGACCAATTTGCAGAATTTTTGATGTAAGCATGCCATGGTTGCTTGAATTTATGCAGCAGACTTTCACGGCACTGCCGGATCATTTGAATGCGAGCGTATTAGCAGAAAATGATGATTTCGAAGTCTTTGTTCTTGAGGCAGATGAAATGGGGAGCACTACAAATAGCGATGAGGCCTTCAAAGAAGCTTATTATTATTTCAAGCGAGCTGCTGATCATGATGTTAGTTTAGGTCATTATGAAATGGCTCTGGCTCTTGAATATGGTTTCGGTACTGAAAGGTCAGTAGAAGATGCCTTGCTCCACTATAAACAATCCGCAGAAACGGGTTTTTGTTTAGATATTATCGAATTAGCCAGCTAATTTTAAATAGGAGCTGATCTAGACTAGATCTGATAAGAGTTCAGCTTGACCAGTTATTGGTTGAATTATTCTATCAAATCAAGTCCCCCTTCTTCTATTAACCCGAGTTTGGAGTTTTTTTGCTCTTTTGACGCGGTCGAAAGAACGAGAACTCCAAACTTAGGTTATTAATTAGTTGCGTACTAAAGATTCGCTGATTGGGATATATGATTGGTTGGATTGTGAGCGCTAAATAAGGCTTTTAACATCCCATACATTTTTTGATTGGTGATCTTTCCCTTTTCAATAAAGGGAGAATGCCAGACTTCATCCGGTACTTGCCCTTCAATAAATTGAGGCGTTTGAATGTCTACATACCAATTTCCCGGCTCTTTGTTCTCGTAAATGGTAATGGCAGAGCAACTATCTGTATTCTGTATGAGTAAACTAAAAAAAGGACGTGCATTGCATTCCCCCTTAATAAAGGGCGGGTTTTTATCAGAATCGCTTTCAGCATTCCTCGTTTTGACAATACTTTCCAATTCATTAAATGGCATAAAGGCGAGTTCGCCATCTTGAGAACGATCATGCTTGGCATAGTCTAATTCATAAATATCTTCTAAGACAGAGCCCTCAAACAATTCTAATGCAAGCCTCTCCCCATTTTGCCTCCATTGCGGGATAAGTTGCTTCTCAAGAAACTCTTGAGTTCTACTAAGCTTTAAAAAACGCTCAATCTCTGCCGGATCCCTTTGTTTGTGAACATCATAGACAAGCACTCGTCTTCCCAATTTCCAGATGCGAGAGTTAACCACTTCTATTTTTTGAGATAAATCAGCAGGATTATAATGCTTAACTCCAATAGTTTGATTAAAAGTTTTACAGCTCTCTTTTAAATTCGCAATATCTGGCAAAGATAAATGCTTAAGAATCTCGCCTTGCCAGATGTTCTGATACCCAGCTAAAGTCATTAAAGGAAAAGGCTGATTAAAAGATGAAGGATCAACAGGATAAGTTGAATTAAGACTAACGTTTGACATATAAAATTCCTTATTATTACAACAATTAAAAAATTTATTGATATTATAAACAACAAATAATTATTTTACAATAAAAATCAACATTGATAATTAAATCAAAAACAAATATGATTTCACAATTTAATCGGTTTATAATAATGAATTCATTACTTGTTTTTTATAATCAAACAAAATCTGTTTTTAGTGAGTATACACAGGATATAATTGGCCTAGTGAGGCCGGTACTTGTCCCCAATAGTACGCGCATTTCGCAATCGGAGCGCAAGTTCTGTTTAATTGCCGGTGCGGGAACTTTAGCTGGCATTATCGCTTTAAAAGCCTTTACGGCCATGTCTTGGCAAACTTTTAAAATTCTGGCTACTGTTTGTGCCGTTCCTTTAATTGGAGGCCTAACTGGCATTCCGCTTTTTGTTTATATCGGCTGTGCCATTACGCCGCCGCTTGTCTTTATTACCACGGCTGTTGCTTTTTCTGTTATTTATCCTCATCGAGGAGTTTAGCCTGATTAGAAGCTGTTGAATTCATAGATTTTATTAAGAATAACGGCAGTTTTTAAAAAAAAGCTAGAATTGACTTTTAGAAGGTTAATAAAGGCTTCCATGGATGGCAGACTATTCCATTCCAAGAGAGGGAATTAAAATCATTATCCCTATATTCGAGGTGATGAGATTTTTAATTTTCCCTAAACTCTCTTGAAATTGCTAAGTAAGCCACGCGAATGGCGCAGGTTATAGACCTTAGCTTTATTTGCTTGTCATAAGAGGGCGTTGGATTTAGCGCCTCCTAGGGGAAAGAATTCGAACCTCGGCCATTAGCGGTTTTCACCTCTCTCAGACGGTTCCGTCTTTGAATTCAACAAGTTCGCTATGATAGTATTGCCTCTCGTCAAGTTCTCCTTCTTGTTTTGCAATACAGACAGTCACAGCTGCGTCGCCCAAAATATTTAAGACAGTCGTTGCCATGTCTCTCAAGCGATCAATGCCGGCTAAAATCGCCAGTCCTTCCAAAGGAAGGCCTAAAGATGTTAAGACAGCCGATAACATGATAAAGCCGCTGCCGGGCACACCAGCTGTTCCAATAGCCGAGAGCGTCGCCGTCATTGTCAAGGTAATATAGCTAGATAAATCAAGGGGAATGCCGTAAGCTCTTGCCACAAAGACGGCGCTCATGGCTTGAAAAATGGCCGTTCCATTCATATTCATTGTAATGCCCAAAGGTAGGACAAAGCTGGAGATATTTTTGGAAACGCCCAGATTTTCTTGCACACAATGCATGGCGACAGGCAGGGTTGCAGCGCTACTACCTGTTGAGAAGGCCATCATAATCGCATCGCCCATTCCTTTTAAAAAGGGCCGCACTTGCAGTTTGGAAACGCTTTTTAGCATGACTAGGCAATAAACCCCCACCATATGGATGAGGCAAGCCAAGTAATAGGCACCTAAGAAAATGAAGAGAGGGACCAACAGAGTCAAGCCGAATGTTCCCGTTACCCAGGCCATGATGCCAAACACTCCAATGGGAGAAAAGCTCATAATCAAAGAAGTCAAACGATACATGACATCCGCCAAAGATTCTAAGACATGCAAAAGAGGCTTTCCCCTCTCACCAGAAAAATTAATGGCAATGCCCAAAAAAACAGCAAAAACGATGACTTGAAGAATATTGCCATTTACCATAGAGGCAATGGGATTGGTAGGAATAATAGAGATGATAATTTCGCTTAATGTAGGCGCTTTTGCCGGTGGAATATTTTCCACGTGTAAATGCAATCCTTGCCCCAAGTCAAAGAGATTGGCCAATAGGATGCCCGTGAAAATGGCAACAAACGTTGTCATTAAATAAATGCCTATTGTTTTTGCTCCCACACGCCCGAGCTTTTTGGGATCATGAATATTGGTAATGCCGACTGCCATAGAAGAAAGAATAAGCAGAACAATAATCATATTAATCAGATTTAAGAAAATTGTTCCCAGGGGTTTTAAATAGATGGCTTTTTCTCCCAGGATCAATCCCGTCAAAGCTCCGAGGAGCAAACCAATAAAAATTTTAGCCCACAATTTCATGCATATTCTCCACTAGCATCCTGGCTGACATTAATAAATTATTTGCAATTTAAAATATTTTATTCAATTTATGTAAAAATTTTATTTAATTCTTTTAAGGATTTCTTAAAAATAGGTTATTAACCTGAGTTGTTAGGGGTTTTAATCCCCTTCGCTCCACACTCATTCAACTGCTCATGCAGCTTTTTCGGAACACATCAGTTATCGGCAAAGAGGGAGTTTAAGAATTTTCAAGAGATCTTGGCTTCGGCTTTACTTAAGAAAGCTTGCCATTCTTCTTGGCCTTCTACGATAGCCAGCTCAATCTGGATCCAAGCAATTGGGAGGACTAAATTCAATTGATCTTTTAACTTAACCCGGTCTTTTTCCGTACAGATTATCCAGGCTGCCCCCTGTTTTTGGCTTTTAAGGGCAAAGTTTTCCAATTCTTTTTCTTTGATCTCATCATGATCGGGCAAGCAATAGTCTGCCACAACCGTCATGCCTTCTCTCTCAAGCGTGCGCTTGAAATATTCCGGATGGGCAATTGCGCAAAACATTCCCACAGGCTGTCCCTTTAGCGATCCGATATCTTGCCCTTTTAAGTCCCTAATGCGCGTGACTCGCCCCTGCGTTCCTACCATTGGTGCAATAGTATAGGATTTTAATTGATTTTTTACAGCTTTAAACTGTTCCGAATCAGTGATGTGATTTAAAATGATGAGATGCGCGCGCGCTAAAGAGCGGATATCTTCGCGCAGAAACCCGCGTGGAAGAAAGTAGCCTAAGCCGAAGGGATCGCCTACATCGACAACGATGATATCCAAGTCCCTGGCTAAACGCCGATGCTGCAAGGCGTCATCTAGCAAGATCACTTGAGCCCCCGCCTTAGCAGCTAAAAAAGCGGCCTTTTTACGATCTCCCCCTACAATGACAAAAGATTTAGGAAAGCGCTGGGCGAAAAGATAAGGTTCGTCGCCGCAATAGGAAGCGGGAAACATAGGCCCTTGGCCTTCAGAGAGCAAAACAGGCATATCGAGCTTTTCCGCTTTGGAGCGGTAGCCTCTAGATAAAATGGCCAAGGTAAAACGCTCATAAAATGCACCTGCTAAGAGTAGAGTCACAGGCGTTTTACCCGTGCCTCCGGCCACGATGTTGCCAATGCTGATTACGAGAGGAACTGGCGGAACATAATGGCGCATCCATCCCTGATCGTATAACCAATTGCGCCCGGCTGCAATTAAGCAATAAATCCAACTTAAGGGAAGCAAAAGCCCCTTAATGAGCGCAGGCACTATGCCTCGTTTTTTTCCGCGAACAATATCTTTAATATAAATTTCCAGCTTTTTAATCATAATTAGCCTTGGCTTATGTCAAGACTTTATAAGCACATGTCTTCACGATAAGCTTCGCCTTTTCGTTCGCGGTCTTATTTTACATTCTTTAATAATTTTTTAATGCACTTGTATACGAAGCGCCTGGCCCGTTCTTTGGCTTCTCAGTTGTGTTGAACCTGTAGAATCAGGCTTGCAGCAAGAACAAATGGCAAGAGCCATTTTACACTTGAGCTTTTATCCTTCAACTCATTTGAGGTTTTAAGATTTTCTCCACGTCCTCTAGCGTTGCTGGATGAGAAGGGAGAGGTTGAGAAAACAAAAATAATTCAACCAGTTCAATAATTAAGTGAATAGCTGCCATATGGGCTTCTTGAATACGATCTGAAGTCGCAAAGCCTTCAATAATCAATTCTAAATCAGCAACGCCTTTTAACCGGCCGCCTCCCTTTCCCAGGAAAGCAATAGTTTTAAGCCCTTGCTGTTGAGCTTGCTCAAAAGCTTTAATAATGTTGGGTGAATTTCCGCTCGTCGTCAATCCAATAAAGACATCTCCGGGTTTTCCATACGCTTCTACTCCGCGAGAAAAGACCCATTCGAATCCCTGATCATTGGCCGTACAAGTCAAATGTCCAGGTTCCGATAAGGCGATTGCAGGCAGCGCCCGGCGGGATTGGCGGAAAAACCCCGTCAATTCTTCAGCAAAATGCGCGGCATCGCAAAGGCTTCCCCCATTTCCCGCTAAAATGACTTTATTTCCTTTTTGAAAGCAATCTGCCAAAACGGCCGCCGCTTGTTGCATAAAAAGAAGAGAAGAAGGCAATTTAAGCTGCTCAACAGCCCGGATGCAATCATCAATTGCCTGTAATAAATTATTTTGCATAAAAATTCTGGCTAAAATTAGAAGGGATGAATAATGAGCTCTTCATTAAGACATTAGAATTACGTGACAAGAAGTAAATATTCTTTTAACCTGAGTTTTAGGTTTTTGCTTTTGGACTGACGGGAAAGCGCTCATAGAGGAAACTGATAAGCATATCCTATTTATATTTAATATAGGCCTGCTGATCCTTCCTATTCGAGGCGTTGGCGGGGTCAAAAAGCAAAAAACGTCAAAACTCGGGTTTTTATCAATCACTTAGCTAATATTTTTAGCCACCTTCTTGTAAAAAGCAAGGAATTTCGAGTTTCTTTTCTTACCGCAGAATCAATCAAGGAGTAAAATCATGGCGAATAAACCCTTTACCCTTCCTCTCGGATCGACACCTCCCAATTTCCGCCTCAAAGCAACGGATGGCAAGTATTACGCCTTAAATAATTTTGCCAATGCCAAGGTATTAGTCATTTTTTTTACTTGCAACCATTGCCCGTATGTCATTGGATCAGATGAAATCACCCAGCAAATAGCCGAGAAATATAAAGACCAAGGCGCCGTTTTTGTTGGAATTAATTCAAATAGCGAAACTAGCTATCCGGAAGATTCCTTTGATAAAATGGTCGAGCGCATGAATAAATACCAGTTTCCCTGGATCTATCTTCGAGATGATAAACAAGAAGTCGCCAAACAATATGGAGCGCTGCGCACTCCGCATTTTTTTGTATTTGATGACAAGCATCATCTCATCTATACCGGACGAGGAATCGACTCTCCTAAGGATCCTTCAAAAATGACCGTTAACGATTTGGAAAATGCTCTGGAAGACTATTTCCAAGGCAAACAAGTGCGGACCCCCCTAACAAATCCCATTGGATGCAACATTAAATGGGAAGGCAAAGATAAGCATTGGATGCCCCCGGAAGCATGCGATTTGGTCTAATAACCTGCATTTGGCGTTTTTTATTCTTTCGGCTACGCCAAAGCCTCGGCGATGAGCACATGGCAAGAGCTCTCACCTCAGTCTAAAGGCCAAAACGCCACTCTCAGGTTGATGGACTATCCATAGATTAAATTTATTTATAAATCTTTGTTTATCAACATTCTATACCTTTTTATAATTGAGGAATATTAGCAGTTAGAATAAAATAGAGGCTTGGTTATTAATTACCGCAATGAGGTGAATATGAGATTATTCAAATTCTCGTCTATTTTATTATTGGCCTTCCTGTTATTGGGAGCGTTTACTCCTGAATTAAGCGCCAAGCATCATAAACGCACCTATAAATCAACGTCCTTTTCTTTAAATTTTGGAGTTTTGCCAGCTCCGCGTGTTTATGAGTATAATTATGTCAGCCGCCCGGCTTACTATGAGCGTGTCACGGTTGTTAAACCTTATACGCCTTACTATGCAGAGCGTATTTATTATCCTTATAGGGAAGAAATTCTCATAGAACGCCCATCCGCTGTCTATGTTCATCCTCAATACTCTTATTGGGGCTATTAATCTTATTCCGAGGGGAAAGAGCGTCTTTCTCCTCTTTTAATGTTCCCTTTCATCTCGGTTCCAAATAAAATCCGGTTTCTGCGTTATCTTGTTATCTATTTTCAATTCCGTTGTGTAGAAAATCGCTGTTCTCTAATGTTCAAGCTATACGGCTTCTAACTGAAAGCCGCTGGGTTTGCAGCCCACTCCTTTTGTTGGTTTAAAATCAAGGAAACGATGCTATGATCATTACGCTACTTGCCGTTCTTTTAGCTGCCTTAACCGCTTTTTATTTTAATCACACTCCTATTACCCTTCCCTTAACTGGAATGGCTGTCTTGGCCGCTGTAGGGGGATCGCTTCAATTTCTTTTAGCAATTCTATTGAATAGCTTGATTCTATTTCCTTTAGAACAGCTGGAGCAAAAGCTTATTCCCAATTTAATGGAACTTTTCCGTCGCGACACCTCTTTGCGTATCGGCCGCGTGCTGCTTTTTCTTTTCCCTTTAATGTCTTATTTCATCGCTTTTCTTTTGCTGATTCCTGAAATGCCTTATAAACCATGGATTTTTCTCTTTTGGATCATCGCTTTCGGAGTGGGATTGGATCTATTGAAAAATAGCTGGCGAAGCATGCTTCACTTTCTTAATCCTTTTTATTTGGTCAATCAATTTACCCATGAAGCGAAAAGGGCCATCCAGAATGAGAAAGATGATGAATTATGGAAATCGATAGACAACGTATCAGAGGTTGCTTTGCGGGCACTGGAAAAGAGCAAGATCGCACTAAGCACACAGACTCTGCAGGCTTTCCCGCCAATTATTCATGCTTTCTTTGCCTCCTCTAAAAGCATTAGCCGCATCAATATTGATAAAAAAGTCGAAAAAGAAACGGGAAGGGATGAAGCCAGCTATACCATTTTTTATTTGCTTCAGCGCCTCGAGCTTATCAATGACCGTGCCCTTCAGTTGCGCATAGAGACCGTCTGCCGGCAAATGGTCATGGTCATGGGGAAAATCATTGTCTATAGCGCCAAATACGACTTGTCCATGGTGAGCTTCCCCACTCACTTCCTAAGCAAGTTCGGCCTTAAAGCCCAGCAGCATCATTTTGGAGAAGTTGCCGATCTAACTACAAGCACGCTCCTGGAGATCGCCCGGACTATTTTAACCGAAATTGATATTACCTACGCCGAATTACAGGAGCCTTTTCAAGCAATCATCAATGGCCTGGATGCGATTGCCAAGGCAACATTCAAAAAAGACAAAAATACCAGCTTCCAAGTTTTAACCCATCCTTTCCACGATCTCAAAGCCTTGTTTCAAACTGAAAAAATGGCCCGCCATCCGGATACCCCCGTCATTTTGCAGGAAATCGACCGCGTCCTATCCGAGTTTGAAGCGCTAGAGCAAGTCGTACGCGCCATCCCCGCCATTCCCGACATAGAAGATGCAGGCTCACTTCCTCCCCTGCCGCCCGATACGTTCAATCCGGGCCCTGTAGGGTAAACTAAGCTCTTTATAGGAGAGTGCCTTTTAAGACCATAAGAGCAATTAAGAAGTAGATGATGATGCCTGTGACATCAACAATGGTTGCTATAAAGGGAGCTGAGGATGTGGCAGGATCTGCTCCTGCCCGCCTTAAAATTAAAGGCAGCATTGAACCTGCTAAGGTTCCCCATAAAACCACGCCAATCAAAGAAAAGCCTATTGTAATTGCGATCAAAGGCCAATGAATTCCATAAGTATTAAACATTAAGCTCCAAATCACCACTCTAATACAACCAATCGCACCTAAAACAGCGCCAAGAAAAAGACCGGACAAGATCTCACGTCTAGCCACTTTCCACCAATCACTTAGAAGAACTTCTCTAAGGGCCATGGCCCGAATCACGAGGGTAGAGGCTTGCGAGCCCGCATTGCCTCCACTTGAAATAATGAGCGGTAAAAAAAGAGCTAAGACAACGGCTTTAGAAAGTTCATCTTCAAAATACCCCATAGCTGTCGCTGTAAACATTTCTCCCAGGAAGAGGATGACAAGCCAGCCGGCCCGTTTCTTCATCAAATCTAAAAAAGGAGCCTGCATATAGGGTTCGTCCAACGCCTCCATTCCTCCGATTTTTTGAATATCTTTTGTGGCTTCTTGATTAGATAGCCTTAAAATATCATCGATAGTGACTATGCCGAGCAAAACGCCCTCTTTATTAATGACGGGAAGTGCATGACGATGATGCCGCCTAAAAACCTGGATCGCCTTCTCTTCACTATCATCAACCAATAAAGCAATAAATTGATTGTTTGCTATTTGTTGAACTTGATAATGCCGAGGAACAAACAAGAAATTTTTCAACTTGATATCGTCTAGCAGTTTTTCCTTTTCATCAACCACATAAATAATATCAATTGTTTCACTGTCATGCCCATACGCCTGAATATAATCAAGCACCCTTTCAATCGTCCAATCCATTCTAACGGAAAGAAAATCAGGAGTCATCAGACGTCCGACGCTTCCTGGCGGATAACCAAGTAGGGTCATCGCAAGGATACGCTCATCATAGGGCAAAAGTTTGATCCATTCATCGGCTGCAAGTTTAGGAAGACTCTGCAAAAAACTGGTGCGATCATCCGGAGAGAGCGATTTTAATAGGGCAATGACTTGCATGGCAGGCAAAACCGACACTAAATGTCTTTGCACATGCAGAGGCAAGAAATCGAATGTCTGTACAGCCAAAGCCGGTGAAAGAAAACTAAATAGAAAGGATTGATCACTTTCGGATTTATTTGAAATAATCTCGGCCAATTCAAAAGGAGAAAGAGAATTAAGCGCTTCCGTTAGTGCTTCGCTATCTCTCTCTTTAATTAAACTATTGATAGAAGGATAAAGAGAGTTTTTCATTTAAAATGTTCGAATCGCTCCCACAATAACCTCTTGTGCTCCTAAATGGCGCTTTTTAGGGTGATAAGAATGGTCGGGAACATCAAAATAAGCATGCCTAGCATTGGTACCGACATAAGAGATAAAGACATTGAGCCAAGCAAATTCTTGGGTCAGAGTGGCTCTCCAATCGGTATAGCTTAACTGTTCATAATTTCTAACTGTTTGATGCCCCACATGAACCAATAAAAAGAGCTTTCCGCCCTCCAGATAGGGGTAGCAGACTTTCTCCAATAAATTAAAAGTTAAGTTAGCTTCAATATAATTGGATCCCCGCGAGCTTCCATTTGGCCGGCTAGCATGATTTTTTTTCCAATTGAAAGGAGGATTATCCGAACAAATGCCAAAATAATTCGTCAATGCCTGCCAATATTTCACACTGATCCACTTATAGGTCAATTCAACATACAGCTCTCCGGTATTATAATGCACGCTATCAGCAGAAAACGTTTTGCCACCAGGATAATAATAGTAGATCAAGCCAACGTTGAAAGCTAAATCGGGAATCCGGCAAGGAAACATTTTGCCTTTGTAACCGCCATAGAAATCCCATTCCATGCTTGTATTATTATAAAAATTGGTTGTGCCATCCACATTTGAAGCCCACGTCCCTAAATAGCCGCCGCCTGCATGAGAATAATCAAAGCCTCCTTGAATGGCAGGCCGGCGCATCGTCTGGGAAATACCGCGAAATCGATAATCTGATACTAAACTGACATTTGCCGTAAAGGTATGAGGAGACTTAGGCTTTTCTTCTTCCTTCTTATCTTCTTTCTTATTGTTTTTGTCCTTCTTGGACTCTGCCTTTTGCTCGTTTTTATCCCCATCCTCTTCCTTGCCTGATTCTTTCTGCTGATTAGTATCTTGCTGATCAGCTTTCTCGCTCTCTTGAGCGGCATCTTGGGAGGGAGTCGACTTCTTTTCTTGATCGGCTAGCTGGCCATTTCCATACCTAACGGCATTCGGCTTGCTGGCCTCTTTAGAAGGAGTCGATTTCTTATCTTGATTGCTGGTATTGCTATTTGCTCGGGCTGCCTCTTCGGCATAGTCGGTATAATACGGATTTCCCCCTTGTTGTTCGGGATAATAGGGATTGCCTTGGCTGCTTGGATCGGAATAATAGGGATTGCTCTGCTCCGGATAGGAATAGAAAGAATAATTATCTTGGCTGGATTGAACCGGTTCCCCTCTGCAGATGCAAAGCAAAGCTAACACCGCATATCTTTTCATTTTTTTCTCCTAGGAAATAGGTAAAATAAGGGAAAACTCGGTTCCTTTAATTTCCCGGTTTTTAACCTCAATTTTCCCCTGATGAATATCCACAACGGCTTTTACAATGGCAAGGCCCAGCCCAAGCCCCTTTGCGCTCTCCGAAGCTTGATAAAATTTATTGAAGATGAGGGGCAAAATAGCTTCTGGAATACCCGGCCCTTCATCGAGAACAGACAGCCGAAAGCTGCTCTCGCTAACCTCAAGGTTAATACAGATGGGAGCAGAAGGCTCTGAATATTCCAAAGCATTTAAAATCAAATTTTTTAAAGCGAGTCTCAGCAAATTAAAGTCAAACGGCAAAAAAAGTGTCTCGGAAGGAATTTGCACTTCGATTGGATGGCCGTTCATGAAGGGCTTGACATCGCCAAGGCTTTTATCTACTAAATCTTTAATCGAATTTGGTTTGCGCTCAAAATGCACAAAGCCTGATTCCAATTCGGAGACGGTAATGACATTATCAAGGGTCAGCTTGAAATTAAAAATAAATTGCTCCATTTGACGAGCCAGCAAGCGAATATGCGGATCAGCGCTGTCCTGCTGGATTTGTTGGTTGATTTTTAAAATCCCTTCTAGCGGGAAATAAAAACTGCGGTTTACCGAGTGGAAAATAGATTGATGCATCCGCTCGATCTGCCTGCTATAGTCTTGCCGCCGCACGCGCTCTTCAAAAATAGAACGCTCTAAATAAATACCTAGCTGCTGAGCCACTGTTTGGAGGAAATTGATCTCGTCGGTTGAAAGGGGGCGCTCTCTGCTTGGAAAGTAGACCAATACCCCAACGGTTGCTTTGAAAAATTTAATAGGGAAATACATTCCAGCCGAAGAAGGAAGCGTATCTGTCGACCATCCTCCGATTTTGCCATTTTGAAAAACCCAAATGGCAGCCACTTTTTCCTTTTCTGTATTTAAAAGAGGCAATTGACTGTCAAAGATTAATTGATTATCCGGACTTTTAATTAAAATATCGAATTTTCCCGGAAAGTGGTGCTCTAAGTGAGAAGCCACATTTAAGCGCAAATACTGAACATTGGTGGCATTGGCAATTTCGCGCTCAATCTCGTAAAGCCGTTCCATGGTTTCTTCGCGCTTGCTCAAAAATTGCTCTTGTTCACGCATGCGACTGGTAATAGTTCCCAAGACGGCCGCTATAAAAAAATAAGAAACCAATAACGCCGCATCTTCCGTATCGAAAATCCATGGAGTGAAAATAGGAGGAATAAAGAGCAAGTCCCAGCAGATCGCGCTTAAAACAGCCGCCAAAAAAATAGGCCCCCTTCCAACAAAGAAGCTCAAGATTAAAAGACTGAATAAGAATATAAATCCCACTAATTTATAACCAATTAGCGGACTCACAAGCAATCCAATCAGAGTGGATACAGCCCCAAATGCCAACACTAATCCATACGCTTTCAAGGAACCCGAGAATTGATAGATTTGGGAAAAGGAGCGTTGGTAAATATGAGTCAGCTTATCCTGCCTCATAATGACAAGATCGATCTGTTTATTTTCATTTTCCAACCGATCAATAAAACTGCCTTGGAAGAGATTGGCAAAGAATCCTTTTTTTGCAGGCGGCCGCCCAATGACAATTCGCGTAATATCTCTTTGGCCCGCAATTCTTTGCAAAGCGGCCGCTACATCTAAATCATGCGTGGTAATGACTTCGGCGCCGAGTTCGCGCGCTAAATTAAGATGCCTGTTCAATCTAATTTGATCTTGATCGCTTAACGTCTGCCCCATATCGACATAAACAGCAATCCAGGGCGCATCCAATTCGAATGCCAGGCGCCTTGCTGCACGGATAAGTCCTTCCGATGAAGGGCTGGAGCTGATTGCCACCATGAGCCGCTCCCGCGTTTTCCATCCCTTCCCTTGAAGAATGCCATGCAAATCGTGATCGACTTTTTCCGCTGTAAAGCGGAGCGCAATTTCGCGAAGAGCCATTAAATTCTCTTCTTTGAAGAAATTTTCTGCCGCTCGCTTCGATTGATCGCCTAAATAGACTTTTCCTTCGTTTAACCGTCTGAGAAGATCTGGAGGAGGAAGATCGATCAATTCAATCGAACTGGCCCTTTCTAAGATAAGATCCGGAACTGTTTCGCGCACTTGAATACCGGTCAAACTTTCTACCAGATCTTTTCGACTCTCTATATGCTGAACATTTAAAGTCGTGTAAACATTGATGCCGGCATCCAAAATTTCAATGACATCTTGCCAGCGCTTGGAGTGCTTGGAACCGGGAACATTGGTATGCGCCAGTTCGTCAACTAAAACCAGATCGGGCCTAGAGCGCAGAATGGTCTCTAAATCCATTTCTTCAAAAACGGTTTCTTTATACTTCACCCATTTCTCGGGAATGAGAGGAAGCCCTTGTAATAAAGCCTCCGTCTCCTTTCTTCCATGCGTATTGATAACGCCAATGACAACTCGATTCCCCTCTTTTAATTTTTGTTGGGCGGCTTCCAACATGGCATAAGTCTTGCCGACTCCGGCTGCCATTCCAAAAAAGATTTTGAGTTGACCTAAGTTCTTTTGCTCCTCCTCTTTTTGAATGGCTTTTAAGAGCTCATCCGGATTGGGTTTGTCCTCATCTTCGTTCATTGTCTAAAGCCTGATTGAGAAGTAAAACGTTGACGTAACGCGGGCCGAATAGACCGAGCTGGCGCCCTTCCGTCAATGAATCGACGAGTTTTTTTAATTCGCTTTCAGAAATTGAACGCGCTTTAGCCACCCTGGGTATTTGATAATAAGCAGTCTGCAAACTAATATGAGGGTCAAGCCCGCTTCCCGAAGCGTACAGAAGTTCGGAGGGCGTATCCTGTCCGAATTTTCTCTTTCTTTCTTCAACCGCTTCTTTGAGTTTTTGGCTAGTTGGCCCCAAATTACTTCCACCCGATGGCTTCATGGCATCATAATCAATTGCGGATGGGCGCGGCCAAAAATAACGGTCTTGTGCCATCTGTTGGGCAATTAAACGAGAGCCTATGATCTGATTGCCTTGCTTGACCAAGCTTCCATTGGCCAGACCTGGCATGATCAGCTGTACGACCAGCGTAACAAAAAGCGGGTAAACAAGGCCCAGTAGCACCGTCATCCAAATGAAGAGTTTAAGAGCTGTTTTAAAGGCATTCATTAGATTAGTCCTATTGAAGTCATCAAAAGATCGATGAGCTTGATTCCAATAAACGGAGCAACTACTCCTCCCACACCATAAATGAGCAAATTGTGCCGTAAAATTTGAGAGGCCGGCTGCGGCCGGTAAGGAATCCCGCGCAAAGCCAGAGGGATGAGCACCACAATGATGAGGGCATTAAAAATGACAGCGCTTAAAATGGCGCTCTCGGGAGAAGCCAATCCCATGATATTCAAATGATTTAACGGCCCCTTTTGCCCCGAAACCGCATAAAGCGTCCCAAAAAGGGCAGGAATGATGGCAAAATATTTGGCCACGTCGTTGGCAATGCTAAACGTCGTCAAGGCACCCCTTGTCATCAAAAGCTGTTTGCCAATTTCAACGATATCCAGCAATTTAGTGGGATTGCTATCTAAATCCACCATATTGCCTGCTTCTCGAGAAGCCTGCGTTCCCGTATTCATCGCCACTCCGACATCTGCTTGGGCAAGAGCGGGGGCATCATTTGTCCCGTCTCCCGTCATGGCAATCAAGTGCCCCTTTCTTTGTTCTTCACGGATGCGGGCAAGCTTCATTTCAGGAGTCGCTTGCGCAACAAAATCGTCCACTCCCGCTTCCGCCGCAATGGCGCCAGCGGTTAAGGGATTGTCCCCTGTAACCATAAGCGTTTTAATTCCCACTTTGCGCATTTCCATAAAGCGTTCTTTGATTCCTCCCTTGATGATATCCTTCAAGTGAATGATGCCCACGACACGGTTGCCATCGGAAACAAGTAGAGGAGTCCCCCCTTTATTGGAAATAGGCTCGATTGCGGTATATAATTGCTGCGGAAATGCGCCGCCTAAACTTTGGACATGTTTTTGAATAGCGTCAGCAGCCCCTTTGCGAATCATGCGAACGGGATTTCCCTGTTCATCCAGAAAATCCATTCCACTCATTCTAGTTTGAGCAGAAAAAGGGACAAAGCGTGTAGAGGCCGGATGCAATGTTTCTGCTCGCAAGTTAAACTTATTTTTGGCCAAAACGACAATCGAGCGTCCTTCCGGCGTTTCATCAGACAAAGAAGCCAACTGAGCAATTTGGGCAAACTCTTTTTCATCCATATTGGGCACCGGCAAAAACTCCGTGGCCATGCGGTTGCCAAGCGTAATTGTGCCGGTTTTATCTAAGATGAGCAAATCGATGTCTCCCGCTGCTTCAACCGATCGACCGCTCTTGGCAATGACATTGCGTTGGATCAAGCGATCCATTCCGGCAATGCCAATGGCACTAAGCAAAGCGCTAATAGTAGTGGGAATCAGGCAAACCAGAAGCGCAATAAGGACCGGAAGCGTGACAAGACCGGATAAGTCTTGATGGGCCGCCTGGCCACTGTAATCGGCAAAAGGCTTGAGAGACATCACAGTGAGCAAGAAAATAAGCGTTAAGGCGGAAAGCACTATATTCAAGGCAATTTCGTTCGGCGTCTTTTGTCTTTTGGCCCCTTCAATCAAGCCGATCATGCGATCCAAGAAGCTATGTCCGCGCTCGGATGTGATTTCGATGACGATGCGGTCGCTGACAATGCGCGTTCCCGCCGTCACAGCACTGCGATCCCCTCCGCTTTCGCGGATGACAGGCGCAGACTCTCCCGTTATAGCCGATTCATCCACTGTAGCAATACCTTCAATGACATCTCCGTCTGCAGGGATGATATCCCCCACTTCGCAAACAATGCGGTCCCCTTTCTTTAAATCCAATGCCGAAATGGAAATTTCTTTTCCATTAACCAATTTTTTGGCATAGGCTTCTTGCTGTGTTTTTCGCAAGCTTGCTGCTTGGGCTTTCCCACGGCTTTCAGCAATGGCGCTTGCAAAATTGGCAAATAAAACCGTAAACCACAGCCAAAGGGAAATCTGAATATTGAAGCTGGAAGGACTGAAAAAAGTTAAAAGAGTTGTGGCAATCGCTCCTAAATAAGTCACAAACATAACGGGATTGTGAAATTGCGTTTGCGGATTCAATTTGATAAAAGAGTCTTTTAAAGCCTCAAGAACTAATTCGGTTCGGAGAATGCCTTTTCTTTTATGTTGCATGGAAGTCCTCTTTCGTTAAAACGCTTGGCCGCGCAGCATGAGAATTTGCTCTACAATTGGTCCTAGGGAAAGGGCCGGAAAGAACGTCAAAGCCGCTACAATGAAAATGACACTAAGCAATAGAATGCCAAATAAAGGCTTATCAGTTGCAAATGTTCCAAGAGAAGGGGCTAAAGGATGTTTTTGTGCCAGACTGCCGGCTATGGCCAAACTAGGCACTAAGATGGCCAAGCGGGCAAGGATCATGATGGCGCCTAAAACAAGGTTATAGAAATAGGTGTTTGCATTTAGCCCTGCAAAAGCACTGCCATTGTTACCCGCCGCCGACGAAAAAGCATAGAGAATTTCAGAGAGTCCATGCGGCCCTGCATTACCTAAGCTTTCCAGTGCAGTCGGCAATACGCTTGCCACTCCAGCTCCTAGAAGAATCAGTGCGCAAGGAGATAAGATGGCGAGCATGACCCATTGCATCTCCGTCTTCTCGATTTTCTTGCCCAAATACTCCGGCGTTCTTCCTACCATGAGGCCGGCTAAGAAAACGGTTAAGAGGACAAACATAAGCATGCCGCATAGTCCAACTCCAATTCCGCCAAAAACGACCTCGCCGATCATGATATTAAACATCGCCACGCCGCCCGCTAAAGGAGACAGGCTGGAATGCATGCTATCGACAGATCCATTTGATGTTCCTGTTGTCGTAATGGCCCATAAAACACTATTAACCGTTCCGAAACGCGTTTCTTTGCCTTCCAAAACGGGATTCGCTCCAAGAACCGGATTAGCCACATGCTCGGAAGCCAAGGCGATGGCAAGTCCGCCAACCCATAGCAGAAACATGACGCTGAAAATCACCCAGCCTTGTCTTTTGGATTGAATAAGAAGGCCATACATGTAGGTTGCCGCTGCTGGAATCAAAATAATGGCAAAGGTTTCCAAGAAGTTGGACAATGGCGTGGGGTTCTCAAATGGATGGGCGCTATTGGCATTGAAAAATCCTCCTCCGTTTGTTCCCAATTGTTTAATGGCAATTTGCGAAGCGGCAGGTCCCATGGGAATCGTTTGAGTTGCTCCCGATAGCGTTTTAGCTTCAACATAAGCCTGTAAGTTTTGGATGACGCCTTGGCCGACTAAAACAAAGGCAAAGATCAAGCAAAAAGGAAGAAGCAAATAAACGACTGTACGGGTCAAGTCGACCCAAAAATTGCCAATCGTGTGTGCCGATTTTCTGTGAATGCCTCTGATCAATGCAAGCAGAACCGCATTGCCCGTCGCTGCACTGACAAAATTTTGCACCGTAAGCCCCATCATTTGCGTTAAATAGCTTAGGGTATTTTCCCCTCCATAGGCTTGCCAGTTGGTATTGGTGACAAAACTAGCGGCAGTATTGAAGGCCAATGCCGGCTCTACGCCCGGAAATCCTTGAGGATTCAAGGGCAGCCACCCCTGCAAAAGCTGGAGTAAAAAAAGACAGGCTAATCCCGCTAAATTAAAATAGAGCAGAGCTATGGCATATTCTTTCCAGGTCATTTCTTGAATAGGATCAATATGACAGATGCGGTATGTCCATTTTTCCAAACCGCTCAATAAAGGGATTGATTTGGGATGGTCTTTAAATACCCCGGCCATATAACGCCCAAGAAAAGGAACTGCCAAAAAAAGCAGCAGGATGAATAGCCCCAACTGAAGTCCATTTTCCATTATTGTCTTCCCATTAAATTAATATTTTTCTGGATGTAGAATCGTATGAATCAAATAAATGAGCAGAAAGATAGAGAGGATTCCTCCCCAGATAAATTCGCTTTGCATGATTTCCCCTAGATGAGAATGGAAAGTCCACCATACATTCAAATATTTTTTATGTAAATAGTTGGGAATAATTGGCTTCAAATGAACAAAAGAAAGACATTTAAATCATCCTTAAATGCCTATGTTGATGTGGATTTGCGAATAACCGAAGAAGAGTTCCGTTTAATTGATCCACTCAAATTTGATCCGTCAGGTTCATCTGAAAAGCGGTATGATTGCTTGGAAGATTTAGCTGTCCGCTCATGATTTTGATATGCCTCACTGGCACATTATGAGAAATCTATTTTGCTCTAAGAGGAAGAATCGCCAATTTTTGAGCGAACTCTTAGAGCTCGGCCAAGCCGAATCATCCCCAAAAGGAGAAGGTGTCTTCTTTGGTGGAGCAAATAAGGATATAAGCGCTGTTCATGCCGAGCCCAAAATGGATGCCCCGCGCCTTTGCTTCTCCATCTTTCCGGGTACGGCATCCGATATTGAAGATCTTTATCGACGCTGGCATCCCAATAAGAATTAAGAAGTAGAATTCATCTTCTTTTGAAAAGAAGCAGGCAAGGGCGCTTCAAACGTGCAAAGCGCTTGAGTAATGGGATGAGGAATCTGCAGACAGCCATGGTGCAAAGCAATGCCGTTTTTCTCAAAAGGAAGGCGGCTGCCATAGCGATCGTCTCCCACAATGGGACAGCCGATTGCAGCTAACTGTGCCCGAATTTGATGATAGCGGCCCGTTTCCAATTCAATCTCGAGCAGGGTCAGTCCTCCTCTTTGCTCTATGACGCGATAAAAGAGGCTCGCCCGCTTAGCCTGAGGATGGGCAGCCGGGACAATTTGCGCAAAAAAATCGTCGTGCAGCAGATGATGCTCAAGCTTTCCCTCCGAAGCGGAAGGTCCCCCCTCCACTAAAGCATAGTAAAGCTTTTTCGTTTGCTTAGCGCGAATGGAAGCATTCAAGCGCGACAGCGCTTTGCTTGTCTTGCCAAAAACAACCACACCGCTAACGGGCTTATCAAGACGATGGACGGCTTCTAAAAAGACTTGCCCGGGTTTATTGCGCACAACCTTTAGCCAGGCTTTAGCTTGCTGCTCGACACTCTCTTGCTCTGTTCCGCTGGGCTGGGTCAAAAGGCCTGCGGGTTTGTTAACCACCAACAAATGATTATCTTCAAAAATAATGGGAAACGGCGCTTGCATGAATCTTAAGGAAAAGAGTGTTGTCGTTGACGCAAAGCCTCATACATTAAAAGCGTAGTAGCCATTGCGACATTTAAAGAATCCGCTACTCCCATCATGGGAATCCGCACTTGCAAATGCGCCTGTTGCATCCAGCGCTCCGATAAGCCTAATTGCTCGGTGCCCACTGCAATGGCAACCGGTCCGGTCAAGTCCACTTGCGTGAACTCTTTTTCCGCTTGGGGCGTGGCGGCCAAAATTTGGATCCCCTGCTGCTTTAACCAATGCAGAGTCTCTTCCCCTTTAGCCTCTACTGTCGGCACAGTAAAAAGCGTGCCGACGCTTGCTCGCACAACATTGGGATTGTAAATATCCGTGCAGCGGTCGCAAACGATAAGCCCATCCACTCCAACGGCGTCCGATGAACGCAAAATAGTTCCCAAATTGCCCGGTTTTTCAATCGCCTCCGCTACGACGAATAAAGGAGCATGAGGTTTTTTGACCTTTTCGAGCAAATCATCCAGCTGAAGATGCCTTTGCGGCGCAATGGCAATTAATCCATCGGGACGGTCGCGATAGGAAATTTTTTGAAAGACCTTTTCCGAACAGGTAAAAAGTTGTGTTCCACGTGAAGCTAAACGCTTAATCAGCGCCGGTTCATTCGTTCCCAAAAAAAGCTCAGGGCAAGTGAATAGCGACTCTATTTTCCAACCTGCATCTGCGGCGCGCAAGACTTCCCGGTAGCCTTCAATTAAAAAAAGTCCGGTTTGATCGCGTTCAGGACGGTCGCGCAAATGTATCACTTGCTTGATTTTTGGATTTTGAAGACTCGTAATCTGAAGCATGCTTACTTTCCTTGGACTTTATTTGAAATCGAGGGAGCGGCCCAGCGCGCATACGTTCCGCTTGGCACATCGAAAGCGCCATTGTGGCCTGTTAAAATCATTTCGCCAACCTCAATATGCCCTTTCATTCCTTCCATTGCTTGATTGAGCAAATGCTGCATGACCAAGGGAGAAAACCCCGGCGTATGGCAAGAAAATAAAACGAATAAAGGCTGATCGCTAAGAAGCTTGCGACAATCGTTGAGAAGAGGAACAATCTCATCTTCTATCTTGAATAATTCTCCCTTAGCTCCCCTGCCGAAGGTCGGGGGATCTAAAATGATTGCGTCATAGCGCGATCCCCTTTTAAGCTCGCGCGCTAAAAATTTCTTCACATCTTCGACAATCCAGCGAATGGGAGCTTGCTCCAACTGATTTAAGGCCGCATTTTCACGCGCCCAAGCCACCATTCCCTTGGAAGCATCGAGATGGCAAACAGCGGCCCCAGCCTTGGCAGCAGCCAAGGTCGATCCTCCGGAATAAGCAAACAAGTTCAATACGCGCGGTTTTTGCTTGCTCGATGCGAAGGGCTTCAGGGTCGTTTGAATCCATTCCCAAAAGTCTCTTTGTTCAGGGAAAATGCCTAAATGGCCAAAATCGGTTGGAGAGATTTTAAAAATAATCTCCGCCACTTCAATTTGCCATTTTTCCGGAAGGCGCTTGAGCCAGGTCCATTTATTTTCCTGTTCACGCGAGAAAAAGGCATCCGCTTTATTCCACTCCTGCATGGAAAGCTGCGGTTTCCAAACAGCTTGGGAACACGGACGGGAAAGCAAATAAGGTCCAAATCGCTCGAGTTTACGGCCTTCTCCGCTATCAATAAGGGCATAAGAGTGCAGCTTTGACATGAAAGTTCATCCTAACATGAGAGAGTTCAATTGAATTTGGGTATAAAAATAACAAAAGTATAAAAGAATGGCTATAGAAGACTTATTTTTAGTGTTCTGTCACGAACGGAAAAGGACTAAAAGAGGCTCAGGATTGCCATTATCTTCTTAGAGGGTGTATTAAAACCGTAATGACCGAGATTCGAGTTTTTAACGAATGAGAATCCGAGAGTTAAGAATTCCACCAATAATGCCAATGAATCCCGTATGCTGTTTTAATTCTCGGCAAATTTTAAGCGCTTCTTCTTTTGTAAATTCATATTTCCTAGGTATGCCGGCCTTAATAAGCGTTTGCTTAAGTAATTGCTCAGCGCCTTCTACTCCCAAGCTTTCTTTAAAAGTATCAATAAATTCTTGAAAATGTATTTTTACATCATTCATGAGAGAGCCTGTTTTAGTCATATCTAAGAGGATACATTAAAGCTGCTAACGGCCTAGATTCGAGTTCTTTTCGCTAGGAGGAGATCCGAGTAAGGAAGCCATATTAACCCAATATGGCTTCCTTACTTGGATCCCCTTTTAGAACGTCCACGATTTCAAATCTAGGCTATTATGCGTTTTAATCCACCCTTTAAGCATTTTACGATGGAAATAACATAATGACTGTGGAAGTGTTATGGAACCCGCTAAATTTTCCCGCTTCCATAGCAATTTCTCCATAGGTCTCGCAGCCTATGAAAGGAATCGATCCCAGGACCTCTTGCATGGCCTCTACCGCTTTGGGAAATTGGTCTTTTAATACCATTGCCCGGCAAGCACAATCAAAAATGATGGCCCCTGCAATTTTTGTCTGCTTGGCCGATTTTAAAGCCAATTGAGCCGTTTGCCTCGCTGATTCAATCAAGTCTTGCTTGCTGCTATCCATCACTTTTAAAACGGCCCCTTCCAGGATAGAGCAAACAAAATTTAAGGATCCGTCGGCATTACAAGAGGAAGGAAATCGGATTTTATATTCATCCTTAGATATCATTAAACCGAATTCATATTCTAATAAATAAGGAGAAAGCTCTTTAAAGCTAATGGCATCGATATCAATCCCTTGATTACGCAAAGGTTCACGCACATAGTCCTTCCAAACTTCTACAGCCGGTCGATTATTTAATTCATAAAGCACGATATCTTTAGCTTTTGTAACGAGCAAAGGGGAGGAAATGGGATGATGCCCATGCTTGGTTGCAATGATAAGAGGATGGCGCGACGCCACTAGACATAAACTCACGGCATCGGAGAGAGCCTGATCATTCCCAAATACCGCCGTTTCGCGAAAACTCAAGTTATCGGCCGCCGCTCCTCCTGCAAATTTAACGTGGGGTCCCAAAATACTGCAAGCAGACAAGACGGCTTCCTCTCCTTTACCGACCAGTCCATCTACCAACAAGATGGCCGCCTGATGAGGATGTCCTTCCACGTCTTTAGGAAAATTGCAAGCGGCATGCTGAATGGTCTCCAAAGGATGGCTCTTAATATTAGAGCCAATACCGGCAAAAAACTGGTGATCGTCCGATGCAATAATGGTACAAGCGATCCCCTCTTTTGTCACTCCTTCACTGGAAAATTGGCCTGCCGAGCTGCAACCGATCAGCGGAACCTGCCCGGTTACGCTCTTAATGCCTCTGATAACAGCATTGTAATCATATTTATCCGCGCAAAAGATGACGATAAGGCCAGGCTTTACAGGCTTTTGCAATTTGTCCATTGCCTGGCGGGCCGCTTCTTTTCCCGCTTCAAAGCTATCTTCTTGCATGACAAGACTCGTGGCAAACTGCGTACCCATCTTTCTCCATTCAATTAAAGTTCACTAATCTTTTGTTTATTAATAAATTATACTCGCCTCGGTATTTCTTAATTCCTTGCATACATTTTTATTGGTTTTTAATCAATATCAACAACTGATTTAATAGGCATTCTGCACTTTTTTGGATAATTTCTTCTCTTTCGCCCAGGACCTGAAAAGTCCATACAAAAGGCTCTTCTTCCTTTTTTGCAATAGCAGCCCAAATGGTACCAATAGGCTTAAGAGTAGATCCTCCCTCCGGGCCTGCTATACCTGACACCGCTAAGCTATAGTCGCTCTGGCTTAAATGCAATACCCCCTTAGCCATCTGCTCAACAACCGGTCCGCTGACTGCCCCCCAGGCTTGCAACAGCATTGGATCAACACCTAACAATTTAATTTTCAAATCATTAGAATAAGCAACAATTGAACCTAAAAAGTAGCCGGATGCGCCGGGTTGACGCACTAAGCGTGCGGCTAGCGCTCCGCCCGTGCAGGATTCTGCGAGGCTTAAGGTCCATCCTTTTTCAAGGAAATACTGCTGGATTTGACCGGCAAGCTGATCTTTCATAAAGCCTTCCTATTCTGAAGCATAGAATAATTTATTTTTCTTCTCTTATTTGGCATCAAATTTGCAATTCTCCCCTTGCTAATTCCCATGAAGGAAGAGGAGGCTTTATGGATCGACGGTTTATATGGATTTCTCTTATTATTTTAGCTGTCATTTTACTTGTCGTCTGGGTTCCACGGTATGAAGCTCAATCTCAAGGAGAAATAAGAGCTGCCCTGGACATTGGTTCGGGTGCGACCAACTTAAAAGTGGCCAAGGTGGATCCGAAAACAAATAAAATTATTTCTAAAATTTTTGAGCAATCAATCCCTGTGGCTTATCAAAAGCATCTGGAACAATCGGGAAACAATACTTTTGATGAAGACATCATGAATCAAGGCATTCGCGCTATTAAAGCCCTTAAGGAAATAGCCGATAGCTATCATGCCAAAAAAGTCGTTGCTGTTGCAACCGCTGCTTTTAGGCAAGCGGCCAATGCCCAGCAATTTGCGCAAGAAGTGGAAAGAAAAACAGGCGTGCAAGTCCGCATTATCAATCAGGATGAAGAGGGAATTCTTGCCTTTAGAGGCGCCCTAGCGGTCACGCCTGCCCAGCCCGAGCATACGGTGGTATGGGATATTGGAGGCGGAAGCATGCAATTGACAGCCCTAACAGAGTCCGGGACCTATTTGGTAGACAAAGGAAAGACCGCGTCTATTCCTTTTAAAAATGCAATCATCCAAAACATTGAACATAAAGACTTAAAAGTCACGCAAACCCCCAACCCCATGAATCAAGAGGAAATAGAGGCCGCCCTGCAATTAGCAGGAGAAGCGGCATCCGAGGCCAACCCATTTATTAAGGATAAACTGCAAGAGCCTAAAACTGAAGTTTTAGCGGTAGGAAGTTTATTCAATTATGGCGTACGCCCACTTGTCAATGAAAACACCATTAAACAGGATCAGCTGCGCACGGCAGTCATGAAGTTAGCCGGCAAATCGGATGCGGAACTGCCTGGCGGTTCGCTAGCGGAAGTGGCGGTTTCCAATCCTTTATTAGTGCTAGGCTATATGCAAGCTCTGCACATTAACCAAGTCGATGTCGTCAGCATTAATAATGCAGATGGAGCGCTGACTTATCCCGCTTACTGGCAGTAAGCTGTCTTACGGAAAAGTCCGCTTCCTTCTAGCAAAAGCTTGCCTGCCATAGCGGCAGGCAAGCTTTCCTTTTTTAGGTTGTCCTTTTTATTCTATTCCAAGTTTTTTTATCCTTGCTCTTCTATTTTGAAACCACTGTTGAAGCTTAATGACAGGAATATTTAACTTCTCAGAGAATCGCTTATAATCTTCTCGGACTGGATAGGGTTGCTCTTTAAATCTCTTAATCAGATAATACGTTTGTTCGTTATTCAGGCGTTTCCGTCTTTTTTTGTGAGAAGCCTCGCTTTGACTCTTCTCCGTTAAAAATTCGGGGGCTGATGTTGAAGAAAAACGGTCCCACTCAATGCGTTTTCTTTTGCGAGAAGTCTCGCTTGAACTATTTTCCGTTAAACGCTCGGAGTCGGAGTCTGATTTGGAAGAAAAATGGTCCCTTTCAATGCATTTTCGCTTGTGAGAAGCCTCGCATGGACTCTTTTCCATCAAATCCTTAAAATCTGTAGAAAAATGGATCCACTCAAAAGGCTCCGGCAAGACGGGAGCTGAAACTCGCTCCATCATTTCTCGCAAGATTTCGCTTATTTTTAAAGCCTGTTCTCTCATTTGCTGATGCTCGATCTCCTCCTCCTCAGAAATAGGCAATCGGCGAAACTCTTCTAACCCCAATTGTTGAAGCGATGGCAAGTAAGGTGTTATACAACTAGTTTGATTCATCATTCATTCTCTCGTTAAATAATTAATTTTTTATTATAAATTGATTTTTATTTTCTCAATCGTGATTCTTATCGTTCTCCATTAAATTAAACAAAAATTAGTTAAAAAAATCACTCTTATAACCTTCAAATTTATATAGTTGTTTTATTAATATAAAGAAATTACATTTCGATATTCAATTATTAAACTCTTTAACAATTAAAGACAGAACGATCAGTAAAGCCCATCGCTGCAGGTAAGCGATTACTATGATTCTAGATAAAATTAAAGAGGCTTAAGAAAGGATTAAGGAATGGCTAAGTCATTACTTGAAGTCCCTTAAGAGCAAGCTGGGGATGATGATTAATCCAGGCGAAGCACGCTTTGCCCAAACGGATAGGAACATTGACGCGCTTGCCTTCCACAAAAAAAGGCGTAGCGACAGTATGCTCGCGCATCCATTTCTGAAGGCGCTTAAACAAGGCTGTATTGGGGAATTCTTCGCTTTCTCTAACGGTTTTTACTTGAAAGGCAGCATCTTGATAGAGTTGAGGATAAGAAAATTGAATTCCCCAATAAATGCTTTCATTCCCAAATACCATCGAGCGAAATTTACCATCCGCTTTGGAATAATCAAAACGATGGGACTGCAATTGAATAACGGGTTTATTGACTTTGATGAGCTGCTGTTCGGAATTAATGTGAACCGCATATAACGCCTCTATTGTCTGAGTAAAAGCGCAAGAAAAATAGGAGCGCAGGCGGCTATCTTGGGGAAGCTGCCCATTTTTAAGCGCTTCAATATAGCAGCGGTAGCAATCCAAAAACTCTTCTTTGGAAATTTCCCCTTCTTGAATGCGGGTCGGCCCGCTAATTAAAAAAAGGCGAAAGTCGCTTAATGCGTTTAGAAGCGCTTCCATTTCATGGCTATCTACCAAAAGCGGACATTTCAGCCATTTCGAAGCTTGCAGCGGCAGCCCGATTTTGGAATGAATGGGTAAAGAAGGATGGAAAGGCATAGGTTTAAGCTTTAATCCAAGAAAGCAGGAATAAAAGGCCGATTCCGATTGAAATCGCACTATCTGCTATATTAAAAACAGGAAAATCATAACCCCATAAAACAAAATGCAGCATATCTACGACATGCCCATAAATAAAAAAGTCCAAAACATTGCCTACCGCGCCTGCAATAATGAGAATTAAGGGGAGCTGCCAGGCACGCGTGGAATTGTAAAAAAATAAATAAATGCTCAAGCCACTGATCAAAATAATGCGCAAAACAATAAGAGGAAGCTGATAATTTCCTAAAAAACCCCAAGCTGCCCCTTTATTTGTCATATGATTGATGGAAAATTCAATTCCCCACAGATTTCGAAAAATACCGATTCCTCCATAGGGATACCAATAAGTCGATGCATCCATCAAAGGGATAAAGCGATAAACGAGAAATTTACTCAGCTGGTCGGCTAATAGGATAAATAAACCAACCGTCAAAATCTGATACAAAAGCTTAAGTTTATTTGTCTCTATTGCAGCATAGGTCTCATTCATGCCATCTTCCTACAGTAAACCCTTCTCAAATTTTTCTTGGGCTTTGACAGTCATAGTCGCATAAGGAACAGCCTCTAAGCGAGCCAGAGGGATCTCTTCCCCTGTAATATCACAGGTTCCATATGTATTTTCCTCGATCTTTTCTAAAGCGCGATCGATTTGTCTTAAAATGGCATATTCTTTACTTGTCACCTCTAAGCTAATGGTGCGATCAAAGTCATCTGTCCCTTGATCAGCCTGGTGCTGGGAATAACCGGTCGCCTCATCGGGAGTCTTTACTTCAGCAGTCGACCCTTTTAAAGAATGAGTTAACTGTCTGCGCATATCTTCTAGGCGCTTCTTAAATTTTGCAATATCTGCTTTTTTTAGTGCCATGTTAAGCCTCCTGTTCATTTGCAGCTAATCTGAAAAAAGGCTAAAGCCTATAACAAACCCTTTAAATTAAGCAAGAACTTGTCTTTCATCTTTACTATGAATGCCTTTAATCGCCTCTTCCAGCTCGCCTAAATCTTTAAATCTTTTATACACACATGCAAAGCGAATATAAGCAATGGGATCCAATGCCTGCAGGTGCTTCATTGCCATTTCTCCCAGTCGAGTCGTGCTAATCTCCTGTACATGGGATTGCATCAATTCATGCGTAATGCGAGAAGCCAATGCAATGACTTGATCATAACTGATCTTTGTATGCCGGCAAGCAGCCGCCAGTCCATTGATTAGTTTTTGCTGATTAAAATCCTCATACGTTCCATCGCGTTTTTTCACTTGCACTGTCAATTCAATCGTCTCAAATGTCGTGAACCGCTTGAAACATTGCAAACATTCCCGCCTTCTTCGAATGGCATTCATTTCCGTTGCATCGCGAGAATCTGTAACTTTTAGCCCTTCATGATGACAAAAGGGACATTTCATATCTCTGCTCTTCCTTTCTTGAGAATATCTTGCCTTACATCCCATTAAGCGGAGAGTTAACCCACCATTAGAGATAATTTTTTGTAGGTAAATTGTTGTATTTCACTACTAAGAAGCAAACAGTTTATACATTTGAATTAATTATAAATCAAAGCTAATTATTTTTCTCATTTTTCAAACAATTTATCATAAAAAAAATTAACCTTTATTTAGAGATTCTCGTTTATTCCTAATAACCGGGATTTTGAGTTTTTTGCGCCCTTTGAACTGACGAGAAAGCACTCGCAGATGAAAATGGCAAGCAAGTCTATATTTTTCATATTGACCTCCTTGTCATTTGTTCATTTCCGAGGCTTTGATGCAATCGAAAGAATGAAAAGCTCAAAACCAGGCTAATAGCCTATTCGGCAACAGTCTCTAACCCATGGCCATAAATAATTTGCTGAAAATATCTAAGGCCTATTTAAGAGTCTAGGAAAATTTAGAAATCATTAAAAACCTAGGATTCCGGTATAAGTTCCCATTAAAATTACCGATTCTTAGACAGGCGGATTAAAAAACGCTAATGACTAGGTTAGCCGTTCTTTCTCGGAAGCAAGAGCCTTTTCTAGAGGAAAAAATGCAAATTAGCCCTTAGCCGTTTTAAGAAATCTTCTTATGAAATCGCCGACAGTTTTTAAACCATTTATATTTGAATAGTATAATCTCATTAAAACAAACAATCTTCAAAACAAAACAATTAAATATTTTCATTCAATTGAATTTAAACTTGATTTTTAACAAATAAAGGTTAAAATTTAAGGTAAAAAAATTTAAATTTAAGCTTTTCTTATGAATCAAAATAAAACGGTTATAGTAGGCATGTCAGGAGGCGTTGATTCGTCTGTTTCGGCTTTATTATTGAAACAGCAAGGCTATCGCGTCATTGGACTGTTTATGAAAAATTGGGAAGAAAAAGATGAAAATGGCGTTTGCCGTTCTGCTTACGACTATGAGGATGTCCGCCGCGTCTGTGAGCAAATTGATATTCCCTATTATGCCGTTAATTTTGTCGAGGACTATTGGAACCAAGTCTTTACCCAATTTCTTGCCGATTTTAAAAAAGGACTGACGCCTAATCCCGATATTCTATGCAACAGAGAAATCAAATTTAAGGTCTTTTTAGATAAGGCCATGGAGTTGGGGGCAGACTATCTGGCAACGGGGCATTACTGCCAGAATGTTTTTCATGACGGTCATCCTTCCCTTGTCAAGGGAATGGATGCCAATAAAGATCAAACGTATTTTCTCTATACGCTTAATCGGCGCATTTTGGACAAAGTTCTTTTTCCTGTTGGCGGATTGGAAAAAAGCGAGGTGCGAAACCTGGCCCGCCAATCTCGGCTTGCAACTTCAGAGAAAAAGGACAGTACGGGAATTTGCTTTATTGGGAAGCGGGACTTCCGCACCTTTCTTAGTCAATATATTGCCATGCAGCCGGGCTGTTTTGAAACGTTGCAAGGCAAAAAAGTCGGACAACATCTGGGAACCGCCTATTATACTCTCGGGCAGCGCAAGGGATTGGGCATTGGTGGACCCGGAGAGGCCTGGTTTGTCGTGGGAAAAGATATTGAACGCGGCATCGTTTTTGTCGAACAAGGGGCTGACCATCCCGCCCTTTACTGCGATGAGCTTTTTGCTACCGATCTGAGCTGGATAGCCGAGCAGCCGCCCGTCCTGCCCTTTTCTTGCCAGGCAAAGGTGCGCTATCGCCAGATCGATCAGCCTTGCACTATCCAAAAAATAGAAGCCGGCAAAGCCTGGGTGACATTTGCGAATCCTCAACGTGCCGTCACTCCAGGCCAGTCGATTGTCTTTTATGAAGGCACTCATTGCTTGGGCGGCGGAGTGATCCAACAGGCAGGGCCCTCTTATTATCAGCAAGGCAAGCCATTGCCAGCGGAATGAACCTGCAAGGAAAAATTGAAGGGAAACCCCTTTTTCTTTATAAGAAGATCTTTCTTAATCGGAATAGGGATGTCTTATGCTCGCCAGTCTTCAACAGGCCAAAGGATGGCTGTTAGCCCTCATTTTCATCAGCCTTTTAGCTGCAGGCTATGCCTATCAATCGACTCCCTTTCACCTATTGGAACAACGGCAAGAAGAGATTGTAGAAGCTGCCAAGCAGCTTCCACAAAGCGGAATATTGAAGCAAAATCCGGATGGTTATGTCTATCTCAAGGTTGATGATCAATACATTCATCGCCTCTTGCCCTTTGTGGATGAACCCGGTTTTCACAAACCCGGCTCGCTTAACCGGCCAAGCAAAGTCGGGGCGCATATTAGCGTCATGTATAAAAAAGAAGGGCAGGAAAGCCGCCCTATTGAAGAGCTTGGCAAGGCTTATTCCTTTCGCATCAAAGATTTTAGATATGTCAAATCAAAAGGCAAAACATTTGCCATCCTTGAATTAGACGCGCCTGAGCTCGAGCAATTAAGAGAGCGATATGGTCTGTCTCCTAAATTGCTCGGTCACGAATTTCACATTACCATAGCGGAAAAATTTAAAAATCATTCACGCGGTCGATAAGCAAGCGCAGTAAGCCAAAATGCTTGTGATTATGCTCGAAAGCCAGCCGAGGCAAGTTCAGATGGTCCGTTTCTTCGGGCAAAGCGCTTGTTGAATAAAACGTTCCCGATTTAAGCAAAGGTGCAAAGTCCGCATGCAAGCTCTCTATCTGCTCTTGGGTAAGCGGAGTTAGCATTCGGATAACCAAGATATCCTTTACATATCGGCTTGAATGGTATCGGTGGTAGAAATGCTGGATATGCTCGGCAGCGGCCTCTACTGTGGGCGCTCGATAAAAAAGATGAAGATCTTCTGAGCTGATCCAGCCATTGTCTAGTAGATTTTTATTTACATATTCCATCCAGGCTTGCCAATAAGACCTGCCTTCGCCTTCCAGCAAGACAACGGGGACTATATTGGCTTTTCCCGTCTGAATCAGTGTCAAGACTTCAAAGAGTTCATCTTGAGTTCCGACTCCTCCTGGAAAAGCAGCGATGGCGTCCGAATGGCTGAGGAACATGAGTTTGCGGGTGAAGAAATAGCGAAAAGTAATGAGCTTGGGATCTCCGGCTAATAAAGAATTGATAGGTGCTTCAAAGGGAAGACGGATAGACAAGCCAAAGCTCGACTCTTTCTGGGCCCCCTCTAAGCCAGCTTTCATAATTCCATCGGCCGCACCCGTAATGCAGACCCATCCATGCCTGGCCATTTCTGCACTAAAGGCCTTCGCTGCCACATAATCGGGATGATCGGGCGGGGTGCGTGCGGATCCGAAAATACTAATGCGTTTTCCTGAAGGATACTGATTAAAAATGCGGTAAGCATAGCGCATTTCCTTAAAAGCACGTGTCATGAGCTTGAGCTGCCCCAAGTCATACCCCTCCTTGGCCATTTTCAAGCTTCCATAAATAATTTGGCCGACAAGATCTGCCTCAAGAGAGTCGGGTTTAGCACCGATAAACGCCAAGAGATCATTAATTTTCTGATTGAGCTCTTCTTTAAAAGGATCGGGCAGCGTTTCTTCTTCTTTTGCAATTTCCGGCATGTGGTAGCTTCCATTAAAGAGGTTCAAAGATATTTTATTTTTTCTGCCTAATTTCAGTTATTTGGAGGATGTCTTAAAACCCATAATAGCCTATATTGAGATTATCCTTTCCTAAGGGGAAAGATCTTGAATCTAAGTCATTAGTAGTTTTAATCCCTCCTCTTATTCCCTTGCATATTCTTAGTAGAATAAAAGGAAAGATAAAGAAAAGGCAATAAGATTATTTTGACTATTTTTTTTGTTCTTTTTATACATCAAGCATACATTCATGAGTTAAATCAATTATTCCAGGGAGGTTAATTATGGACCGCGGTCGTAACCTTGTTCCACGCTCTTTTTTCCGTTTTCCCAGTTCTTTTCCCAGTTTATGGGAAGAGATGGAAGATAAGATGAATCAGTGGATCGGTTGGGGAAACGAAACGGGAGTGAGCGTATCGGAAGATGATCAAAATATCTACGTTGAAGCTCAGCTGCCTGGTTTAAAATCAGAAGACATCGATATTTCTTTCCATCAAAATACCCTCTGGATTAAAGGCGAGAAAAAGGAGGAAGAAGAAGATAAGGACAAAAAATTCTATCGTCGTGCAAGAAACTCCTTCTTTTATCAAGTAGAACTCCCCGCTCAAATTGAAGAGAACACCGAGCAAGCCAATTATCAGGACGGCATTTTAAAAATTACCTTTAAAAAGACTCAACAAAGTCAAATGCGCAAGATCCCCATCAAAAGTGAAGAGTCTTCAAAATAAGACCTAGTTTTCTCACAAGATAGGCGGGTTCTTAACAATCGAAAAGGGCAATTACGACTCACTTGTGTTATCAAAGTGAGTTGTCTCTCAGCAAAGAGTTTAAAGAATGCGGGTGCAAGCCATTGCTCTAGCAGCCTTGATAGATGTTTGATGAAAGGAGCTAGCCCTCTTAGAGGGCGTATTAAAACCACTGATGACCTAGATTCGCATTCTTTTTCCTAGAAAGCGATAGGAGAAAAATAACCTCACATATCGATTATCCTAGATCGTGAACGGTCGCTTACACCTTCTTTCGTCAGTTAATGTCTTAAAAACTCTTTTTATTTCCCAATAACTGAGCCTCTATGCATTTTTAATCTTTTTGAAGGAGAATAACTTATGAATATAACTACTCCCCCTACTCCGATCCATTCCTCCCCTTCTCCCTTGGATATGCTAACCATCAATGATCGTTTGGCCAAATGTATCGAAAAAGAAGAATTGAATCATGATCCTTTATATACAGTCATTATGCTAGGAACGGTCTTCTTGATTGCCCAGACATATAAAGCAGAGGATAAAGCTTATTATCTTGAAAAGGGATGGTGGGTCAAAATTGGGTTTCGTGCAGATGGAACGATTATTGTTAACAAACCGCATATGACGCAATGGGCATGGAGATGGATAGAAGGCCATAGTCAAGAAGACCTTCAAGGACTGCGCAAACACCTGGTATCAGCTCTGCGCTGGTTTCTCCCTCACACCCAAAGCTCTCCTAAATCGGAAGAAGCCTTGCGCACCATCTTTGAATACTGCGTTTTAGGATTAAAAGAATTAAAGCAAACCTATGGCCCTCGAACCTGTGATTGTAAAACGTTAGAATTACCGCCTCTCTCTCAAACTAATAAGTCTGAGAATTTTTTACGTATAGAGGAAGATAACTTCACCAGCCGAGGCATTGAGCAAGACATCCTTTTCATTGAAGAAGTATTAAGAGCCCCTAAAATGGCATCCAGGGAAGAGCCGTCAAAAGAAGAAAAGCAGACAGCCCCACAACTGGTTTTGCAAGAAGAAAGCCGCCTTTTTCAACTGCGCCATTTTCCCATCCCCAATTCCTCAAAGGAAGCCTCAGAAATAGAGACAATAGAAATGGTTTATGCAAAAAAAGTGAGGGCATTATGGTCGGAAGAGACATTAGTCGCCATCGCCAATTTATTTAAGACCCAAGTCACTCTTCCATCCTTAGTAGCAGATAAGCAAATAAAGGCTGTCAATTCTCTTAAAGCCATTGAAGCCGCTGTCGCTGAAAATCCAGTGGCTTTTATGCAAATTAAAGCGAGTATGTATAATCTGACCTTTAATACATTCTCTAAAACGACGCATAAACACGGTTCCATACCGAGAAGGCAATAATCTTCCTAACCCATTTCTACTTATTAACCTGAGTTTGGAGCTTTTTTGTCCTTTGGACTGATGTGAAAGCTCTTTCAGATGAAAAATGGCAAGGAGATCCCTATTTTTTAATATGGACCGCTTTGCCATTTGTTCATTTCCATAGCTTTGTTGCAGTCGAAAGGACAAAAAAGCTCCAAACTCAGGTTAATTATCGTCAGGGACGCCTTTACATTTTCCCTTTAGCTTGGCGATCGCGCAAGATGGCCTCTGCCGCCTCGTCGGTCAAAATTTTCTTGTAAAACTCTTTTTGAATATCGGCAATCTCTTGGCGAAACTGCTGGACTTTAATATCCGTCACACCATAGCGCAAGCCGATGAACGCAATTTTTTTCTGAGCGGCGACTTCTTCTACAGGCAAAAGATGGGAAAACGTATCATTGATAAAGACAATTTTGCGCGGCAAGTTAGGCGTTTTCTCGAGCAAGGCCCATAAAGCTTTGCCCTTATGGGCTCCTCCCTGAGCATTTCCGGTAAATAATACGCCCTCTTGATAATGCGTCGTTTCCCCCTCATGCTCCAATACAGCAGATTCCTTAAGGGGAGCGGTAAGGCGCATATCAATGCCATGCGCATACAAATGGCGCTTGGTCGCCTCAGAGACCAGCTCGTCTCGGCTTGTCAAAGCCATGACTGGATAGCCTGCCCGTTGCAGCGAACGAATGATCTCGACAACTTCTGCTTCGACTAAGCGAAAAGAGGTATGAGGTTGAATATCCGTATAAAGGGGAAGCACCTTTGCCAATGCTTGATGCGAGTCCAGTCCCCGTTCTTTTAAAGCCTGCATTTGATAGCAAAACCATTCATGGCTTCCAAACATTTGATTGCATTCCAAAAGCGTATTATCAATATCAAATACAACAAGTGTCCCCTCTTCCACGTGAGAGACAAGATCCTTAACAGAATTGGTTTCAATAATGTCTGCCTGCAGATTGCATCCAATGAAAATCAAGCTCAATAAATTCCCCATCATTTTTTTCATGATCCCTTCCTTATTAATCGCTTTCGAGGATGTATTAAAACGGTTAATGCCTAGTTCGAATTCTTTTCCCTTATAGAGAAAAGAATTTCAAATATAGGTTATGATGGGTTTTAATACACCTTCTAAGAGGGGTAATTCTCTTTAAACGAAACGTAAATCTTTTTTAATAGAATTTAAAACTTGATTGCTTTTAAAGCCTTTTTAACGACTTGCCAGCCCTTCAAAAGCATTTTCATGACTACTGCCAAAAGCAGCCCGGGTAGGTATTCCATTTCTTTGCTAAATTTCAAAAAACTATTTATAGTTTCCGTTGATCAATGAGCAAAACATTCCATCATTTATCAAGATACTTAAAATTCTTTATCTATTATTTAAATAAACCGCATACTCTTTTTATAAAACAAAAAAATTAAATTTAATCTTAATATAATTATTCACAAAAACTAAAAAATAATATATAATTACCATATATTTTAATAACTTATTTTTGGATTTTAATATGATTTCCTCTTCTCAATTAGAATGGATCAAGACAGGCATGAATGCGCTTCAATCGCCTTCGATGCAAGAGCTAGCCCTCTCTGGAATCAAAACACATCGCGAAAGCGTTGGAAGAGGATTTACCCTTTTAGATACCATGCAGTCTGGAATTGCAGCGGCGGCTTCGGCTCCCATTTGGACGATTAAGCATCTTGCCTCTCTTATTCTGGCCACTCCTTTTGCTTGCTTTCCGGTTATGGATCAAGCAGATAAAGAAAAGCAGTTAGGCTATCAGGCTAGATGTCTCTTGAAGCGCGAAGCGCTCAACCTTGGTCTGGATGTCCTTTCGCCATTGTTGCCATTCGCTAATTTCATTTATTCTCTCTCTCCTTTAAAAGAAGAAGTGAAGGGCAATCTTCCATCTGTTTTATCTTCTTCGCAAGAACTATCCGCTAGCCTGAAGGCCGAATTGGATAAATTGGCAAGCTCAATAGGGGGAAGAGACGTCTTAACCAAGCTCTTGCAATGGATTGAGAGAAATCCTCAATTAGCAATAGAACTGATCGAAGACATTCCCGAGCTCAAGCCTTTTGTCAATCATCTCCCTGCTGCTGCTTCAGCCTTGCAAGACATTCAAAGAGAAGTTTACGGTGAAGAGCAGCTATCTGCTCTAGCTGACAAATTAGAAGAAATGGCCACCCCTCCCGTTATTCAACTGGCAATGGCAGTGGCCAACAGACATTTTGCTGCAAAGGGAAATGGGCTGGCAAAAATTGATCATGCGTTGACATGTACAGCGATTGCTCTAAATACGCCTTTCCATCTGTTAACGCAAGTGTTCTCAATGGCTGCGGCAGCGCCTTTTGCGCTTATTTCCACCTGTTCCGGCGGCTTATTTTTTAAACATTCTGTCCGCTTCCTTGAAACCCAGAGCCTGCAGATGAAGCTCAATGCCCACTGCTTGGCCGCTAGTTTAGCCAGCATTTTATTCCCTTCAGTGGGCAAAAACTGGGTATCGCATCAATTGGCCGCGCGCCTGCCAAAGTCCGTTTTCAACCTCATGCAAGCATTAGCAAGCGATGGACAAGATAAGCTAGAAGATAAAATCCGCGAAGTCGAGGCGCTGGCTCGCTTTCTCGCCGATCCTCAGCTCTCGCTCTCGGCTTTTATTCCCAAAATCACGGCCATTGTCCAGCGATCCCCCGATAATTTCCAAAAACTCGCTGAGTTAATTGACATCATACCCGCCCTCTCTGAAGCAATGCCGGTAAAGATCAATAAAGAGCTCGCCCCCCTTGTTCCGCATCTAGCCAAATTAGCGGAGAAAAACCCAGAAGTGATCGAACAAGCTCTTAAGCTTGTCACAGAAGGGGGAGATCCAATTGAATTTATCCATAAAATTGCAGAGGAAAATCCGCAATTAAAAGATCAGGTCATTGCCACTTTAACGGAATCTCCAGAAACGATTCGCGATATCGCCCTTTTAGCAGCCAACAATTCCCATTTAGTGCAAGACTTGGCCCCTGACCTTCAGTCTTTTGTTCCCCACATTCCAGATGTCGCTGATTTCATCAGCCAGCAGCCGGAAATTGTGCAGCAGGCTCTTCAGCAGCCACAGATTATGATGCAGCATGCCCTTCCGTTCGTCGCAGGTGAAAGCGAAGCGATAGGGAAAGCCGTTGGACAATTTGCAACTCAGCATCCAGGTTTGACAAATCAATTTAGTTCGATTTTACATTCATTCAGACTGAAAGCTTAAAAGCCTCTCCTTGATATACTCCGTTCAGTTCAAAGCTAGACGGAGTCTATATCCAAGTGAATTCAAAAGGGGATTTACTTTGGTCTTAATAAAGACAGGCTTGTCTAGGGCATGCGATCCATATAGCATTCGCATTCTTTTTTCCTTAGAAGACTGGCTGATCGGTTTATTTACTTGCAAAAAAGCTACTTTAAAGGCATATTAGCAAATAACTTAAGCTATCAGCCCTTCAATCCACCTTCACCATTATTTTTTGCTTGTTTTTGCTTTTGGCGCAATGAATTAGTCAGATGAATATTTAATCTTTAGGATTTTAAGGGCAGCTTGTTATTTTTAAGCCTTAAAGGATTTTTAAATTAGCATGAATAGTACCCTTTCTCTGCGCACTTGGTTTTTCGCCTTGGCAAGCTGGCTTATTTTAAGCGCTAGTTTTTTGCAAGCAGACGCTCCAGCTCCAACAATTTTGGTTAGCGTGGCCCCTCATAAATTTTTTGTCGAGAAAATTGCCGGCAATACGGTGAATGTTTACTTGATGGTTCCAGCCGGTGCGAGCGCGCATACATATGAGCCGACTCCCAAGCAAATGGTGGTGGCCAGCCAAGGACAGATCTGGTTCCGGATCGGAGAGGCCTTTGAAACACGCGCTATCCAAGCGCTGAAAAGCCACAATCCAGCTTTAAAGCTCATTGACTTGCGGCAAGGCCTGGATCTGATTTCCACAGATGCACATGGCCATCGCGGATGCTGCCCTGGCTCGCAGGATCTGCATTTTTGGCTCAGCGCACGCCAAGCGCACATTCAGGCCGAGACCATTGCCAACGCTTTGGCAGCCAGTTATCCGAACAATCGAGAGCTATATGAAAAGAACTTGGAAGTGTTCCAGCAAGAACTTAAAGAATTGGACCAAAAAATTCAGGGGATTCTAGCTGGCTTAAAGAACCGCTCGGTTTTGGTCTCTCATCCCGCCTATGCGTATTTTTGCCGCGATTACGATTTAAAGCAATACTCCATTGAAATAGAGGGCAAAGATCCTACTCCTCAGCAAATGACAAAACTGCTAAACTTAGCCCGCCAGAACCGTGTTCAAAGAATTTTCATTCAGCCGCAATATAGCAATAAAGCGGCCCAATTAGTTGCAAACGAACTGGGAGCCACCTTGATTGTTTTAGAGCCTTATTCGGAGCACTATTTTAAAAGCATGCTAGATATCGCCTATGCCTTTGCCGGAGAATAAATCCTATTCCATGCCTCCTATTATTGAATTAGAGAACGTCTTTTTTTCTTATCAGAATACGCCTGTTCTCTCTCAGGTGTCTTTTAAAGTCTATCCAGGTGAATTTATCGGCATTATTGGTCCCAATGGAGGCGGCAAAACAACTTTGCTTAGGCTCTTGATGGGATTTCTTAAACCAAGCCAAGGAAAAATTCGCCTATTTGGAAAGGCACCCGGCACACGGGAGAAGGACACTCCTTGCCTCGCTTACGTTCCCCAGGCGATGCGCTTTGACCGTGAATTCCCCATTTCCGTTCTAGAAGTGGTCTTATCAGGCTTGCTCGACCGCCTGCCCTGGTATGGACGCTTTCACGCCAAGGATAAGCAAGCCGCCCTGGAAGCATTAGACAAGGTTGGTTTGGCCGCCTACAGCCGCTGTTCATTTGGAACATTATCGGGCGGACAGGCCCAGCGCGTTTTGATTGCCCGTGCGCTTGTTTCCGAACCGCAGCTGCTCCTTTTGGACGAACCGACAGCGAGCGTAGACAGCCGGGCGGAAGCCGATATTTACGCTTTGCTTGAAGCTTTAAAAGGCCAATTAACCATTTTAATGGTCACTCATGATTTGCGCGCAGCCATCGAGCATGTTCAGCGCTTATTATGTGTACAAGGACAGGTTTTTTCCCTAAAACCCGAAGAGGTATGCGAACATTTTGTCGTGGGACTTTACCACACTCCCCTTATTCAACCGGGATACGTTCGCCCTCCTTTACCTTCTACTTCTACCTAAGGTGACTATGCCCTCTTTTATTGAAGCCCTACAAACGAATTCTCTGTTGTTTGCCGCTCTTCTTGCCGGTTTTTCAGCTTCGATCGTCAGCGGGATCATAGGCTCTTATGTCGTTGTCAAACGCATTGTCTTTATTGCGGGTAGCATTTCCCACGCTGTGCTCAGCGGCATTGGCTTTTGCATCTGGCTGGAACGGGCCAAAGGGGTAGAATGGGCCTCTCCGCTTTATGGAGCCCTGATCACAGCCATCTTGTCTGCCGTCATCTTAGGCTGGATCCACCTGCATTACCGGCAAAGGGAAGACTCCGTCATCGCCGCCCTTTGGACAATCGGCATGGCGGTCGGCATTCTTTTCATTTCCCAAACGCCGGGCTTCAATGTCGAGCTGACCAACTTCCTGATTGGAAACATTCTATGGGTCTCAAAAACGGACTTATATATTCTATGGGGACTCGATATCTGCACCATCCTCTTGGTGCTGTGCCTGCACAAGCGATTTTTAGCCATTTGCTTCGATGAAGAGCAGGCCCGTCTGCAAGGCCTGCCTGTCAATAGCCTATACATGCTCTTGCTGATCCTCATCGCCGTTTCCATCGTCCTGCTCATTCAAGTCGTCGGGATCGTGCTCGTGTTAACCATGCTGACCATTCCGGCTGCCATCGCCAACTTATTAACCTCGCAGCTCTCCCGCATGATGCTGATCGCCATTGCCCTGAGCAGCTTGTTCTGCCTGGCAGGCAATGCCTTTGCCTATTACTTGGATTGGCCGACAGGCGCCACCATTGCCCTTTTAGCAGGCATGGCCTACATTCTCAGCCTAGCTGTTTTCCGAGACGGCAAGCGCCATTTCCTGCACGAGCAAGAAGAACAAGAAGCAGAATAAAGCATCCCTATTTCCCTTTCTTTTCACTTTCAAAATTAATTAAAACAGTTTCAAACTAATTAATACCAAAACAATATTAATTAAATTATTGATTTTATTAATAAAACAAATTATTATTTTATTAAAAAAATTAAAGAATCAATAATGATTAATTTAGACAGGCTTTCATCGGAATGTAAACAGCTCTGCCTGGCAGAAGATGTTGATGCTCTGGGGAATTATTTACTTGCTCATCCTCAAGATACGTATCAGCTTTTTCAACAGATTCTCACAGAGTCAGGCCGCCAATGGATGGCTTCCCGCCCCCATTTGATGGGATATGTTTTCCGGGGAATTGCCAGGTATTCGCATCCAAACAGAGATTGTTATCTGGCCTTATCAGTAAAAATTTTTAATTTCCCTTCCTTTATTACTGAAGAATTTCTTTTATCGCTTTTTAAATCCCAATACCTTGAATCCATTATGGCAGCTTTTTCCCGGCTGTCCGATGAACAATTGAAACAATTTGTCGATCATCACTTTGACGCAATAAGCGCGCATATGTTATCGGGCACGCCTGCTTCCTTTTCAACCCTGGCGCGTCCTTTATTTATGCAATCCAATCCATTCTTTCAGCTCGTCTTGTCTAAAAGAGAGAATAAGAACTTTTTACAAAAAGTTCTTTTGAGTTCGCTTCCCATTGAGGAGAAAATTCAGCTGTTTGCCTTTATCAAGGAAAAAGCCATAGCCGTTTTTCAGCGTCTGCTGAAGCAGGATGTTCAAGGAGAAAATATTCTTTACACCGCCGTTCATCAATTAAATAAAGATGCGCTCTGGAAATTTTTTATTTTTCTCCAAGAATGCGGTACATCCACCGTAAAGGAACTGCTGGCTCCTCTCCGGGATTGTCATATTCTAAATGCCATTCAAACCCGTCATAAAGATCTCCTTTTCACTCTAACTGTTGCAATTTATGACATAGACGCATCTTTTGTTCATGCATGGCCTGGATTGCTTGATTTGCTCCTTGAAACTTATGAGCAAATAAAAAGAGAGCGAACAGATGAGGAATGCGTATTGGAAACGATAGAAAACATCATCGAGGCCTATCCGGATCCTGCGCACCCAAACGTGCAGCTTATGCGGTTTAATTTCTACTTGGATGAGCTAGCCAATCTATTAAACGGGGAAAAGTTGGATGAAGCGCTCGATAAACTAAAGGCATTACCTTTTCATCCATCAGCCACAAATTTTGATATGATTCCTCCTATCACGGCTTTTTTTGATTCCTTTTGGAGGAAAGAGTCTATCATCAATAATCCCCCGGCTTTTAGTCCTTGGGAAGGCATAGATGCGGAAACGTGCAGTCTTTTCCTTCCGCTTTTCTCCCCTTCCTCCATTGCTTCGCACATGCCCCAAATCATCAAGGCTATTGAATCGCAAGAGGGCGCTCCAGCGATTCCTAAAAATATGGTAGACTTAAAACAATCCAATTATTTTCTCTTAAGTCTAGCGGCAGCTAATCCCGATCTTCATGGCAGCCTACTGGATATTTTGCCAGATTTGTCTCCGGTAAAAATCAAAGTTATTATTCCTCAACTATCTAAAGAATCCCTCTTTCAATTTCTGCAAGCGCGTCCTGCGGCCGATCCCCGTCTGATTTGCTATGTGGCTTTTGCCACTTCGGAGCAATTAGACTACTGTTTTAAACAGCATGACATGCCGCCAGCTATTCTAACAAATCGGCCGGCCTTTTTTTTCTTATTAAAAAACGCCTTGGTCGATCCCTTTCAAACGACTGCGGATGGAAACAGCCTAATTAAAATCTTTATGCGCCATTATCCCTTGCCTGTCCTAAGGGGCACGCCGGAAATTCTCAATCCAAGCGACAAGCTAGGAATTCTTTCTCTAAAAAGTGAGCCGGATAACCGGATAATCTTCGAATTTGAAGGCGAAGAAAAGCTTGAAATGAAAAATTTTACAGATCCTAAAGATTTTTTTGCGGCCACAAATAGAAGACGAGAGCAGAATTGGAGAAAAGGAAGCGAACAAGCCCGCTTTTATTCCCAGTTGGTAAAAGCTCCTCAACAGAATTTTGAAGGGCAATCTTTTTGCCAGTACCTTTATCAACATCAGTATAGCCCCTATCTTGCCAGCAATCTCTTTGATCTAGCCCATAGTTTAGATCTGGTTAGATGGGATTTCAAGATAAAGACGAACATATCTGATCCTCAAACAGCGATTCACATAGACCCGCATAGTTATCCGCTTTTATATCCGAAGATCGCTTGCCTCATCGAAGCCTTCTTATTTGAGAATGACGATTCGCTGCTCAGCGATAGTCAAAAATTCAATATTATCGAGCGGATGTTCAAAACCGCCGGCTATTTTTCACTAAAAAATGAGCAGCATCTCGAGGCCTTTAAACAGCAATCCATCCTGATTATCCCGGCCGGCTTCAGAGGGCATCATTTTAACGTCGCATTTTTCAGGCTTGCCAGCCATGCATTTAGAATTGTTGATAATCATGCAGTGGACACAAGAGGCATTCTCATGCATTGCATTAATCCAAACAAAATTGACCTCCATGCACTAGAAAGCATACAGAGGCTAAAAGAAGAATCCCCCGAGGAAGGTCAAATTTATCTGGAAGAGGATTTTTTAACAGATTGGGAAGCGTCATCCGATCATCCCATTTGTTCGCTCTTCCGGCAGGCATTCAATAAAAAGTCCCAATCAGACGAGAGCCATAACTGTGTGTTTAGAGGCGTGCTGGCCAATTTCAATTTCCAATATGCCTTTGAAGCCCTGCAGGGGAAAGAACTAGACCAATTTCCGCAAATTCTTCAAGAGGTCAAGAAGCAAAGCGAATGGGCGCGCCTATTCATCTCTTTAAGCTTGATCATCGACGCCTATCAAGCGGGATTAAAACAGGACTTCCCTTTTGATCCAGGCTTTGAATGGCAGGCAAGAAAGGAAATCGAGCATCTTTACACAAAATTCCGCATACGCAATGGCCCCCCTTCCTCTTCCCTCGCTTCTACCTTCGCGTTCTTTCAAATGCTGGCTGGCTTATTCAAGGAGAAGTTCAAATTGGAAGATCCGCAGCCAATGGAAGAGAAGGCCAATCAGGCCTATAAAAAGCGAAGCTGGAATAAGCGCGAAAAAGATTGCGTCTTGCAATAACCAAAAAGAAAGGCTTTGGATGAAACACCCAAAGCCTTGATGCGGAAAGAGAGGGATTTGAACCCTCGATACCCTTTAGGGGTATGCGTCCTTAGCAGGGACGTGCTTTCGGCCACTCAGCCATCTTTCCAAGATTCAATTTAAAGCAATGAAAACGACTATCGTAATGACCCTTTAGTTTTTATGCAAGCACTGTTTCAATCAAACAGTAGAAAAATGACATTCTCCTTCTTAGAGGGTGTATTAAAACTCCTAAGATTGCTTCTGGAAAAGAAGAGACTTAACATTATTTGCAACCGCTTTAAGCTGCGCCACGCGCGTGGCTTAATAGGGCCTTTTTCTTCCTCACTCCCTTCAAATTTGAATTTGACTTTCTTATCTTTATAGAAATAAGTAGATTTTCTATATTGACTCAAATAATTTATAACTCTATTTACTCTTCATCTATTGGAGCCAGGCGTATGAAATTGTTTCTTTACTTCACTTTGGTATTCACCTGCTTATTGACCAAAATCCACCTAATCTCAGAACAACTCCCTTCTCCTTCCGAGAAGGAAACCATAAATCTTTATTTAAATTTATTAAAAAAATGCCTCATGAATTCTATTTATGAGGACTCCCCTTTAGGAAAGACCTATGATTCTTCTGAGCGAGAGAATGGAAAAGATTTTCCATCAAGAGCCCATACCATGATTGGCAAAAAGCGCTTAGACAACTTGCAATTCTGCATGGAAGAAATTTTAAAAAACCAAGTTCCTGGAGATTTTATTGAAACAGGAGTCTGGCGCGGAGGCGCTACCATTTTTATGAGGGGATTCTTGAAGGCATATAAAAATAAAACGCGAAAAGTCTGGGTCGCGGATTCCTTTGAAGGCTTGCCCCCTCCCAATGCCAACTATCCAGCCGACTCCATCGACTTTTCCCAAATTGACTTTCTTAAGATCTCCGAACAGGAAGTTCAAAATAATTTTAAAAAATACGAATTATTAGATGAACAAGTGATTTTTCTAAAGGGTTTCTTCGCCGATACCCTTCCTCAAGCGCCTATTGAACAAATTGCCCTTTTGCGCCTAGATGGAGATATGTACCAATCAACAATGGACGCCTTAGTCAACCTCTATCCCAAAGTCTCCATAGGCGGATATATTATCATTGATGATTACGATCTTCCTTTTTGCTCTATGGCCGTAGAAGATTATAGAGCTGAACATCAAATTACCGATCCCCTGCAAGTCATTGATTGGACCGGCGTCTTCTGGCAACGCACAAAATAATACGATGTCCCATAAATTAAAAACCCAAGGCCTTTAAGCCTTGGGCCTTCTCCACGTGTACTTTTGCAAAAGTCTTCCTTATTGATAATAATAGTACGCTCCGCCCCCCGTAGAGTTGTAGTCATAATTGCTGTATGGATAAGAATTGTAATCGCCTGAGTAAGGATAAGAGTAATAAGAACTAGAGGGATAAGTGTAATAGTAATAGTTTGAAGGATAAGAGTAATAAGAGCTGGATGGATAAGAATAAGAATATCCACTATAAGGATAATAGTCGCTATCATAATAAGAATAAAGGGGATAAGAAGCATAATAAGAATCATAGTAAGGATAGGAACCATAATAGCCCCAATAAGGATATCCTCCATCATTCCAGTAATTCCAGCCGTGATGTCCCCAGCCATGGTGTCCCCAACCATGCCCCCAACCGTGGTGCCCCCAGCCGTGACCTCCCCAATGTCCTCCATGATGCCCGCCGAAATGCCCTCCATGCCCGCCAAAATGACCGCCATGCCCACCTCCATGTCCTCCACCATGTCCACCACCGCCATGCCCACCTCCATGAGCATAAGCCATGTTAAAACCGAGGGGAAGAGCGAAAAGAGCCGCGGACGTTAAGCCGACTAAAAAATATTTTAAGGTGCGGTACATACAGACCTCCCTTTGAAAACTAAATAAAATAAAAGAGATGCTTAAACTAATCTCTTCATCGTCCTTTCACTTCTTGCAAAATGAATGCCAATGGCCAAAGACAAGTCCTATTCTCCAATTGAGAAAGCATGTCGTCTTAGAAACTGTCCTGCCCCCAATCGCCTAATTTGAAATGATTTTCTCTAAAGAGAGTTGACTCGAGGTCACTATGGATTCGACAGCAGTTTCTTATTGCCAATATTAAATTAGTTTTTAAAACAATCTTAATATTTATTATAAAAAATAAATAAAGACGTGTCAAATTTATAATTTAATTATAAATTTAATAATAAATATAAATTTACAAAGATAAAATTGAAAGATTCAACAGCATAATGGCTTATTCAGAGAAAACGAAATCGACATCATTAGAATTTGAGTGCAGTCTCTTATTTATCTTTCTCATCGGAAGGCAATTGGTCAACGGGATGGATGATGACGCGCCCTTGGCGTCTTCCCTTTAAATAGAGGAACATCCATTGCGTCATCACCAAAATGCGGCTGCGAAAACTGATCAAATAAAAAATATGGATAAAGCACCAGATAAGCCAAGCGATAAAGCCGGAAAATTTTAGTTTGCGAACCATGGCCACAGCCTTTCCTCTACCAATTGTGGCAATTGTGCCTTTATCAAAGTAAGCAAAGGACTTGCTCTCTTTTTTATTGAGGCGGTCTTTAATCACTTTAGCGACGTAGCGGCCTTGCTGAATGGCAACAGGAGCGATTCCTGGGAGGGGCTGTCCTTTATCATCCAGGACGGAAGCAGCATCTCCGATGACAAAGACATTGGCATGACCGGGAATGGTCAAATCAGGGTTCACTTGGACTCGGCCGTACTTATCCAGAGGAGCGCCCAGGGTTTTGAGCAGCGGAGAGGCCTGATTGCCCGCTGCCCAAATCACGTTAGGAGTGGCCAAGAACTTTTCTCCCATATAGAGGCCCTCTGCGGTGACATTTGTCACGTGAGTATTTAAGAGAATATCCACTCCTAGATCCTTTAAATCCTGATAAGCTTTTTTGGCCAGTTCAGGCGGATAGGAAGGTAAGACTTGACCGGCGCCTTCGATCAAGTAGATTTTAGATTTTGCGGGATTAATATGCCGGAAATTTTCAAATAAGGTGCGATGGGCAAATTCAGCGATGGACCCAGCCATTTCAACGCCTGTCGGTCCAGCCCCTACAATGGCAAAAGAGAGATAGCGATTCACCTGTTCCGGATCTTGATAGTGCTGTTCGGCTTTTTCAAAGGCCAATAAAATCTGTTCGCGAATATGGACGGCATCCATGATTGTCTTTAAACCGGGGGCATAAGTTTCCCACTGATCATGGCCAAAATAAGACTGCTTAGCGCCGGGAGCTACAATCAAATAATCATACGCGTAAGAGCCACCTCCTTGAACGCCTATTTTCTGCTGGATGACATCTATTTTCTCTACCTCTGCCATAATGACTTCAGCGTTGCTTTGGTCACGCAGAATTTCGCGGATGGGAGACGCAATATTATCAATAGACAAAGCGGCGGTCGCCACTTGATAAAGCAGGGGTTGAAAGAGGTGATAGTTCGTGCGGTCGATTAAAAGAATATCGACAGGAGCTTTTTTTAAGGCTTGGGCAGCATTAATTCCCCCAAAACCTGCGCCAATGATGATGACTTTAACCACGCCAAGCCTCTTGAAAAAGGGGTTATTCTACCATAAAAAGTATAGGGGATTTGATGTTATTTTTTTATTAAAAGGAGTGAAATTTAGACATTTTTCTCAATTTAAAAGTCATGATTTGCAATAGACATTTGTTTGTTAATGTTTTATGCTTATCGTGTTTAATCTCTTAAGTGGACTTTTGTATGGCAGAATCAAACAACATCAAAGTTAAAATCGCCCCTCACTCCAAAGAATCCGAGATGATGGTGCTTGGCTGCATGCTAACCAGCATTAATGGCCTCAATATTGCGGCGGACGCTTTAGACGATTCCGATTTTTATTTCACTGAGCACAAAATTATCTTTCAAATCCTCAAAACGGCTTATAAGAAAGATAAGCCCGCCGATATCCACCTTGTCGCTGAAGAGTTAAAACGCCAGGACAAGCTCAGCGCAGTCGGCGGAGTGGCTTATTTGACCACGCTGGCCCAATACGCGGGAACATCGGCCTTTATCGAAGAGTATGTCGAGCTTGTCCACAACAAGTCTTTGCTGCGCAAGATGATCAACGCGGCCCAGCTAGTCGAGAAAGTGGCCTTGGAAGAGCCGCTTGATGTACACACTAGCTTGGACGAGGCCCAGCAGCTTTTCTTCCAGATTAGCCAGTCGGCCAATCCTGCCGCGGGCGTGACGATCCAAGACATTTTCTCCGGGCTGCGTTCCGAATCAGGCATTCCTTATTTAAAGGAACTGCAGGAAAAGCAAGAGCGCTACGCCCAACGTGGACCGGAAGACACGGGAATTAGCGGCACACCTTCTCACTTTGTCGATCTCGACAAGATGATCAATGGATTGAATAATTCCAACCTCATGATTTTGGCAGCCCGCCCTGCCATGGGAAAAACATCTTTTGCTTTGAATATAGCAGAAAATGTCTGCTTTAAAAGCAAGATCCCCGTCGGCATTTTTTCTTTGGAAATGTCGGCCGAACAGCTTGTCCACCGCATTATCTGTTCGCAAGCCGAAGTGGAATCGGACAAGATCAAAACGGGATCTTTAGACGGCATGGAGTATCAGCGCATTGTCAGCTGCGTCAGTGAAATGCAAAAGCATGTCATGATCATCGACGACCAAGCCGGACTTAAAATTACGGATTTGCGCGCACGGGCACGTCGCATGAAGGAAAGCTATGGCATTGGCCTTCTCGTCATCGACTACTTACAGCTTCTCTCCGGTTCAGGCTCTAACCGCACGACGGAAAATCGTCAAAATGAAATCTCGGAAATTTCCCGCATGCTGAAAAACTTAGCCCGCGAATTGAATATTCCCATCATTTGCTTATCTCAATTATCGCGTAAAGTCGAAGACCGGCCTGGGCATCGCCCCATGATGAGCGACTTGCGCGAAAGCGGCAGTATCGAGCAAGACTCCGATATCGTCATGTTTCTACTCCGCCGCGAATATTATGATCCTCTAGATAAGCCGGGAATGGCCGAACTGATCATTGCCAAAAACCGCCACGGCAGCGTCGGAAGCGTGAACTTGACATTCCGCAAAGACTATGCACAATTCGTCAATTATACGCCCGTTAAGTACGAGGGCGAAATGGATCCCGATGCAGAGAGGGAATTTAGCCATTTCTCCCCTCAATAAAGACAAGAAGCTTTCTGAAATGATTAGTTTCGCTTGCAACATAAATCAGCATAATTTAATCTTTTAGCTTCCTTTTGGAGGAGTGTCCGAGTGGCTTAAGGAGCACGCTTGGAAAGCGTGTGTACGCTAAACACGTACCGTGGGTTCGAATCCCACCTCCTCCGTTCTTTTATCCGAGGAGATTTGAAGCGTTCATTAATGCCTTTTTCTTTCTTGGATCATCTTTGATAAATTTGAAGGGGCTATAAAAACAAAAGCTTTTCCCTTTTTGATCATCTCAAACAAACCTTTTTCAGGCAAATCTTGTCAATCATGCCTAGCCGTGTCATAGGCAACTCGATGGCTATTTTTATGTGCTTCAATTGTGTAATGCGCACCAGGATGACGCAAAGCATGAGCAAGTAGGACTTCTTGACGATAATTCAAGCTTTGATCTCTGAGATCGAAATAAATTCAAAAAGCCAGTAGCCATTGCGTAACATTAGCCAGTAAAAATAAGGCGCGCGCCGTTCTTCCCTTCCCATCGACAAAAGGTCAATTACCAATTTGGTAGATAATTGGTAAAAGAAGGGGATTTTTACCCGTCTTAAGCAGCAAAAAGAGGGAGTTCTCTTAGAAACCCACCAAATTTTTGCCAAGAAAAAGTTCGAAGGCTATCCCCTGTCTCCCAATAGTTGAATGGGATCATGATTAAAATTATCGTCATCATAATATCCGCATTCAAATGATCTGGCATGACTGCGAAGGCTTGTTGCTTAAATTCAAGAAACCAGGCCATGCTTGCATCAAAATCTGGCAGGCACCTTCTAATGAAACGTCTCTAGAAAGAATCGGCCTATTCGCTCTTTAGTATTTGCTTGCCTAATCTTACTTTACTGATCTTCCATAAAAGGCTTTAAGCACGAGAGAAAGTGAAATCTTTATTTACCATTATGAAGTAGAGCCGTTTATGCGAGCGATAAGCAGGACAGGCCATGTTCATCATTCTCTCCCCTGTTAGCACAGGTATGCTAGCTAACTGACGGCTTACATCACTACCAATTTATTTCTATAATTTTAATTATTTTTTTGTTAGAATTTTGAAAACAATAATTATTTAAAAATCAACAAAACATAAAAAGGTAACGATAAAAATTTAATAGAAGGATAAACAATGTTCAATACTTATGGAATTCGCTCGGTCAATCAAGAAACCTTCAATACAAGATATCATGATACCCTCACCTTTCCTCGCCCTTCGAGAAATATCATTGTGACAGCATTACGTATAAATAATGCTGTATTGAACGTTTTGGGATATATTCCCGGTGTATCGGTTGTCTCCGGATGTGTGAGAATGGCTATAGGAGCAGGCATTATCGGAGTCACGCTAGCAATTGGTGACCGTAAAGCAAGCTCAGGTGACATTATTGGACGTTGGTACGACGAAGCGATCGGAACAGGAATTGCACAAATTGTTCGCGGGGCATTAGAAGCAATCGTTCCATTTGGGTGGGTTGCAAATGCGACTCTTGACGTCATCGCTACGCCATTTAATCTTTCCAAGGAAATTGAAGGTTCCTCGGTTTGTGCAGGTTGCATGATGGGTTCGCATGTTAGCCCCCATAGCGACGTCGATTATCCCTTCCCTCTTTGGCTCCTACATCTGGTATAATTGAAAATCAAAGAAAGTGATATCGAATAAATGGCTAACTGAAAATAAATTTTCTCTTTCCGACGGCTATCCGCTTTGGTTGCCGTTTGTTTTATTTTTTCACGCTTACATTAAATCTTCTCCAGACAAAACTATTCTCAAAAGCTATTAAAAAACCTAATGATTTGAATTCGAGTTCTTTTTCTCTAAGAAATAAATACTCAACTATCGATTATTAGGGGAGTTAATACGCCTTCAGATAATTATAAGTTTTAAATGAATTAAATTATTTTTATCTATTTAAGCATTGCTTTATTTGCTAGTTTGGAATAAATTAACCCCGCCATTACTAATAAAAATAAAATTATGGAGAAATGAATGAACGTTGGTAATTCCGGCTTAGTGGATAGTCATTACAAATTAAAAGAACTCTATCCTTCCAGCCAATTTGATGATAATAAATCTATCGCCACCCAATTTTATTTAGTTCACAATCAATTTGAAAAAAATCAAACTTTTATTACCACAAAACTCAATAAAAAGGCCTTGGAGCGCAAGGGCCCCTACGACTTAACGGCTTTGCATGTGGCCGCCATTAAAGGCAACGAAAACGCCGTTAAAATCTTGGTTGAAAAAGAGGTGGAAGCCACCCAAGACCGGCATGGTTGGACGGCTTTACATCATGCCGTTGTCGGTGGGCATAAAAAAATTAAAAATTTGCTGCTTAAAGCTTATCCCGAATTAGCAGATGTGAAAGATTCAAATGGACTAACAGCGCAAGACTTGGAAAAGCGGCTAACTCTTCCCTCTCCCTCTTCTCTCTCTTTCAAGTACAAAAAGTCCAAAGAAAGTCCTGTGACAGTTAAAAGCGGAGAATTCTTTCAGCAGCAAACAGGCGCCGCTTTAACCGACCGCCTTGTCTCTTCCCCAGACGTCCTGGTAAAGAAATGGCGTCCCGTTTCCTCTCCCCCCACAGACTCTTCTTTTATCGATCTGCTGCAGAAAGCGCTCTCCTTCTCTTCTCCTTCTTCTTTGCCTTTGCCTTCTTCTCAAACATCTACAGCTCCTTTGGATCCAATCCATCAATACTTTAGCGAATGCTATCCGCTTTTTAAGCAAATGCCTCCTCCCGTGTATATGTCTCCTATTTCAAAAGGCGAGCATGGCCTGTTTGCGGAAGAAGACATTCCTCCTTATGTCATTATTGCCGATTACTTAGGTCAAGAAATTATTCCTTCTATTCATGAAGATGACAGTTATGTTCTCAAAAGTATCAATGCGAAAACAATTAGAAACCTAGGCCCCCTCATCAATGATGGTTTTCCTAACGTGGAAACCTGTTCAATCATTGATCCGAATACGCGTGAAAAAGTCACAATCATTTATACAACGCGCCAGATCGCGGCTGGTGAGCAATTTCTCATGCACTACGGCCCTCAACATTCCATTAAGTTGAAAGCCCATCAGGAGTTTGCATTAGATGAGTTGCGCCAAGCTTTTAGGGAGACTTCCCTTACGGAACGTTATCAACAGCTGGTCAAACTCATCACTGAAATGGATAAAAATCATCTACAGGACAACTTGGAGCTAGAAACAGCCCGTTTAAAGCTGTCTTATCTTTTCCATACTCCGTCGGCTTTCTTAACCCTCATTTATGAGGGAATTATTTCCATTGACAAGGTCGACCAACTGCTGTTAGGAGGATTCGAAGAAACATATCAGCTGGTGTTGTATGAAACCAAACAGTGGGATACTAAGCTGTCCCTTCACAATTTGGTCGGCTATTTTGAGCAATACAAGGCCACGCACAGCATTTATCGCCTGATGGTCCAATCCCTTAAACGCTGTGAAAAAGTCATTCAAGAAAAAGCTGGCAACCATGTGAATGATGGCGGAGAACAGGGGACATTTAAATCCGATTTCTATCAATTTTTAAAAGAGCTCATGCAAGGCAAGCAGGTACGGCCTATTCTGCTCGTCAATAACTGGTTATCCAATAAACCCGAAGAGGTGGCTCAATTAGATAAGCTATCTGTCAAGCAAAAGTGGCTAGAAATTGCAGAGCATACAAACCGCTTGTTCGAGCTCTTAGACGTTAAAGTCACTTCAAATAATCAGAAAAGGTATGATGAAGAAGTCGCCAAACTACTCAAAAAGCTTCCCGAAGAATCTAGAATGGAATGCCTAGAGACTTTAATAGCCGTGGCACAGATCCATGCCCACGATCGAGTTTTGAGATTAGAATTGATAAAAGAACGGTTAATGTAAGCAATCAGCCTTCAGGCCTACTGAGTGTGCATGCATGCTCAGTAGGCGTGAAGCGGACAAGCCGCGCTTTTTATCAAATTTTTATTTACTCGCATTTGACGATTTGCCATAACACTCCTTTAAGTAAACTTGGATTTCCTAAGGAGCCGCTATGAAGTCTATTATCGTCTCGTCCCTTTCCTCACTGCTAGCCATGTTTTTTATGACCAGCTTGGCAGCAGATTCCTCACCTGCTCAAACAAGCATAACTATACAAGGACAGCCCACCATCGGCTACCCCAAAGCACCTGTGCAGGTAGTTGCTCTATTAGAGCCCAAATGCCCCGACAGCAAGCGCTATAACAACGCCTCATTTCCCAAGCTTGAAGAAGAATTCATCAATACCAATAAAATTCGCTATACGGTTATTCCTGTCTCTTTTTTGCCCAATTCCATGCCAGCTGCCATTGCCCTTTGGTGCGTTTACAATCAAGAACCTGAGTATCCGAACGCGGATCTTTTCTTCAAATATTTGAATTACATTTACAAAAACCAGCCACCTGAAAGAGAGAACTGGGCCACAATCGAAAGACTGCAAAAGTTTGCGGCTGCGACAAGTCCGGCCATTCAATTAGACCGCTTGAAAGACTGCATCGAAATGGAAAAATACCGTGTACAGATTGAAAAGAATACGGCTTATGGCAACCGTCTTATGAATGGCCACCTGTCTACCCCCACCATTTTTGTCGAAGGCGTCAAAGTGGAGAATAAAGACGATACAATTGATTATGATAAACTAAAAAAAGCCATTTTGGATGCCTTGGAGCGCAAAAAAACGGAGAAGAGCACACCATAATCGCCCGTCTATCGCTATCCTAAAGGCTATATTCCCGGATATAGCCTTAAATTTTGTCTTACTTATCCAACCTGAGTTTGGGATTTTTTTACCCTTCTCTCATTGTTAGAAAGAATAAAATCCCCTTAAACTATTCTGGTTGTTAGTTTAAAAACCTAAAGAAGACAACCAAAATTCAGTTATAACAAAGAATCATGACGAAAAACTTCCCTTGCGGTAATTTGGAATTAAGGAAAATCAATAAGTCTCGGAGATAGCTATGAAAAAAGCGGGGATCTGCTTAGCGGCTTTTGCAGCCTCTATGCTCTTTTTGTCTGACATGCAAGCAGGGGTCGTGGTCTTCGGACCGCAAGTTACCATTGCTTACCGCCAGCCTGTTCAAGCCATTATTGTCGATGGCAGCGGCAATACATATGAAAAAGTCTTCTATTATGACCCTGCTATAGGCGGGGTGGATCTAGGGCCAAGCTATGCAGCAGCCGATACGAGCATTTATTTCCCCAATTACAATGTCCGCTATATTTGGTACAATGGCTATTGGGTCAATGAAGAGGGCTGTTATTGGGACGGCGGCCGTTGCGTATATATCGATCATCCCCACTGGAGGGTCTATTGGACCGGCTATTGGAACAATCACTGGCATGAAAGCTGGCACCGCCACTGGGTTGTCCATCACGAAGATGTCGCTTGGCAGTATCATGGGCACGAACATTGGCATGAGCACTGGCACCATCATTGATTTAATTCCATTCCCGTCTGTTCGGCTTCATAGCTGAACGGACGGACAATTGATTTAGAATTCTTTCCAAAAAAGCTTTATCCTGCGCTTGCATTCATTGGCTCTCCTACCTTCTTCATTTTTTGAAAAACGCATTCAGCTTTTATAATCGCTTGTACGCCAGTTCGAAACAAACGCAAAGAACTGCCAATCCCAAATCGGGCTTGACAAATTTGCCAGGCAAGGGTTATGAATACCTCCGATTTCATTGGAACTTTTCTAATGAAATAAAAGGCCTTAGGCTCGTGAAAAAGTGCCTCTAGCTACGGCTAGGGGAGAATAGGGAAAGAGGTGCAAATCCTCTGCGGTGACGCCGCTGTAACGAGGGACGAACGCTCATCAAGCCACTGCTTTTAATGTTTAGCAAAGCGGGAAGGTGGAGCGGATAGGATGAACTCGGAGTCAGAAGACCTGCTTTTTCATGCTCATCACATCTCGGCAAGAGATGAACTGTCTCGTTAAAGACAGGATGGGGAGAAACGACACACTTGCTCAAGAATTGCCATTAAGCATTGCGCTTTTATTTTCCTTTCAAGCAAGTCCATTTTTCCCTTTCTGTAAAACTAAATCATTTTGGTTCAAGCGATTTCCATCGCTTGGAAGATACCGTTTGCACGCAAATTTAGGCGCTCAAGACCATATTGCGTCAAATGGCCGTAAAGCAAGGAGTGAAATATGGAGTGCGTAGAGCCTCTCTTACAAGAAAATAAAGACCGCTTTGTTTTATTTCCCATCAAACATCCCGCTATTTGGAGCATGTATAAAAAGGCCGAGGCCAGTTTCTGGACTGCCGAAGAGATCGACCTCTCTGCTGATATCCAAGATTGGGAGCATAAATTGAATGCCGATGAAAAGCATTTTATCAAGCATGTCCTGGCCTTTTTTGCGGCAAGCGATGGAATTGTCAACGAAAATCTAGCCATCAATTTTATGAACGAGGTCCAATATCCCGAAGCCCGCTGCTTTTATGGCTTTCAAATCATGAGCGAGAACATCCACTCCGAGACGTACTCGCTGCTCATCGATACTTACATTAAAGACCAGAAAGAAAAAAAATATCTCTTTCACGCACTAGAGACGGTTCCCTGCGTATCCAAAAAAGGGCATTGGGCCTTGCGTTGGATCAGCCAAGGCGGTTTTGCCGAGCGCTTAGTGGCTTTTGCGGCCGTCGAGGGAATTTTCTTTTCCGGAAGCTTCTGCTCCATTTTTTGGCTCAAAAAAAGAGGGCTGATGCCGGGATTAAGCTTTGCAAATGAACTCATTTCACGCGATGAAGGCCTGCACTGCGACTTTGCCTGCCTGCTCTATTCCCAGCTTGTCCATCCCCTTCCAGAAGAGGTTGTGCAGAACATCATTTCGCATGCAGTAGAGATTGAGAAGGAGTTTGTCGTCGATGCGCTGCCCGTCAAGCTGATCGGCATGAATGCCGATCTGATGTGCCAGTACATTGAGTTTGTCGCTGATCGCTTGCTGGTGGCTCTTGGCTGCTCTAAAATTTACCAGGCTTCCAACCCCTTTGATTTTATGGAATTGATCTCCCTTCAAGGAAAAACCAATTTCTTTGAACGGCGAGTCTCCGAATATCAAAAGTCGGGAGTGCTTGCCCATAAAGATACGCATGTTTTCACTTTGTCTGAAGATTTCTAACTCTTAGAGGATTTCTTAAAACCCCAAGGAAAAACCATGTTTGTCATCAAAAGAGACGGAAGAAAAGAGCCGATCAAGTTCGATAAGATCACTGCAAGAATCCAAAAACTCTGCTATGGACTGGACCCGGCCCATATCAATCCCATTCAGTTGGCCTTGAAAGTCATTGAAGGCATTTATGATGGCGTGACGACAAGCGAGCTGGATAACTTAGCCGCCGAAGTGGCCGCCACTTTGACGGCCACCCATCCCGACTATGCCCTGCTCGCCTCGCGCATTGCCATCTCCAATCTGCAGAAGAACACGCACAAGTCTTTCTCGCGCACGATTTATGATCTTTACCATTATACCGATCCCAAAACGCAAAGGCGCGCGCCTCTCATTGCGCAAGACGTCTATGATATTGTCCAGCAGCATGCAGAGCTATTGGACTCCACGCTCATTTATGACCGCGATTTTGGCTTCGACTATTTTGGATTCAAGACGCTCGAAAAATCTTATCTGCTGAAAATGCATGGCAAGGTCGCCGAGCGGCCGCAGCACATGCTCATGCGCGTGGCCATTGGCATCCATAAAAGCGATATCCACTCGGCCATCGAAACATACCATTTAATGAGCGAGCGCTGGTTTACACATGCCACGCCAACGCTGTTTAATGCAGGAACGCCCCACCCACAGATGTCCTCTTGCTTTCTCCTGCAAATGCAGGATGACAGCATTGAAGGCATCTTTGACACACTCAAGCAATGCGCCAAAATTTCGCAGTCCGCCGGCGGCATTGGCCTGAGCATTCATGGTATCCGCGCAACTGGCTCGTATATTCGCGGAACGGGCGGCGTGTCCAATGGCATCATCCCCATGCTGCGCGTCTTCAATGATACCGCGCGCTATGTCGACCAAGGAGGAGGCAAGCGCAAGGGCTCTTTTGCCATTTACCTGGAGCCCTGGCATGCCGATATTGTAGAATTCTTAGAGTTGAGAAAGAACCATGGCAAAGAAGAAGTGCGGGCCAGAGACCTTTTTACTGCACTATGGATTCCCGACTTATTCATGAAAAGAGTGGAAGCCAATGCCCATTGGTCGCTTTTTTGCCCGAATGAGGCGCCCGGCTTGCATCTATGCTGGGGAGAAGAATTCGAAGCCCTTTATACGCGTTATGAAGAGGAAGGACGGGCGCGCAAAACGCTCAAGGCCCAAGAAGTCTGGTTTAAAATATTGGAATCGCAAATCGAAACGGGAAATCCCTATCTTGTCTATAAGGATGCATGCAACGGCAAGTCCAACCAGCAGAATTTGGGAACGATTCAGTCCAGTAATTTATGCACGGAAATCATCGAATACACAGCGCCCGATGAAATTGCCGTCTGCAATCTCGCCTCGTTGGCCCTTCCCCGCTTTGTCAAAGAAGGGCAATTCGACCACCGGAAGCTTTTTGAAGTCACGCAGGCAGTGACCAAAAACCTCAATCGCATCATCGACCATAATGACTATCCCGTCGAAGAGGCGCGCCGCTCCAATTTACGCCACCGCCCCATCGGCATCGGCGTCCAGGGATTGGCCGATACCTTCATCCTTTTGCGCTTACCCTTTGAATCCGCTCAAGCCCGTCAGCTCAATCGCGACATTTTCGAGACCATTTATTATGGCGCTTTAACGGATTCAAACCAGCTAGCGCAAATAGAAGGCCCGTATGAGACTTATGCAGGCTCGCCCGCTTCCAAGGGGATTCTGCAATACGATATGTGGGAGGCACAGCCGGGACCGCGATGGGATTGGGAGGCGCTCAAGCAAAATATTGCCTTGCATGGCCTGCGCAATTCCCTCTTGATCGCCCCTATGCCCACGGCCTCCACTTCTCAAATTTTAGGCAATAATGAATGCTTTGAACCCTACACATCCAATATTTACACGCGCCGCGTGCTGTCAGGCGAATTTATTGTCGTCAACAAACACCTCTTACGGGACTTGGTCAAACTAGGCATTTGGAATGACCGGATGAAGCATGAGATTATTGCCGCCAATGGCTCCATTCAAAATATTGATCTCATTCCGCAATCCATTAAAGAGCTATATAAAACCGTCTGGGAAATCAAGCAAAAGACGCTGATCGACCTGGCGGCCGACCGCGGAGCCTTCATCTGCCAGTCGCACTCCCTCAATTTATTTATTGAGAATCCCTCGTTTGCCAAATTGACCTCCATGCATTTCTATGCCTGGAAAAAAGGACTCAAAACGGGCATGTACTATTTGCGCACCAAAGCGGCCGCAGATGCCATTAAATTCACGGTGGATACCTCTTTAGGAACAGGCCCTGCCCAGCCAAAAGCAAAGGCTCATGCAGATCAACCCCATTCTGCCGAGGCTTTATCCTGTTCCTTGGATCCTGATGAGCCTTGCCTGAGCTGCAGCGGTTGATCCCTTTATTGCAAGCATACTCAAATTAGGCTTTGAGTATGCTTTTATTTCTTTAATGCAAACTATTAGGAGCTATAGATCTTCAAAAAAATACTCGGCTTTGATCAAAACGCCTCCGATCTTTTGCTCTGCGTCTTCTAAGAAGGCTTCATTCCCTGCTTTTTGCAAGCTTTGCATTTCTTGCATTCCCGGTGAAGAAAGAGGCGGCGACGAACGAGCGGGTGGAACAGCGCTTTGGCTAAACGTAGACATATCATTTCCTGAAGTGTCCTTTGCTTGAGGCTCTTCTTCAAAATAAAGGGGATTTTCTAGAGAAGCAAGATTGAGATATAGGGGCAATTGCCCGCTATTGGAAACAGGCGGGGAAAAGTAACCGGATTGAATCATAGAGGGAGCAAACCGCGTTAAAACCTGTTGAGATTTGATTCTTAAAGCCTTTTTAGTGCTAAATAACGCCTTAATGCCGAATCCGGTCACCTTTTGCACTTTATCGGCAAGGAAAGAAGGGACAACCTTCTTGCAATAGAGGGAGAAAAAGCCTTGCTGGATATCCAAGAGAAGCTGCTCCTCGTCCATTAAAGTTAAAGCCTTTGAAAAAGACTGGTGGCGGGATAAGGCAAAAATTAAATAGTTCTGAATGTGAATATCCAACATATCTTGAATAAAACCTGCGTGATGTTCGCTGAGCAAAGGAAAGCCGGTCAGGCGCAGCTCTGCCTCTTTAATTTTTTGAATCAATAAAGCCGCAAGTGTTTTCGACTTTTGTTCGTCTAGAAATGCCGTCAGTACAAAATCAGCAATTTTATCCGTTAAATTTTCTGCAGGAAAGAGGTTCTGGATCCTATTCCGAATGCATGTGATCAGCGTCTCTTTGCTCTTTTTCCTTTCTTCTTCATCTCCAAACGATAATTCAAAATGGCGGGAAGCCTTTTGAATCTCCTCTGTTTTGATGATTTTGGAATAGCTCACAAAAGACCTCAAAACGAAGTTAGGCGTATAGTCCGGATTTAGAATCTGATTCAAGCCTGTTTCAATCACGGCATTCAACGCATTGCGGCTTTGATTGCCTAGGTTCAGCTCTGTTGAAAGATAACGGGAGAATTCATTCAAAGGGCCGACAATAAGCTCCGAAATGTCTCTTGCAATCCGCGTCGAGTGCTGTCCTCCACATCGCTCGGCAATGACGTGCTTTAAAAGATGGGTTAAAATAGTTTTGCTTTTGTGCTGTCGCAACTCCTCTGCGGTTTTTATGAGAAGAGGAGAGTAATAAGCCATCAGCTGAGAGGAGAGAACAGCAGTCGTCCGTGCCAGACGTAATGGATAATAAATCGGAGAAGCGGGCGGGCGGGCAAGGATTTTTTGCGCCATTTCTCCGGCAATTAGGTATTTTCCCACTTTTATGGAATAAGACTCCTCCGGTTGACTTGAATCGTAGAAAACCTGTTCGCTGCTAAACAAATATCCTCCAATAAGAGAGCCGATCATTCCAAAAAAAGTCGTCCAGACAGTTGCCAATCCCTCGCTTTCTTCCGGAGCCAATTCCGAAAACCCAGAAGTCAGGACAAGCCCGATAAGCGTAAAGGTTAAGCTGCAAAAAATTAACTTGGCCGCTTGATCCGTTTTACGAACAGTCTGAGATGACTCATCCGTCAGCCAGCAAACGGTTGCAGCAAGGGCCGCTAAGGGCACGTCCGGATACAAATGCGGCCCCATTGCAGCCGCCAGGCTGCCGCCTAAGCTGGCTCCGGTCATTTCTAAACCCGTGTTCTTAGCCGCTTCCCAGCAGAGGCTATTGAAAAACGCATGGTTGGCAATCCGCTCTTTGAACTTTCGAGCCTGATCGCTCATGTCGCTTGCAAATGTACTGTAGCTGCGGCCTGAAACTGTTGTATGGGATTGCGTCGTCTCTTCTGAAGCAACCGTCAAATTCGTATCTACCGGGGTAAGATCTGTGATTTTTACCATATAAATTTCCTTTAAATAGAGAGCGAAAAAACCACCCATCAAACGAAGGGCTAGGCAAGAGAATTGGCTAAATTTTCATTTTATCAAAAAACAATTCTTGATTGAGTCTGATTTTTAAATTTTGCCCTTTAACTGCGCCAAAACCTTAAATAGGAAAAACTCAACATTCAGCTTATTTAAGGAATAAAACGAAAAGTCATTGAAAGCAATCTTTCTATAAAAGTCGATTTTTTTATTACAAGCAAGCCTGAGCCAGCAAGTGTTGGCAAGGCGGATAAAGGAGCTAACCAGCATAGATCAAGATAGGGGGAAATGACAAGAATGGCTATTGACCATTTTGGCCTGCCGTAACGGATACCCTTACGGCAGGCAGAAAAAACTTAAAAGTAATGATTAATAAAAAGCCCTAATTTATTTACCCTGAGATTTTTATGCGTTCTTTTGTTCATGCCAAATAAAAGACAGCGATAATCCAGACACACATCAACATCTTCAAATAAGCGGTATCTAGCTCCGGCAATGAATTGTAAAGAAATGGAGCTAAGTAAGAAACCTCTTCTGATCGGATCATAATCGAGATGGGAATGAGCTAACTGCCCTCTCCATTGAGCCTTAGTGCGTGTATAACCAATTCCGTAACCAAAATAAGGACGAATGGGACAGGATAATTTAAAATCGAGCAGATTATTTAACATAAAAGATAAAGACCTGACATGCCCTCTTACATCTTTTATTTTTCTAGTGGAATCCATTTCCGCTCTTCCATAAGAGCTCTCGAATTCAAGTCGATAAAAGTCTAGCATTTTAAATCCCGCTATAGCCCCTAGGTAATATCCTGGCTTTGCCTGTTCGTGCTTTCTTGCCAAATCAAAAAAACTCACCCCGCTTAACAACCCGGCATAAGGAGTGATCTCTATCCTTACCCATTTTATTTTACCTCTCCAGGTTGAATCCTCTAAGAGAAAATTATTTTAAAAATGTTAGGATTCAGTGGGATAAGCAAAATAAACCTATTCCGGGTAAACACAATTTTTTACAGGGCAGAGGAACACTTACAATGGAGCCTAACGAGTTTGAAACATTAACAAAAAAATATGTCGGTAAAGGACAACGGGTTGAAGGATCATTTGGAGAAGCTGGTTATGTTGAAAGAGTAGAATTTGGAAAAATTATTGGTGAATACGCTGAAAAGATTAATGAAAAAATAAAATATACGCCACCTTCAAAAGGTAGAATTAAATATGCGAAAGATGGAACATTTCATGTAATACCATCAAATCCAGAGGCAATAATCAAATGACTGACTTACAAAGAGACCTAATAAAATCTACTGCTTATGAATTAGAATTAGCGAAATCAGAAATAAAAGAAGAATTATTTAATAAAATAAGAGGGGTAACAGCTTGTTGGAACGAATTAGATGAAACAGCTTACATGACTTTTTATTATGATGGTGAAGTAAAAAAAAATGACCTTGAGGCTGCTTCTGAGATCTGTGCTTATATTATTTCTCACCTTATAAAAGGCCGCTTAAATGAACAATATAAACGTTTAGATTATCCAAATCCACTTCCTAATAATGATTTTTGGGCTTATAGACGTCAGGATTATTTAGAATCAAAAAGATAAATTTTATGCGAGTACAAGCCATATAGAAAGAGTTCAACCGGTTATATCAAGTTGTAAAGAAACCGTAGATTTTGGAGAGCATCCATTAAACGGCTAGAATGATTTCTACAGAAATAATTTTCCATGTTTTATGCTCTATTCAAGGATGTTTACTAGGTCCGTGTAACTCCTAATCTAAGAGCGGTTTACGTACTTATCGAAAAAGAAACTTATCTTTTATTACCATGAAGAGCTTTCTGAAAAAGAGGAAGAACTAGCAAGTTTAGTGGACACGGAATTCATAGCTGATTTTCCATCGCCTAATTATATGAGCTGATCTAGACTTAATCTGAAACCTATATTAAATGTTTTATAAAACAATTGAGACCGAAGCCCAAGTTTTCCCCGAGGGCGTCGGCCTCCAAAACAGATATAGGTGGATTATGAATCCTACTGATCAACATAAAATGATTAAGAACAAACTGGGTCTTTTACAGCTTGCTCATATGCTTGGTAATGTGAGTGGGGCTTGCAGGGTCATGGGCTATTCACGAGATAGCTTTTATAGATACAAAGAGCTTTACGAGGCTGGTGAAGAACTCGCCCTGCAAGTGGACTTGCTTGGGGCCTTCTTGGCCAGCTAAGATAATGCAGCGGTCAAAGGCATCATAGGCAAATAGCGTGAGAACCTCTCTTGCAGGCAGCTGATCAGGCGATTTAGGGCATCATAGGAATAAGTCGATATTTAGGAATTTCTTAATCAAAAAAAGAGGCATTTTTAGACTCCCAAAATACATACCCTTCAGCATCATAGGCACCCAATATTATTAATTCAGTTGCGAGACAGATTTCTTTAACTTTTTCAAAAGTTAAAATTTTAATCGTTTTATTTAAATCTGCTGATGTCAATAGGCATAAAGAATGCCAACTAGCATTTGAAACTCTTAAGCATTCATTAATTAGATCTAGAGAAATTTCATTATTTTTAAGAAGGTAATAGGCTTCTTTTTCATAAGACAGACCATACTTATCAAATAAATAATATCCGATTAATTCATCAGCATAAAAGTTTACATCATCAAAAATGCAAGACAAATTAGTATGAGCGTTAATTTCTTTTAGAATAATAAGACTTAATTCTTCTCTTACTGATTTTTTTATTGAGAAAGTTGCTCTATGTCCATCTACAAAATATTCCTGTATAGGATTTTGAGGAAGAATTCCTCCATAATTAAACTTGTGAATGGCTTGTAGATTTGCATCATCTGGTAGCAGTGTAAAAAAGTATCCTTTTTTAAAATTTATGGTAGAGAGTAATTCAGATGATATTACATTTGTTTTATCTAAATTATCCTGTACATATTCCCATGTAAGATCGAAATCTAAAAGGTTTTTATTCAATCGCTTCATAATTTAATTTCCCAAGTTCCAGTCTCTGGCCCGCATTTTCCTTTCCATTCAAATCCTTCTCCAGGACATTCTACTTTTCAAGGTCTCTTAAGACCATATAATCATGCAATTCATTACTATTCACTTTAATTTATAAAGATATTAAATTTAAAAAAATTTCTATTCCGGAAATTCTAGATTATCTAATAGATCTTCCTTAATAGATTCTATTGTTGGATAAGCATTTTTAATTAGATCCACCAGGTCTCTATAAGGCGTATAGACATAGATATATTGATCATCAACGGCTCTTACAGTCATATCCGTTTGAGCAATCACATGAGGATAAAGCGCTCCTTTAGGATCATTCCAAGACTGTGGATATTCTTTAAATAGAAAGAAATCTCCCCAATCAAATTGAAACACTTTATCAATATCTATTAAAGCATCTTCTAGTTTAATAATTACATTTTCCTTATCAACTAAAGGCTTTATTATAGCTCCATAGATATTATCAAGCACAACGAATTCAAACTTAACAGCTTTTAATAAAAGCTGAATCAAATCAAAAATGCTTTTTCCAGGTAAGCCATTTAAATCTTGGATAATAATGAGATACCAAGGAATATTTTCTACTGTGCTTTTCATTCAATAGCCCTTTGTCAGCATGGGTTCTCAAAATCTGTAGCTTTGTAAATGAGAAAAATTTTACGAATAAAACTGTTTAAAAAGTGGTCTATTCCCGATACATACCAGGTATGAGGTTCTAAAATTTTTTGCAAAAAATTTATCCTGATAATTAATTGAAATCCTAAACAGCCCACTTCATCTGGATAAAAATTTTCTTTCTTAAGAACACGTTTGAATTTGGGCTGAAACAGCAAAAAAACACTATTTTCTTATCTTAAGAAAATTTTCTATTATGAACATCACTATCTTATACTGTAGAACGTAAAAGAAAACTATTTGAAAGAGAGGTTTGAGAAAACTTTCGAATTTTCTGCCTTCCAAAAAAGATATCCTTCGGCATCATAAGCACCTAATGCAATCAAAACAGTTTTTGTGCATATGCCCTCTATTTCTTCTATTTTGAGTTGTTTGTCTTTTTTCTTACCAAAATCAAATTCAGTCAAAATACAGAGAGAATGCCATATAGCATTTGAAACATAAAAGCATTCATTTAAAAGTTTCAGAGATGCGATTTCCGGCCTGATTAAATAATAGATCTCTTTTTCATAGAATAATCCATAATTAAGAAATAAAGGTTCCGCATAATCTGGTTTAAAAGTTGCTGAAACATCATCAAATACGCAGCATAATTTATTATTTGATTTCAATTCTTTGAAGATCTTTTCTTTTATTTCTTCCTTCTGCTTAGCAATTCCTCCCTCTTTAAAACAATTAATTTTTTCAAAATTGATCTTTTCAGGAAAAAAGGAAAAAAAAGTTCCTTTCTTGAAATCAACTAAATTGATTAGTTTAGAAGATAAAGTATTAGTTTCTATTAAGTTATCTTGAAAATATTCGAAAGCCTTCTTGAAATCCAATTCATCATAATTCAATTTTAGCATAGCTTAAACTCTCACGTATTTATCATCCTTTGATAACTGTTACCCCCTCAGCTATAACTTGGAGGAAGGGAAAACTAGTAATATCTTCTACTTGAAAATACTTGTAAAGATGATCTAAGGGAACTTTAATCTATTCGATTGATAAGGCTTCCTCAAATGTTTTTCTAAAAAATTTAATAGAAAATATGAGATTTAAAAATTTTATGATTTTTCTTAGGGCTATTGCTGACAAACACTTTCTCTGAAGTTTTAACCAAAAACACTCGCATTTTCACGTTCCCAAAACACATATCCTTCTCCATCATAGGCCCCTATCATAATTAATTTTGCATTTTGAGCAATTTTTTGGAATTGATCTAAGGATAGCGCTCGATTATCTTGATAAGTCAAACAAGCCTCTGCTAAGACGCCCAGGGAATGCCAGAAGGCATTTGATTGATTTAGACCATCAATCAATTGATCAACACTCATATGATTCTTTGTAAATAAATAATAAATCTCATTTTGATAAATTGATCCATGAGTTTCATATAAATCTGTATGAGATTCATCAGATAAACAATTTAAAACGTCATCTAAAATACAAGATAGATTATTTCGCTTATTAATTTCGTTTACAATTAATTCCGCTAATTCATCTCTGATTGTAGGAATTTCAGAGTGTGAAGCTTTTTCCCCATTGACCATATATTCTATAGTAGGATTTTGAACAAGAACCATTCCGGATTTAAATTCATACAATCTTTCTAAATTTGCATCTATTGGTAATAAAGTAAAAAAATGGCCTTCTTTAAAATTGATCCATTGGATCAGAGCTGATGATAATATGTTTACCTGATCCAATTTTTTTTTCACATATACCCAAGCTGGATCAAAATCTAAATTGTATTTCACTAATTGTTTCATATCTTAAATCATCAATTTCTATTAAATTTTTAGGAGAGGAAGGAATTAAAAACAATCTAGGTATTTCTATTTTTCTTATACCCGTAGGATTACCAAATTCATCCCTTGCTTGAATTCATTTTCCATCTCGTTAGATGTTCTCCAACTTTAACTGACATGACATTCTCTTTTCATCGACGCTCATTATATTATTTGGTTTCCAAAAAATATATCCTTCGCCGTCGTATGCCCCCATTATTATCAATACCGTCTTTTGGGCAATTTCCTGGAATTGATTTAAAGAAATTATTCGCTTATCTTTGTTAGAAAAATTTGCAGTCGTTAAAATACCTAATGAATGCCAAAAAGAGTTAGAAGCTCTTAACCCCTCTATAATTAAATTAGCATTAACATTTTCTTTAGTAATTAAATAATAAATCTCATTTTGAAAAATAATTCCATTCGTATGATATAAATTTATATAAGCTTTATCAGAAAAAGAGCGCTTTGTATCATCAAATAGGCATGATATATGTTCGCTTTCCTTTATTTCTTGGACAATCAAATCTGCTAATTGATGCCTAATCGTTGGGATTTTGGAATAGGTTGCTTTATGCCCCTTACTTATATATTCCTCAGTAGGATTTTGAGGAAGAATCAATCCAGCCTCGAATTCATATAGCTTTTCTAAATTAGATTCAGCTGGTAACAAGGTAAAAAAGCTTCCATCTTGAAATATGATTGAATTCAATAGTTCACTAGATAATGAATTTACTTGATCCAAATTGTCTCTAGTAAATTTCATTGCTTTATCAAAATCTAAATTATATTTAATTAAGCCAGTCATTACTTCAACTCCCACTTATCCTCTATTTCAAATAAATTACTAGGCTTCTTCTGACATATGAAAAGATTTATATTCAGAGTCGACAAAATCAATATTTTTTACTGCAATTTTCTTATTCATTAAATCATCCCTAGCGGGCAAAAATTCGATTTCCATTTTCTTTGAAATAGGGCAAACCTGAATTTGCATATTATTTCAGGTAGAAAACAATTATAAAAAATGAGCACCTATTCCGGAAAATCCAGGTTGTTGAGTGCATCTTCCTTAATAGATTCTATTGTTGGATAAGTATTTTTAATTAGATCCACAAGTTCTCTATAAGGTGTATAGACATAGATATATTGATTATCAACGGCTCTTATAGTCGTATTAGTTTGAGCAACCACATAAGGATAAAGTGCCCCTTTTGGATCTTCCCAAGATTCAGGAAATTCTTTAAATAGGAAAAAATCTCCCCAATCAAATTGCTTGACATCATTCAATTCTTGCAAAAATTGATCTAATTTAATAGCCATGCCCTGCTTCTTTTTTAAAGAAGATATTACCCCATCTTTTTTGCCAGAGCCTTCAATATAATCTAGTATGATAAATTTAAAGCTCATAAATTTTAATGAAAGTTGAATAATATTAAATAGGCTTTCTCCTTTTAGAAATTCAGGGTCATTTATAATAACTAGAAACCAATTGCCAAAGCCTCAAGGACAGGCCACGCTCGCCCCTCCTTGCATGGTTTGCGAGCCAAAGGCTGAATAGCCTTTCCATTGCGCTAGGCTACCATTGTATTTAGGATAAATAATTTTGCTTTTAGCTTTTTAACTTCTATCTTTAATTACCGTCACAGATTCTGCTACGACTTGAATAAAAGGAAACTTATCTATATCTTCTATTATAAATAATTTAAATGGATTATTATTAGGGATTCCACCATAAGCTTCCACTAATATAGATTTTAAAACAGGGCTGTCTTCTATTTCAAATAAATTACTAGGATCACTCCCCAGTTGATATGAAAATTGAATGACATGAGTAAAAGTAATAATCAATAGCTTTGCATCCCATGATTTTAGATATACCGTTAAAACCGCCTCTTCCGACATATGAAAAGATTTATATTCGGAATCTGCAAAATCAATGTTTTCGGCTATAATTTTCTTATTCATTCGATTATCCTTGGAAATCATTCATTCATTGGATCAAATAAATCGGGAATATTTTCCCAATAAATTTTTTCAGCTTCTATCTCAAGACTCTCGGTCTCTTGAATTCTTTGTTTTGGCGGATAATTTATCCAGGTTATATAAAATTTAACTTTGAAATGCTCTAGATCAAAATTTAAAATTTCTCCACTATCATATTGCATCTTTATTTGTTCTACTGATTTATCATTAACTTTTAGACTTTTAATTCCTTCTAAATGTAACTTCCCTCGAATAGTTTGAAAATTAGATAAAGGAATATGATCTAGATTCCATTCAGGCAATAATTGACTACTCTCCATTGAAATTTCTATTTTATTAAGATTATTTTTAATATCAATGATCCCGCCATCATGAAAAAAACTCGAATTTTTATTAATGTCCATAAAATTTCCTTTCGATTAAAAACTCCAAGTTATTCCTTCTGGTGGATATAGATGAGAGGCGTCGTCATTTTTATGCACGGGATTTCCATTTTTATCTAAATACCGATCTTTATTACTGGTGATAAGGCTTCTTCTAAGAATAAAGAGGAATTTAATTCATATAATCCCTTTGGAACATCACCTAGCCTATATAAAAACTGTATGGCATGTTTAAAGATAACTTTAAACGGTTCTTCTTGCCAAGACTTCATGTAGATCGTCAAAGTAGCATCTCTTTCCATATGAAAAGATTGATATTCAGAATCAGCAAAACTAATAGGTGGTGGTATGCGTTTTTTATTCATTAAATGGCTTTTTGGAAATATCTAGTAGGGAAAGATTGGATTAAAATTTTATGCTTTTCTTAGAGATTATTTCTAGCGAACACTTATTCTGACGTTTTAATCAAAAAAACTAACATTTTCACGTTCCCAGAACACATATCCTTCTCCATCATAAGCACGAAGAATAATTAAACCAGTTTTCAAAGCAACATCTTGAATTTTATTGAAAGAGAATGCTCTTTCATTATTATTTAGAGTAGATTGAGTTAAAACACATAATGAATGCCAACCATTATTTGAATAATGAAAACATTTTTTTAGCAAATCCACAGAAATATCTTTATTTTGTAAGTAATAATAAACATCATTTTTATAGCAAACTCCATAAGCATCAAATAACTCATCTGACCCTATAGGTAAAGGAGAAGTTAACATATCATCAAAACAACAATTAAAATTAGATTTTCTTTTTAATTCATAAAATAGCATATTCGCCACTTCATTTCTTGAAGTTTGAACGGAAGAATAACATTGCTCTCTGACATTTTCTTTCATTGATTGCTGAGGAAAGATTCCCCCTCTTTCAAAATTATGCAAGTTTTCAATAACTGTCTGATTAGATATTAATGTAAAAAAACAACCACTCCTAAAATTTAATAAATTCAATAATTCACAAGATAGAGTGTTTGTTTTATTTAAATTCCATTTAATATAATTTAATGCCTCATCAAAATTTAATTCGTATTTTTTTAATTTATTCATTTTAATTCCCATATGCTATCTAAAAATAATCTATATTCTTCTGGAAACGTACGACCGCCATAATCCCAATGTGGCTTTTTAGGCTCTGGATGGTCTAAATCTGGCCTTAACCATTCTTTAGTTTTGGGATTCGCCCAATTACCTTCTTTACTTCCTGGTTTTCCTTCACCTTTCCATTCAAATCCTTCCCCCGGACATTTTGTTGGATCATTCCCTAGATCTCTTCCATCATATTTTGGCTTTCTTGCCTCTTTTTCCTTATCTTCTTTACCTGCCTTATCTTTATAAAAACCTTCTTCTCCTTCTACACTCTCAAGGTCTTTTAGGACCATGTAATCATGCAATTCATTAAAACCCTTATAGACCAAATAAGCTGCTCCTCATCCTATTATAACACCAGCTGTAGGAAGAATTAGAGGACCTAACGCCACCCCAAAAGTAAATAAGTTTTCGTGGAAAATTTTATTGAAATAAATAAAATTTTTGAACGAATATAAAGGAGAACAAAATGAGAAATTTTTTTATAGTTTGTTTTTAACATTATCACTTGGTATTTCAACTAGCGCCTTCGCGAAAAGAATTTATATCAACGCAAAAGATGTAATGGTTGCTGAAAATGGAATTATTGTGAATTTAAATGGCTATGCGGAAATGGTGGATGCTATTTATTACGATGAAAATGGAATTTTCTTCGAACCCAAAGTAGCCTGGATGTGTGCAAATGGCCATTATGTAAGTGGGACGACAACTCGTCCAAAATGTGGCGATAAACAAAGAAGATAAGAACAATTTAATGAAGAAGCGTTTAGTTTATTTTCTTTTTAGCTTGCTCTTCATATTGAATCTAAATGGAATTGATATAAACAAAATTCTTGAATCTATCTCTGAAGAAGATAAAGGCTATATCAGTTCCTTCTTTTCCACTTTGATAAGTGATCAATTTGCTTATACCCTTTTTGCAGATAAGCCTATTTCATTATCTGCACATTTTAATGTCACTCCTTAGGAAAATACACTTGAAAGAATGAACGACCAAGATCCTCTTTTTTGGAAGAGTTGGCATGTATGGAAAAAATATGCTCCCTTATTCCCTTCAAAACACTATTTAATGATTCTAGAACCAAGCAAATCTAAAATAGCTAGCATATCTAACATCTTTCTCATTAATCGAAAAGAATTTGTGAAAGTTATTAAGGACAATCAAAAATTATTCAACAAATTTTTAGAACAAGAAGTCAAAGCAGAAGAGCTTTTGGCTAATATCGAATCCGGTAAAACCTCTCTAGCCGCTAGTATCAAAGATAATCAATTACTCTGGGGAATCTTACTCGGTTACGGAAAACACAACGCTATGCTTTATAATAAAAGAGAGCGTGGATATTTTGATTGCACTACTTTAAGTCATGTCGCTATGCAAAAATCTAGTATTAAGCTAGAACCCTGTGGAGACTATAATTATTCTCCATTGATAATTGAAAGCGTCAATTTTGTAGGTGATCTTAATCATCCAGAAACAATTGAGCTAACTCAAAAATACCAACGCCAAAGAGGACAAATATCAGCCATCTATGCCAAAGGTAATTTTTTAGAGATAACTTTATCACAGTTTACATCTGATTAATCCAAGCGCTCTTCTCTATTAAACTATCTAGGGCGTGTCGTCAATTAAATGATTGATTAAATTACCCAGCTATCGATTAAACTAACCAACTCAAGGAGTTGGCGATGAAACGATATGCTTTGCGAGATGATCAATGGGAACGAATCAAGGATTTGCTACAAAGAGGGGTAAGGGCATTGTGATTCCATCGAAAACTAATGCCAAAGAGCCTAGAGATTATGATAATCATCTATATAAGGCTAGGCATCTTATTGAGAATTTTTTTGCTAAATTGAAGCAATATCGAGCCATTGCTACTCGTTATGATAAAACTGCTCGCAACTTTTTATCAGCAGTTTACTAGCTGCTTGCGTGATCTGGCTTAATTGACGACACGCCCTAGTGCAAAGCTATATTTTTGAACTAAATTAGCCCTCTTTAATTTCAGGCCCCTTGGACTTACCCCAATTTCCGCACCATTTTTTTTAGGGAACAGATCACGCTTTTGAACCGTTTAAGGACTTGCTAAAAAAACTTGCAAGCGCACTCAAAATGGACATTTTGAGTGCGCTTGCGGCCATCCTGGCAAAAGGCAAGCTTTTGCCAGAAGAAAAAAGCTACCGCCTCTGAGACTCCAACCGCCTCTCTTCGGCCCGCCGGTCTTCAAGTTTTCTATCTTGAATTCTATCCTCTATGCGCTGCTGCTCTCTTCGACTGGCATCGATGCGTGCCTGTACGCGTTGCTGCTGCCGATGACTTTCATCAACGCGCTCTTGCTCGCGCTGGTCCGCTTCTTTATTCTCCTCTTCTTTCTTCTGCTGGCGCCACCACTCTTCCCGGCTAGCTTCCCACTGCTTATCATCCTGTTTTTGCCAGTCTTTTTCTTCCGCCTGAACAGAAGACAAAGAACTCATGAAAACGGCAAAAAGCGCGTAGTTAATTAAAGCTTTCATAAGAGCTTTCTCCTTATTGTTAGGTCCTATTTTTAATGTTTGCCCTGAATATTAAACGGAATTCTCTGCGACTTCATCGCCTCTCGAATAATTAAGAGACCGGCTATGATCACCAGCAGCACTCCCAGCAAATCAGAAAAAGGAGGGACTTGGTTCCAGATCATCCAATCCAATATCCCAACAAAAATCACGGAAGAATACTGGAATGTCCCCACTTCAGACGCACTGGCATATTCATAGGCTTTCACCAGGCTTAATTGCGCCAGGAAAAAAGCCGCGCCTGCCGCAACCGCTTCTGCAATAACCGGATAGGACGGCATAGGACCGAGAAAGGGAATAAAAACCGATTGAATGCAAGTTGCAAAGAAGAAGAAATAAAAGAGAATCGCCTCTAAAGAATCCGTGGGAGCCAGCTTTTTAATAAATACATAGGCAATCGCAAGCGAGATGCCGGAGGCCAATCCAATCAGATCCCCCACCTGATCGAAAATCTGCTGAGTCGGCTTAATGATGATCATAATGCCGATAAAACCGATCAAAATAGAGATCCACGTGCGAAGGGAGGCGCGCTGGTTGAGCATAAAAATGGCTAAGATGGGAATAAAAAGCGGAGTCGTATTAAAAAGCAAAGTGGCATTGACCAAAGGGATATAGCGCAAAGATAAAGTATAAAGCAGGCTGGCTGCCAAACCAAAGCCGACCCGTCCCAAGTGATAGCTCAAATGAGAGGTTTTTAGAAATTCGGTTCCTTTTTTTTTCAAGATGGGCAGCATGAGCAGCAACCCGACCAGATAAGAAATAAAACTGACCCAAAAGATGGAGGCATGAGCAGCGGCCGCTTTAGTCAATACGCCAAAGACAGCCATCAAAAAGAAAGCGGCTAGCGCATACAAACTTCCCCTAAATAAGCTCGAATGAGGAAGGGCATAAATGGCCATGCCTTATTTTCCTCCTGCCGTTAAGCTGTCCTGTCGATCGCAAGAATTGTTAAAATAAAAAGCGCAGCATAAATCCAATAATAAAAATGCGTCCATTCTAATTTCCTTTCCAATTGACTATCGCATTTTAAGGCTTATTTCTATTGCCATCATTCTATAAATTTAATTTTAATACAATCTATACCGAAGGGAGTTCAAATTCAATTTTTTGACGGCTCTTCGGTATATTCCACAAAGGAGGATAGGATGTCTATACCAAAAAGGCAACTAGGCAAAAGTCCGTTGACTGTTTCGGCCATCGGACTGGGCTGCATGGGCATGTCGGAATTTTATGGTCCGGCAGAAGAGCAGGACTCCCTCAATACGATCCAGCGGGCCTTGGACCTGGGCATTAACTTCTTAGACACAGCCGACATGTACGGCAACGGCACAAATGAGGAGCTCGTCGGCAAAGCCATCCGCCAGCGTCGCTCCCAGGTCGTTTTGGCCACCAAATTCGGCATTGTCCGCTCTCAGGATTCTCAAACCCGCTCCATTTCGGGAAAACCGGACTATGTACGGACAGCCTGCGAAGCAAGCTTGAAGCGTTTGGGCGTAGACACCATAGACCTTTACTATCAGCATCGGATCGATCCCCATACGCCGATCGAAGAGACCGTAGGCGCGATGGCTCAGCTTGTCAAAGAAGGCAAGGTCCGCTTTTTAGGCCTCTCGGAGGCTTCCTCTAAAATCATTGAACGCGCCCATGCCGTCCATCCCATCACCGCGTTGCAAACGGAATATTCTTTGTGGACGCGCGATCCGGAAGAAAATATCCTTACCACTTGCCGACGACTTGGAATAGGCTTTGTCGCCTATAGCCCTCTTGGCCGAGGCTTTTTGACGGGTAAAATTAAGCGCATCGACGACCTTTCAACCGATGACTATCGGCGCTTCACGCCCCGCTTTCAGGCAGAAAATTTCCAGCGCAACCTACAGCTGGTTCACGAAATTGAGAAATTAGCTAACCAGAAACATTGCACGCCTTCGCAGTTGGCTCTTGCCTGGGTCCTGACACAAGGCCAAGATATCATTCCCATTCCCGGAACCAAACGCATCCGCTATTTAGAAGAAAATGTCAAAGCGCTTGATATTCACCTGTCTCAAGCCGATTTGGACCAGTTAAACCGCATTGCCCCGCGCGGAGCAGCTGCCGGCTTGCGCTATGCCGAAGCAGCCATGCCCAAAGAGAGCGGATAAATAAAACGAGCCATTAGAGGGTGTATCAAAACCGCTAATGGCCCATCTGCTTCAACGCTCATCCTTTCATTCGCATGTCATGGCAGCTTTTTCGCTTGAGCGCGCCTTCAGGCTTAGCCATGCTTCGCCCAAGCCATATCCGGCAGCTGAAAGGAAAATGCTCAAGATTTCACGTGGAAACTCAACTTCCCAAACGCGAAATAGCACAAAGCCCATTCCGCCAAACGCCATGGCCAAGCCGGCAGATACGGTATTCCCTTTAGCCTTAAATAGAGCTGCAAAGACAGGTACAAATAGGCAGCAAACGGAAAGCTCATAGCTTTGAATCAAGAGATCGACGATTTCTCCAAAGTAAAAGGAGCCGCCAACCGCCAATACGCCAATGCCAGCTGTCATCCAGCGCGAGCCTGTGACGCTGCGCAACTTTTGGACCAATGAAAAATCAAAGTCTTGCGTGAGATTGGAGCTGACAGCATTGAGCAGGGAAATGGCAGTGGAAATAATGGCCATCAAGACTGCACACCCTAAAAAGGCCGAGAGGGCCGGCGTCGTCAATGCTTGGGCGACATCCATGAAAACGCTGGATCCTGCAGGCACTTCAATGCCTGCCTGCTTGCCCAATACGCCAAGAAAAACGGGAATAATGCAGATCGCCAGCGTGCAAAAGGCCGCGCAAGCTGCCGCCCGCGTAACGACGCGAGGCGATTGCGCCGCAAAGCAGCGCTGGGCCATGTCCTGTTCAATAACCATGAACAGCAAAGGCATGAGCAGCCAGCCGCTTAGCTTAGAGGCATTGAACTCAAATGCCTCGCCGCTCATTCCCGACTGCAACGTAGAGGCAAAAGAAAAATCACTGGCATATAGCACATAGCCAAATCCAAGGGAAAATATGAGCATGAAAAACAAGGCTTGAATGATATCAATGGAAACGACCGCCTTAAGGCCCCCCATGACGGTATAAATAACGACGACAACCCAGAAGGCAATGAAAAAGGCCGTTTGATCAAATCCCAAACTCACCATAAATTTTTTAGAAGCAATGACTTGCGCAACTAAGATCATGAAAAGCGAAAGAATGGAAAGCAAAGAGGCGATCTGCTTGAGCATGCGTGATTGATAGACCACTTCAAATAATTGCGCGACTGTCGAGACCTGGAATTGGGCCAGTTTTTTGCCGATTCCCATGGCAAGCAGCACAAAACCCAAGCAGGCTCCTAAGGGATAGAAAAGCACTGTCCATCCAAATCGATAGGCCTCTTCAGCCGAACCAAGGACCAGCCCACCTCCGATTTGAGTTGCCACAAAGGTCATGAGGAGCGGGAAGAATTGCACGTCTTTTCCCGCCAAGAAATAATCTTTTTGATTTTGTAAGTTTTTAGATGCCCGTTTGCCTGCCAGAAAGCAGATGATCTGCAAAACAATCAAAATTCCCGTAAATAATGTCATGTTCATCTTTTTATTCCTTCTCTTAGTATAGCCTCTTAGGCAAAACAGCCATACAATGAAAGTTGAAGCTGTTAGAGCTAAGGGCGAATCAGAATGATTTATTTAAATGTAAAAAAATTCAAAAAGGCAAATTAGCAAGAATGGAAAAAATGATGATGACGATGATGGGAAGGAAGAACGCAAAAGAAAGACGTGCAAGAATTGATTTGATCTCTCGGCCGATAGCCGTTTTTATTAGAACAGATAAGTTGCATGTTGAATTCCTTCTTTATAAGTTTTTCACTTCCCCATTCCCGCGCTTAACAGACAAATAAGAGAATAGGAACATGAATGCAACTCATTATAGCAGGCTTTTTCTTGAAAGTCAAATGAATTAAAGAAATTGATAGTTGTCAAGAGCCATGCTAGAGTGAATCATTGGCATGATCCACTCTAAACAGCAAGCAAGCTTTTAAGATTGCTCAAGGGGCAAGCGGGCTGTACGCTTGAGAAGGGCGCACATTGCTAAGATCTTGAGGATTTCTCCTGGAATAAACGGATAAACTCCCATGAGGAGAACATTATTCCAGCCAACAAAAGGAGCTAGCATGAGAACGCCTAAGCTCATCTCCAGGGCACAAGCGACTAAACCAGCGACAAAAAACGCTTGCGTGTTAAACTGTTTCATTCTCTCGGCAAACCATCCCATGCAATAAGCTTGGAGCAAAAAGCCAAGGACATAACCGCCTTTAGGTCCAATAAAGACTAAAGGATCAACTGCCGCACCGGACAAAACGGGCATTCCCATGAGAATCTGGGCGAAATACAGTAAGACGGCCCCAGCTCCTTTACGGCTGCCTAAAGTCGCTCCTATCAATAAAACTGCCAGTGTCTGCAAAGTCAGAGGAACAGGAGTGAACGGCAAATGAATTTTAATTTGGCTACAAAGAGCAATGAAAAGAGACGCTCCAACAACCTGAAGGAGAGAACGCCAGCTTTTAATAAAAGGGGTTGGCTCTGCGGCTGCATGGCCAAAATCAACTGTGATTACCATCGTAACACCTATCAGATTTGTTTAGAAAAACATTCTCCATTGTATGCATATCTTTCTATAGTCGTCAACTATAACTATCTTTATTTAATTTTATTCCTCTATGAAAGAAAGAAAATGCCAGGCTCGAATCTGTGCGAAGAGGGTATCAAAACCCCCTTATCAATTATTTTTCTAATCCAAAAAAAAATTGCCGTCTAATTGCCATGGCCTATTGAAATTAAGAGGCCCGAATAAAGGAGCCATATGATTTAATATGACTCCCTTACCCGGGCCTTCTTTCATTCGAACTAGGACGTCCTGCGCTTTAATACCCTTTAAGAAAAAATCTGATTGATCCCGCTTGCTTCTTACCTATCAAGCGAGTCAGCTCATAGCATCAGAGGACTGCTCGCACAACTCTCAAAGCAGGTAATCAAAGCTATCGAAAACACGCCCAACTTGAGATAACGGGGCTTTTACCAGCTTTTGAATGCGCTCTATATTTGGCCTCCAAACGGACAAACTTAATTTACCGTCTGCAGGCTGTCCGTAAATTCTTTGATTTCTTGAAGGCTGTTCCTGAAATTCTTCCCAGGTGACTTTATCATCTTTCAAGGAATCAACAAGATCACGGCTCTTTTGCTCATTACAGCATAAACTATTAGAAAAGGTTTTTGACCATATCACAGCCGGGAGAAAGCCTTCTTCTATAGGATCTTGATTATAAGCTTCATGAAGTTTCTGTTCGATCTGCTGGCTATTAACCCCTTTCGGCGACAACCCTAGTCCTAAATAGGTGTGGTTGTTTTCATCTAGACACAGGACGTTAAAGCCTCGCGCTTCACCAAAAGGATGCTTGAATACATAGTTGACAATCGAAGCGAAATGGCAAATATCCCCTTTTTTAATCTCACTTTCATTCTTGATGGATACGTGATCAAATAAACCATTTAAAGAAGAATCTTGTTTGAAAGATAAGCAAAATCGCCGTTTCGAATTGGCAGAAAATAAAGCGTCGAATTTTTCCGGAGTGATGAGATCTCGCAAGGCGCGAGCTGCAGCTAGATGACAGATAGTTCCGCAATCTAATAAGCTCATGGTCTCATTAAAGGCATCTAAAGCGCGAGAGGGCTGTATGTTGTCTTTAATTTTAAACGTAAACATCTTCTTTCCTGAAACCGACCTATCCGTGTCTTCTACATACGAGAAGAATTTGAGCGGAGACAACCCATGATAAAAAGCACATTGCTTAACAAGCCATGTTAAACGGTCTTCTTGCTTGAATTTTTTTAATGCCCGATAATAGTCGTAAGGATACCAACAGCCCTTACTCAACACATCTTTAGCTTCAGAAAAATTAAGCGAACCATCCCCCTCTTTGCAAACTTGCTGGCGTTCGTAGCTGTCCTGAGCAATCGCTTGAAAATAAGCGACGAATAAAGAAATAAAATCTGGAGTACCCGTTTGACTTTTTGCCTCTGTTGGAAGCAAAGGCATCAAAGGTGCTGAAGAACTTAAAGCAGATATTGTTGAATTCATAAACACTTCTCTTACAAAATAGAATAAATACAAAACAATTTAACAAATAAATATTTATCAATCAAAATAAAAAAAAACAAACAATCACTAAATATTAGTATAATCATTTATTAATCTAATCAACTAAGCAACTTAGTTATTTGATAAAAAAATTGGATAGAGAAGGATACGGCTAACAATCGATCAATAAAAAGGCCGTTTGAGAGATTGGATTAAAAATGCTAAGATTAATCCTTGAAAACAAGGAATTTAACATCCTCTGAAACTACTTTAAGCCCCGTCACTTGCGTGGTTTGTTCAATCTAGGAGGGCGTTTGCTTATCTATGTTACCTGAGTTTTAATATCTTTCTAAGTCGCTGCTTTTTGCCCTTCTCCCTGGCTTTTTTCCATTCCTATTCTAGATTCGCTCATGGATTCGAGAAGGGAAAAGCGCAGATAAGAGTCTAGACGATTATGCCATCCTTTCAGCCAGCGCTGCTCTTTTCTTTCTGGCGGCGCATTATCAACGCGCTGGGCTAAGATGGCTTGGGCGCTTTGAATGAATTCTTCAATGGCAGTTCTGCCGGAAGCTGTTCCGGACATTTTTTCCAGCACTTGCAAAAGTCCCCATCCTAGCCCGTTATAGCGCTCATGCGTGGACAGGCCTTCCCCTTTAAAGTTGATATAGTCAAGCAACACAAAAAGTCCATGCGAGTGGTGGGCTAAGCGATGGAACTGGTAAGCGATGTGCTCTTGCTGGCCCACTGTAAGATTTTTTAAGAGGGACGGTAAAGCGCGCTGCAGACGCTCCACCATAAATTGCACTTGCAAGTCAATATGATCGATAAGAAGCTGGCGTAGCTCTTCCATGAGAGGGCTTTGCTGGGCTTGCTGAAATTCTTGGCGCGTTTTCCAGGGGCATCCGCGAGCCTCTCGAAGCCAATCAGGCAAATCGACCCCTTGTTGCAGGAAAAAAGCGAGCAAGGAGGGAAACGTTTCTTTAAAGACTCTTTTCTCTCCTTCATCCGGATACCAAATGAAATGGCCGATTCCAAGAGAAGCGAATTCCTCCCCTTCATTCCATGTCGTCAAGCCCGCTCGTTTGCCCGCGCATTCATTGTGCCAAATTTGTTTCCCCATATAGTGCGCTTCTTCAGAGGAAAGATGGATGGAGTGGTCGCAGGGAAAATAGGTGCCAATTGCGGCAATTAAGACAAGCGGGACAAGTCCGCTCCACCAAGCTTTATTCATTTACATTCCATTCATTAAAACATTTTTAGCCGCTTCAAGAGAATAAGCTGTCGTACCGAAAGTACAGACAAGAACAGCAGCAGACTGCAGGAGAACCGCATCAGTTGGATTGCGAACAGCAATCGCAACAGCCTGGGGGCATTTTTTGCATATGTGCTCAAATAATTTTACTTGCTGGGCATGTTTCCAGCAATTATAGGAAAAGAAAAAGCAGAAGTCAGCCTGGCCGGCTATTTTGGTTAGTGCTTGAACTTGTTCGCTTGAAGGATTTAAGTCATCAAAGTAAAGTAATTTTGCCTGCCCTTCCATAGCTGTCCACTGCGTCTGCTCCAGCTCTTCCCGCAAAACAGCAGGCGCAATAACGACAATTGATCGATCTTGCAGATTTAAGGGAAGAGGAAATTGACTGGAAACCACATTGATAGCCGTGCAAGCGATTTTTTCAGCCAATTGATTATGCTGTTCAACCAGCTGATCTAAGCAAGTCCCATCAGGTTGCGGATCAAGCAACCTATAAGCCTGCTTAAGGGCCAAAATACGCTGAACCGATTGATCAAGCCGCTCTTCGGCCAACACTCCTTGCTGGACGGCATTGACCAAGAAGCGGTGAATTTTTAAAATATCTTCGGTGGTCAATTCCAATCCCTGCTGATGGCTCAGCAGTTGCTTTCCTCCCAATAAAATAATATCGTGACCCGCTTGCAGGCTATTCAAAGCCGCTTCTTCTATAGAAGGGCACTGATCCAAAAGCCCTTGCATGACTAAAGAATCGGTTAGGACCACCCCCCTATATCCCCATTCCTTTCTTAACAGACCGTCAATAATGGCAGAAGAAAACGTGGCGCAATGCTCCTGATCTAAAGCAGGGATAAGCAAATGAGCTGTCAAGATGGCTGGCGCTTGATGGCTCAACAGATAAAAAGGAGGCCATTCAGTCTGTTGCAGATCGTGCCGCGATTTATTCAAGATGGGCAGGCTCTCATGCGAGTCGATTTTTACATCTCCATGCCCAGGAAAATGCTTCAGGGTCGCAATAATGCCGGCGCGCGTATAGCCAGCAAGCGCCCTAGCCCCAAATAAAGCGACTTGTTCCGGATCAAAGCTAAAAGCGCGAATGCCGATAATGGGATTAAAGGGATTGCTATTGACATCGACAACGGGAGCTAAATTCATATTGACGCCAACAGTCCTAAGCTCTTGGCCAACTGCATAAGCGCATTCTTCCGCCCAATCAGGCTGATGGGTTTGCCCTAAGGCATAGTTGCCTGGAAAAACCGTAAAGCCTTTTTTTAAACGATTGACAACGCCTCCTTCTTGGTCCACTGCAATAAACAACGGAATTCCCTTTGCCTTTTGCAGGGCAGCTGATTGCAAGCCGGCGCTAAGAGCACTGATTTGTCCGGGAGAATGCAGTCCATTAGCCCATTGATAATAAATGAACCCGCCTACATGAGCCTCTTGAATGAGACGCTCCGAGTCCACGTTGTTGATTTCCCCGTGAAAATGGACAAGAAGCAGCTGACCGACTTTTTCTTCTATTGTCAATTCATCTAAAGAAGGAAACAAACTGCTATTGAGCGGTGAGAAAAAGCAAATCAAGGGAATGACGCTCCATCTTAGGAATAAAAAAGCCAGATCTAAAAAGAAGCCGATCGCGGGACGAAACATAAAAAGCAAATATATAAAGATGAAGAAAAGACGTTTAGAGATTTCTTAAAACTCGCAGTTGCCTCTATTCGAGATAATTTTCTCCCTAGGAAAAGAACTCGAATCCAGGCTCTTAGAGGGTGTCTTTATAGCAAATCTCGCATTTCAGGAAAATAAAGATGAGAATAAAGATCTTAAATACCTGAATTTGGAGTTTTTTTGCTCTTTAGACTGCGTCAAAGCCTCAGGGATAAACAATTGGCAAGCGCTTTCACATCAGTCCAAAGGGATAAAAAAACTCCAAACCCGGATTAAATAGAAGAAATTCTTACTTGACCCTATCAATTGAAAAACCACTCTTGAATTTACTTCGGTAGAGAGTTTGAAAGCCCTATTGCTTATAGATTAGGGGCGGATTGCTGAGCCACCCACTCTGACCAAGAAAGACGGAAATCCGGAACTTGCCGGCAATAGGTATAAAAATCCCTGACGAACCTTAATCGTTCTACAGCCGGTTCCTGTTTATAGCTGTCTGGCTTGCTAAGGTCAAAAAGATCCGATCCCCTTAAAGCTTTCTGTCTATCCAAAATATCCTCGAACCGCACCTTCGTGGCATTTAACATCATATCATACAAAGCCATAAAAGTCGTTGTCCGCCCCTTGCCCCCTTTGCAATGAAAATGAATCCAACTATTGGAAGGAAGCGCCTTGACCAAGGCAATAAATTGATCGACGGCTTGGTCGGAAGGCCGATGATGATCGGTCACCGGCAACCGTATATAGGTAAATCCAAATGATTCGATCAATTCCCTCTCAGTTTTTACTTCTTTTACTTCAACTTGATAGGACTTTCCATGTGGATCAATAAGAATCGTGCCGGATTGAAGGGCTAGCTGCAGCCGTCTTTGCTCATCGGCCTCCACTTCCTCCAAGGATTTTCCCTTATTTCCGTAGTTCGCTTTTCCATCTGTCCAGCTTACGGCCAATCCATTGATCAACCCATGCGATTCTTCTCTTAAATCCAAGACAACGAGATGGGAAGTCGGCACTTGGCAAACTAAGGATAAAAAACTTTCCTCTGAAAACTGCGCGCTTCCCGATGCCTGCAGACCAGTCAATCCCTCTAAACTAATTGACTCGGATTGCTGAACAAGAGAATCAGCCTCTGCCATTGTTCGCCATTTCGACGGCAAAGCTTCCGAAAGACGAGGATCAAAGATCGGATACAAGCTGGGATGAGACGGACAAAGAAAAGATTGGCCGATCAGATAGGAAGAGAGAGCCAAAATAATAGTAAAAATAAATGATTTCATAGATGGTAATTAATATTATTTAAAGAGGATTTATTTTAATAATAAAGTCGTATTATAACAAAATAATTTTTTAAAGTAATGTAAATTATTTATTAAGAAATATTTTTAATAAATTCAAAATTGATTCAGTTTAGCCTAAATAACGCGAACGACAGCCAGACCATCTAAGCGGCCACTCGGTCCGACAAGCGTGGGAATGACGACTGATTCCAAGCGAGGATGACGCGCCAAATAATCATTGAACGCGTAAATGACCTCAGCCTCTTGATGGCTAGGATAACCGACCTTGGGTCCTTTAGGAATCAGATTATCGATTAAGATAAGAGAGCCTGGCCGTGAAACATGCAAGGCCCAATCCAAGTATAAGGCATTATTTTCCTTATCTGCATCTATGAAGATTAAGTCGAAAGCGGAAAGATTCTCAGCTGCCAGCTGGGCGAGCTGGTCGACCGCATGTCCTAGCCTGATTTCTACGCAGTGAGCAAGGCCGGCTTGGACAAGATGATCTTGGGCTATTTGTGCATAGAAGGGATTGATCTCCAAAGACAATAATTTCCCTTGGGGAGGCAGCGCCCGGGCTAGGCAAACGGTGCTATAGCCGCCAAGAACGCCAATTTCCAAAATGCGTTCTGCCGCTTGGATCTTGGCCATCAAGTAGAGGAATCTGCCTAAATAAATGGGAATTTGAATTTCAGGAAGCCCTTTTTCTAGGGAATGCGTGCGGATAGCGTGCAAAAATTCATCTTCTTGCCCAAAGCGTCGGTCCAGATAATCTTTGATTTCATGGGTAGGAGGAAGAGACTCGTTCATAGAATTATTTGGCAACGGGGACAAAGCGGACTTCAAAAATCAAGGGCCAATATTTGCCTGTAATAAAAAAAGTTTGCGTAGCTTCGTGATAAGCAATCCCATTTAAGACAGCTTCCTTTCCCAACGCTTTCCGTTCTTTGGCAGACAAGAGGCCGGATGCATCAATCACAGCTGTGACCTTACCGGATGTTTTATCGATTCGAATAATATAATTTGTTCTCCATACATTAGCATAAATATCATTTCCCACACAGACCAAATCGTTTAGGCGAGAAATTGTTTGCCCTTTGAAGGAGACATTAAGCGTTTTTTGCACAGCCAAAGTCGAGGGATCTCGTTGTAGAATTTGGCTCGAGCCGTTGGTCATCAAAAGCGACTGCCCATCCGTGCACAGCCCCCATCCTTCTCCTTCATAAGCCAGTTGATATAAAAGAGCTAAAGGCTTAGGTTGATAAACTAAAGAGACTTCTTCTTTCCATGTCAATTGAATCAAACGTCCCTGCCAGTAAGTCACGCCTTCGCCGAATTGATCTTCCGGCAGCAGGATCTGGTCGAGAATTTCTCCCGTTTTTAAATTCAAGCGCCTTAGGCTAGACTTGCCATACAGGCCCGTGCTCTCATAAAGATCCTCTTGATCAATGAGAAGCCCTTGAGTAAAAGCAGACGGATCATGAGGCAGCGTAGAGATCACTTCGGGAACTAAATGATCAACTTTTTCCCCGAAAAGCGGAGTCAGGCTTATGTGTATCAACCAGGCAACAAGGAGTACCAACCACCCGGCCCATAGAATGCTCCGCTTCCTCATCGCAAGCCCAAGCCCCTCTATTCTTTAATCTGATAATAAATTTGCGTAGTCCCTTGTTTTTGTTCAATAGATTTAATGCTTATTTCTCCAATTTCCCCCGTTCGCGAAACAATTGTTCCTCCATCTGCAACGCTTCCTACGCCTTCCAAGTGCAAAGCACGCAAGGGTTTATTTTTAGGCAGCCCCGGCTGCAGATAGATGGCCTCTTCTTGAAGGTTTTCTAAAGATTTAAAGGACCAAGTAAAACGCAAATTGCGCTTAACCAATTCATTAGCGGCAGCTTCCAATTCTTCTTTAATATCCCCTGCTAAAATACCCTGATAGAGAATCGAGGGCTTCTTACCATGATCGCCTTTTAAAGGATAAAGCGGATGAGGACAATAGCCCATTTGGTGCAAAGCAAAATCAATCACATGTCCGGCTGAATGAATGCGCATGTGTTTAAAGCGCCTGGTCCAATCCAGGCGTTGGATCACGCGTTCTCCCTCTTTCGGCTCCCTCATCGATTGAAGGAAATGAACAGGCCGCCCTTCCTTCATCAAAACTTGGTAAACAAACGCCTTCTCTCCATCAGCAAAAAGAAACTCCCCCTGATCCGTTGGCTGTCCGCCCCCTATGGGATAAAAAATCGTCTGATTGCAAATAACCTTCCAGCGCCCTCCCTCTTCTAATGCCACCTCCAGCAAGACCGCTTCCCCCTCTTGCAAATAGGGATCTGTTAAATAGAGAAGCTCTGTCATAAAAAAATGTCCTTTTCAATTGAGCGATCCAAATTTATACATATTGTATATTTTTTACAATCAATATAAACTTTAACTATTTTACACCTCGATAGACTGTTTTATTGCGGAAGGCAACGGGCTCATGAGGCCATATTGCGCCAGCTCCTTTTCTCGCCTTTTATATAAAAAGTCGCTTTGCTCCTTAGTCAATAGCGGATCTTCCAAGCAAGGCCGGTAGATTTTTTCAATGATTTCTCCTGCCGCCTTCTGATAGCTTTGTCTGATTAAAAGAGTCAAGGCGCATGCGGTTATTCCCAATCCTTCCCATATATACCCGACAGAGTGGCCTGTATTGGAGTATAGTTGAGTAGCTTCATTGGCCACTGCCGTATCGGAAGAAAAGATATCGTTTGGATTTTCAAGACGAAAAGGATTCAAGCAAGCCATTGCGCTTAAAACGAGAGGATATAAAAATAAAATGGAAATGCCGACTAAAGAGGCTTTTCCCATCGTTGTCAAAGGCTGATTTCTTAACTCTTTCAACAATCCTTTTAATACGAGCGGGGCCAAGCGCTTCAGAGTCAGTTTTCGCGCTTTTCTTTCGTTAATTTTTATGAGCGTAGGCTGCAGGTCCTGTTCAATTTGAAATTTAGCCAACGTGCGCGTGCGTGCGTCCGCCGTCGGTCGAATATCTATGCACACATCTTTTGTCTCACTATTCACAGATTCTGAGATGCCTTCTTCCTTTTGATTCATTTCAAAAACGGAAGACGAAGAAAGAGATAAAGTTGTCATAAAAAAACCTTGTTTAATTGCGATTTGTGTAACCAAGGCTACATGTATCCACAGTTACATGTCAAGCTAACGACTTAAAGGTTTTACAATTAGGTAAATACGAATATCAAAACGGGAGGGAGGAATAGAGACAATGCGCAATTTTTGGATTTTTAGATTGGATTTCAGTTAAAAAAAGCATAAAATGAACAGCTTTTAAGTGAGTTCCATCCTGTTTGATAAAGGACAAAAAATGACTTCGGAAACAGTCTCCGGCAGCCAAAGAGCGGCGCATTTTAAAGAAACAAGACTCCAGCGTTTAACCGAGGTAGTAGAAGACTATACGGAATTAATTGGAGATTTGATTCAGGCAAAAGGCCATGCGCGCGTATGCGATATTGCTAGAGAAATGGGTATTTCGCATGTCAGTGTCGTGAAAACGCTTAAAAAGCTCATGCGGGACGGGTATATCCTTAAAGAGGAGCATCATATTTATTTAACGCCTAAAGGACAAGAAATGGCCGCTTTTTCAAAAAGGAAGCATCTCATCCTTTTTGAGTTTTTAATCAAATTAGGCGTACCGGAAAGCATTGCGGCAATAGATGTGGAAGGAATCGAGCATCACATCAGTGCGACAACCTTGAGCGCAATCGAGGCTCATCTGCAGACCTTGCAATAAGACATGTCAAATTAAAGCAGCTCGATTATACAACTTTGAGAACTTAACCAATTTGGCGAGCAGGCTCATCGATGATTTGCGTCCATTTCACATTTCCCCAGCAAACCCCGGCAGAATAGAGTGTGCCCAGAACAGGAATCGCCCGGATAATTCCAATGAGCATATATAACGTATGAAGCTCAAACTGATAACCGGGAAGGGACAAAATGCGCTTTTCAATCTTTTTCAGTTCAGCGGGAGCATTGAGAGCTTGTGCTCTTTCTTCATATAGGGCGGACGAGTTTTTCCAAGTTAAAGTAAAGAGGGCTCGCGCTAAATCATAAATCGCTTTGACAGAATTGGATAAAATAGTCGCCACTCCGACAACCTGTTGAATGCCAGGGAATATGCAAACAAAATCTGTAGATATTCTCATTCTTACCTTTAATTGAATGATGAGGAGCGGTTTTTATCGTTTCTTAATTGCTCTTTAGCCGGCTCTAAACCGCATGGATCCTTTAAGAGGGTGTATTAAAACCCATAACAATCGATATTTGAAGGTATTTTCTCCTATCGCTTCCTAGGGGAAAAGAACGCGAATCTAGGTCATTAGCGGCTTTAAGGCATCCTCTAAGGCAAAAAGCGGTATTGCTTCATCAAGTTAAGCGTTTTATCCCGGTTCATTCTCATGACCTTGGCCACTTCCTTTTCCGCCTCTGTTTCGGGCTCTTTTTTCCCTCTGCCCAACTCCGCTAAATAGTGTTGGTTGTGCTGATAGGCGGCACGGATTAGATAGGCTTGCCTGCCTAATTGGATTGTCTGAAGCAAACTGTCATCCCCCTGCTCGCTTGCCAGCTGTTCCAAACGGTCGAACTTTTGCAGGTTTAAAGCAGCCTCTTCCGCCTCTTTATCGGCATCGGTTAGTTTTTTACCGGAATTTTCTATTCCTTGGACTTGGACGATAAGTCTTTTGAAATGGTATTCAAGGGCCACCTCTTGGCACTGCTTGAGAAGCGGCGAAGAAGCGGGTTCTTTTGAATAAATAAGCTTGTTGTTAAGGAAAATTAGGGCTTGCTTTTGTTCAGGAGAAAGCGTCGGTGCTGCCAAGTAAGCTTCAATAATTTTAGCAACGGGATCTTGAGGATAGGCTTTAGCAATTTCTAATAATTTCTGGTTGGTCTCTTTTTTTATATTCTCTGATTGCTCTTTAAAAAGATTCGCTTGTTTTTCGAGATCTTTCTCTGAGCCATATTGTTCAAGGGCCTGTTCCGCTTGCTGCTTGAGCGCTTGCCAAGCGCCCTCTTGCTTGCGCTGCTGATAAGTCTCGTCTATCTGCTTAAGAATGCTTGCATAGCGCCCTGATTGATAGCCTTTTTCAATACCTTCCACCCACTGCTGGCCAATCGCCCAGTCTTGAGCATGCGCTTGAGCAGCTACATAAAACGGCAGGGAGGCAGCAGACAAAGCGCTAGCCAAGCCAATCATGAATAAATAAGATTTAATGCGCATTATTTCCTCTTCATTATACAGTTAAGAAGGAGAAGGACTCTATTGGAATCATGTATTATAGAAGAGGATTTTCTTCCTGTCAATCGATCCGACTGAGCAGAAAGAACGCAACACTCAATTTAATATAAGCGACGTTGGAGCTGGCGCCACTTAGCAAACACTTCTTCGCATGGTCTCGAAGACTCAGATTCAAATTCAACTTTAACATCCCGCTCATTCATTGGAAGCTGCAGCTGTTCGTAAAAAAAGGCGTCGTCAAAACCATAATCCGCTGCACAATCCCGCTTCACTCCGACATAGACTTTTTTGATGCGGGCCCAATAGATAGCAGCCAAGCACATAGGGCAAGGCTCTGCCGTTGTATAAAGCACGCAGTCAGATAAAATATGGGTGCCCAATTTACGGCTCGCTTCGCGAATGCAATTCATTTCCGCATGGCAAGTCGGATCGTGATCCTTCAAAACGGTATTATGCGTAATTGCCAGGATGTTTCCTGTCTTGTCAACGATGCAAGCGCCGAATGGGCCTCCCTCATCTTTCTCTATTCCTTGGTGGGCGCTCTTGACTGCTAAATCCATATAGTGGGACATGACTTTTCCTAATGTTAAAGTGATCAATAATTTTATATCATTTGCATGGTTTTAGATGACCTAAAATTTAACCTATGCATGATATAAAAAAACAATTGAGCGAAGAAAAGTATGAAAGCTTGGATTTTAGGGTTAGCCACCACAGTTCCTCCTTATCAGTACAGTCAAGAAGAGGCAGCGGAGAAATTTATCCACATTCTTTCCCCTCCAGAAGACAAGGAACAATTTATCAGAAAGATGTATCAAAACTCGGCCATTCAGACGCGCCATTCTGTCGTCAATGATTTTAAAAAGGAAAGGGAGGGGTGGCATTTCTGGGGAAGCGATTATCCTAAAAATGCGCCCGGCATGTCGGAGCGCAACGAGATGTATAAAAAAGAGGCGCCTAAGCTCGCTTGCGAAGCCGCTAAAAAAGCGTTGCAAAGCTGGGGCGGCGATCCCTCCCTTATCACGCATGTCATTTCCGTCTCTTGCACGGGCGTTGTTGCTCCGGGAATTGAATTCGACTTAATCCGCTTAGTAGGCTTAAAGCCTACAGTCAATCGATTGGGAATCAATTTCATGGGATGCTTTGGAGCCTTCAAAGGGCTATCCGTCGCCCAGGCCTTTGCCAAGGAAAATCCGGCCCATCGCATCCTTGTTGTCTGCACGGAGCTCTGTTCCCTTCATTTGCAATCTGATCTTGACTTGGAAACATTGACCGCCAATGCCTTATTTGCCGATGGAGCGGCAGCGGCCGTCATTGGAATCCATCCCCATCCACAAGAGACGCCTTTATGGGAAATCGTCAATACGCACTCAATGGGACTGGAAAAATCTTTAGACAAGATGTCTTGGGAAGCAAGCGACCAAGGATTCCTCATCCGCCTATCCCATACAGTTCCCGTCTTAATCGGCAAATCGATTAAGGCTTTTGTTCAGGAGCTTCTTCCTTCCGATCTTAATTATTATACCTGCGACTGGGCCATCCATCCTGGAGGAAAATCCATTTTACAAGCCGTTGAGAAAGCTATGCAGCTTAATGAGGATCAAACGCGCGCATCGTGGGAGATATTGGCCGATTACGGGAACATGTCAAGCGCAACTTTTCTATTCATCTTGGAGCGCTTGATTGCGCAGCCAAAACAGAAGCCTTGGTCGGTTGGCTTGGCTTTTGGCCCGGGCTTGTCCATTGAAGGCATGCTCTTGCGTCGGCCGATTGAGCGAGAATAAACAAAAGAGGCATCGATCAAATGATGAAGCACAGGCTGAATCAGCCGGAATGGATCGACTTGGGTCCCGCTTACTATACGCCCTCCCAATACCGCGATTGCCTCTATCAGCTCGATCGTGTCGGACGTTGGTTGGGAGGGGACCGCGCCACTTATTGGGCCTTCGACAGACTTTCTTCTCCCCGCTCAATTTTGGATGTGGGGTGCGGAGGGGGCCTATTTACCATGCGCCTAGCCGAACGCTATCCACATGCACAGGTGGCCGGCATCGACCTTTCGCAAGAGGCTATAGATTTCGCTCAAGAGCACTTAGTCTCCAGGCATCCCCCTTTATCTAATCTTTCTTTTCAGGTTCCACCTTCTCCTCATTTGGACTATTCCCCTGGCGCATTTGATATCATTACCGCAACGCTTGTCTGCCATCACTTGTCGGACAGCGAGCTGATTGATTTTCTCAAGCAAGCATTCCGTATTGCCAAACAAGCCATCATTTTGAACGACCTTCACCGCCATCCTTTGGCTTGGCTAGGATTTTCCGCCATCATGCCTTTTCTATTTCCCAATCGGCTTGTGTGGCATGACGGGCTTCTTTCCATCCAACGCGCCTTTAAGCGCAAAGACTGGCTATTTTATCTTCAGGCAGCAGGAATTCCGCTTGAGCGTTGCTCCATTAACTGGCATTGGGCATTTCGTTGGATGATTATCATAGACACAGCCAACTTGCCCCTTAAAGAGAGAGCGCTCGACAAGATATGAAAACAACGTTTACCATTTTAGGGGGAGGCGTGGCTGGACTTTGCGCAGCCATCCGCCTAGCCGAGCTAGGCGCTGATCCTTTGCTCATAGAAGCCGGGATCTATCCATCCCATAAAGTATGCGGTGAATTTCTTTCTCCTAGCTGTCTGCCTCTATTAGAGCGTTGGCAGATTTCCCCCATCCTACTTTCCCATGCGTGTTTTCGCACACCATCCCGCTCCTTCACTTTTTCTTTTCCCTCGCCGGCCGGCAGTTTATCCCATTGGCAGCTGGATCCGGCTTTGGCCGCTCATGCACAAAAACTTGGCGTTCAGCTATTGACGTCCACTAAAGTAGAAGCCTTGACCCCTGCTTCCGGCGCTTCCCATTTGCACGAATTAACGCTAGAATCCGGACAAATTATCCGGACGGCTCATTTGCTAATCGCAACAGGCCGCCTGCCGGGTTTCAGTCCGCTCCCTTCTTTTCGCTATATGGGGCTTAAAGCCCATTTTAAGGGCTTACCTATTGAGAATGCATTGGAAATGTTTGCTTTTCCTGGCGCTTATCTCGGCATTTCGCCTATTGAAAATGGCCATTTTAATATTGCTTGCTTAGCCCGCCTTGAACACTTTCAGCAAGCAGAATCTTCAGACACTTTCATCCACTCTTTGCGCCTTCTTCATCCCGTTCTAGACGATTATCTTTCCAAAGGAGAAAACCTATTTTCAGGTTGGATGCAAGCCCCCATTCCAGAGCTTGGCATGAAAGCTGTTCCCAACTGGCCCAATGCTTATTTTATCGGAGATGCGGCAGGGACTATTCCGCCAGCTTGCGGAAATGGCTTGGCAATGGCCATCGCTAGCGGCTGTTTAGCGGCCGAGTATGCTTTAAGAGGAGATGAAAAAGGTTTTAAGCATGCTTGGAAGAAGCGTTATCAACTACCCATCCGCCTTGGTAAATATTTGCATCAGCTTATGATGCATCCTGCGTATGGCAATTTTGCCTTGCAGTTAAGTCAATTTTTTCCTTCCCTGGCCAATGCATTTTTTAACTTTACACGCTAATCAATTCGCTTTTAATAGCTAGAGCGTATTCCTTAGCTCGACGTTTAAAAATTTCTTTTCAAATATTTTCAAATGATGCAATACAAAGAAATAACTTAAGCCTCCTTATTTAAGGGTGCTTAAGAAACCAAAAGGGCTTAGGAAAAGCAGGCATAACGTCTATCTTTTCTAAAGCCTATCCCCTATCAAAACGATAGCCGTCATGCGAATGGGCCTGCCCTATCGCATTCTTATTATCTAAACTTAAAGGGAGGGATATCACCCTTTGATTTAAATCTTCCAACTTTTATTGGAGGTCATCATCATGACATGGAGAGACTATTTAACCCAACACTCCACAAGCTGGGGAATAGTAGGCACTGCGCTTAGTTCAATGTTTTTATTTGCAACAGCTCATGCCGCCTTTATTCCCATCGGGGCCGGAGGGTATACAACAGACCTTCCTGCCGGTAGGCAAGTTCCCTCAGACAGCAATAACAATCCTGCAACACCAAAAACAGTGTCCAATTTTCCGCTAGCTCCTACGACTAATGATTGGTGGAGTTCTCTCATTTGGCGATTCAATCCATCAAATGCCTGGTCGGATAACATGTTCGCCCATCCACTTTCTTTTAAGGCCCAAGCAGCAGGATTAGAAGTGGGATATCCGACAAATCATTTTGTCACTCCTTATAACCCGATTCCTGATGGAACTAAAGCGCAGGAATATCATTTTCCGCATACAGCGGATCTTGTCTTAAGCTTAGTTGGATTAAGCTCGCCTGATACAAAAGTCAGCAATTATACAGATTGGACTGTAACAGCCAATTGGGCGGCTAACGGACAAAGCATGCAAGCGACTTTTGGAGAAGGTCTGCCTTTTGTCTATGTGACTAAAACAGGAGGCAATGCTCAAATCAATCTTTCAAGCTCTCCTAGTATATGGTACAACAACAACGGAGTAGTTGGCGTAACTGTTAATGGACATCAATATGGAATCTTCGCCCCATCCGGCTCAAGCTGGACGGTGAGCGGTAACACTTTGCAGTCCAATTTAAATGGGAAAAACTACTATTCGGTCGCTGTTCTACCAGATAAACAAGCTTCAACTTTGGAATTTTTCCGCCAGCATGCTTATGCTTTTGTCACCAATACGCAAGTATCTTGGAACTACGATCAAGCGCAGGCTTTGATGAAAGCGACTTATGCGGTCCAAACAACTTTGCAAGAAACGGGACCTAATAATTCGAATGTCAACCGCCCTCTAATTGCCCTTCGCCGCCACCATTGGCTGCACTCAAGCGATCCGGTTACCGCTTATACGTACACCTCTCCTCACGGCTTGATGAAAGTCGTGGATGCAGCCCAATTTACCACCAGCATTCCTTTTGCCGGCGTTCTGCCCTTCTTGCCCAATGTTGCCAAAGATGGCGTAGACAGCTATAGCACCAATCAGCTTTATGGCTATATCGATGCGATCTTCAAACAATCGCCGCAAGACAGATGGAACGGAACAAACGCGGGAACGGATACCTATTGGATGGGAAAGGCTTTAGCTAGAATCGCCCATTTGATTCCCATTGCCGATCAAGTTCAGCACACAGCCGCACGCGACCTCTTTCTGGCGGAAGTCAAAACAAGGTTAGAGGCCTGGTTGAGCGGGAAAACCGGACAGCTTTTCTACTACAACCAGACTTGGCACACGCTAATTGGCTATCCAGCCAGCTATGGAAGCGATACGCAATTAAATGACCATCACTTCCATTATGGTTATTTTATCATGGCAGCCGCCATTGTAGCCAATTATGATCCCGCTTGGGCTCAAGTCGGGCAATGGGGCGGAATGGTCGAGATGCTGATTAAAGATGTGGCCAACTGGAACCGAAACGATCAAACGTTTCCTTTCTTGCGCTATTTCGATATCTATGCCGGTCATAGCTGGGCAGCAGGTCCTGCAGCTTTTGCTTCCGATAATAACGAAGAGTCTTCTTCAGAAGAGATCAATTTTATTTCGGCCCTGATCTTATGGGGATCCATTCTTGGAGACCAAACCATTCGCGACCTGGGAATTTATCTCTATACAACGGCAACCACCGCTATTCCGCAATACTGGTTTGACGTCGACAATCAAGTTTTCCCTTCTGATTTCATTCCCATTACTTTGGGAATGGTCTGGTCAGATGGAGGCGCTTATGCCACTTGGTTCGGCGGACCGGCCCAGGCTTTCCATGGCATCAACTTCCTGCCTATCCAGCCAGGGATGCTCTATCTCGGGCAATATCCTGACTACATGAAGGCCAATCAAACTTTCATGTTAAACAATGGAGGCTCTGCCCATCTAGATTATTGGCGCGATATTCATATGAGCATAGAAGCTTTATATGATCCTGCCACGGCCATCAATCAATTCAATCAGAATGTAAACTATGGCCCGGAAGCTGGCGATAGCAAAGCGCATACGTATCACTGGCTGCACAATATTGACCAATTGGGCAGAGTCGATACAAGTGTGACGGCAAATATTCCCACTTATGCTGTCTTCAACAAGAATGGCGTACGCAACCACGTTGCTTACAACCCCAATAATGCTGCCGTCACGGTGACTTTCTCAGATGGCGTCCAGCTGAATGTTCCGGCTCATGCCATTGCGGCTTCAAATCAGACACCTACTCCCCCGCCTCAGCATCAATTTACTGATCAGCTGGCCGATGGAGGAGAAGTGACCTTCTCTTTTAAACCTAATTGGCCGACTCAGTATGTCAAACTGAATTATGCCATCAATAATGGCACGGCCAATACTGCCAACATGGTCAATCAAAATGGCATTTGGCAATACACCGTCGTTGGCCTTAATAATGGAGATACGGTCAATTATTATTATACCTATGAAGACAATGGCAAGGCCGCCAATAGCCAGCCAAGCCAGCATGTCTATAAATGTGGAGACAGCCCTAACCCCCCTCCGCCTAATCCCAATGTCATTGATTCGACCAATGACTTTACGGCGACGGTTGTTCCAGGAACAAATAGCTTGCAGATCTCTTTTCAATCTAAAGTGCAGTCCCATTTCGTGGATTTGCACTACATTGTCAATAATGGGGCGCCCATGAACGTGCGCATGCAAAATAACAATAATACCTGGACCTATACCATTACGCCTTTAACGGACGGGGCGACCATTACGTTGATGTTCACTTATGACAACATCAATTACTCCGCTACCAATACAAAATGGTATAACTATCTATTCCATCCGGCAACTGCGGCGAAGCTGATTGCAGACAACGCAGAAGCTGAGGAAACGCACATCCCCACTGAAAAATTTTATTTTCAAAAAGGATTAGATCTCCTAGATGACCAGTTTGCCAAGTTCTGGTTTATTCCTTCGCAGGAAACCCAAGCCGTTCATGTGCACTATCAATTAGAAGATGGCACGCTTTGCCATGGCAGAATGAATCCCTGCGGCGAGCAATGGGAATTCGTCAGACCGATTGCTGCCGAATCCGTTGTGGACTATTCTTTTTCCTACGAGAAGAAAGGCCTCATGCACGAGGCGCCTTCAAGTGCAACGCTTGATTAATTCTTTCCGAGCAAAGCCCTAGGGCTTTGCTCTCTCTTTTTCTCTTGTCTACCGAAAGGGGCCTCTTATTTGAGATGATTTTCTCAATTGGTTCGCTAATAACCTGAGTTTGGAGTTTTTTGCCCAAAAGATCAGGAACAAACCAATTGGGCAAAAACCCGCATCTCACATACTGCCAGTTAGGCAAGAGATCTATTGACCTTTCTACTTATCTCTGTTATTCAAAAAGTAATTATTATTTTTAGGAGGCTTTTATGCGCGCTCTTTGGTCCGGTGCTTTGAGCTTTGGGCTGATTAATATTCCCGTTCGCCTCTACAGCGCTACACAAGATCATGGATTGAATTTTGATATGCTGCATAAAAAAGATCTTTCTCCTATTCGTTATGCGAGGATCTGCAAATCCGATGGAAAAGAAGTCCCTTATGAGGACATCGTTAAAGGGTATGAATACCAAAAGGGCGATTATGTTGTCTTAGTCGATGAAGATTTTAAACGCGCAAATATAAAAAAAACAAAAACCATTGATATGGTTGATTTTACCGATGAGAAAGAGATTGATCCCATTTATTATGAAAAGCCTTATTTCCTAGAACCCGGCAAGGGAGCGGATAAGGCGTATGTGCTTTTGCGCGAAGCGCTCAAAAAATCTAAAAAAATCGGCTTAGCTAAATTTGTCCTGCATAACCGCGAGCATATGGCGGTCATCAAGCCCCATGACAATATTTTGATTTTGAATCAGCTGCGATACAAGAGTGAATTAAAAGACGCCGGCCAGCTTCATATTCCTGAAAAAGAATCAGCCTCAAATAAAGAAGTCGTCATGGCGCTTAAGTTAATCGAGCAGCTGACGACCCATTTTCATCCGGAGCAATACCACGACACCTATACAGAAGAGCTCAAATCTATTATAGAAGACAAGGCAAAGGGAAGAAAGCCGCGCACCAAAGGGCATGAGCCGAAGATTACCGACGTAAAAGACATTATGACCATGCTCAAGGAAAGCTTGGAAGGCCACCATCGCAAAACGGCCTAGAGCATGTCCCTAGATAGAACGCAATCTCCCCCAATCTAAGGATCTGCGATTGGAATAGGGAAAACTTCAACATACCGGCTAAGGAACAACATGGGACTTAAAGAATATCAGCGCAAGCGCAATTTTAAAGAGACAGCGGAGCCTAAAGGTGAAATGAAGCGATCTAAGGCTAAAGGATTGCGTTTTGTCGTACAAAAGCATCAGGCCTCTCATTTGCATTACGATTTCCGCCTGGAAATGGAAGGCGTGCTAAAGAGCTGGGCAGTCCCCAAAGGCCCCTCCCTCGATCCTGCCGATAAAAGGCTTGCTGTCCAGGTCGAAGATCATCCTTTTGATTACCGCACCTTTGAAGGAACGATTCCCGAAGGCAATTATGGGGCCGGCGAGGTGATTGTATGGGATGAAGGGACCTATGAGGCGGTAGGGACATCTTCTAGAGAAGAAAGCGAGCGCTTATTATTAAAAGGGCTGGAAGAAGGACACTTAAATTTCATTTTAAATGGACATAAGCTTAAAGGAGAATTCTCTCTCATTAAGATAAAAGGCAGAGACAGGCAGTGGCTGCTCATTAAAAAGAAAGATCCCTATGCCAGTCGCGAAGATATTACCGACCAAAATGAGTCGGTCCTATCCGATCGCACCTTGGGAGGAGAAGAAGAGCAAAAGCCTTCTTCGAAAAAAACGTCTAAGCGCAAAGTTTCTCCCAAGTCGGAAAATAAAGACGATCTAGGAGATCTGCAGCAAACGCCCATGCCAAAAAATGTCAAACCCATGCTTGCCACTTTAGTGGAAGAGCCGTTTGATGCCAAAGAGTGGATTTTTGAAATTAAATGGGATGGCTATCGGGCCCTGGCTGAAGTCCAGCAAGAGACGGTCAACTTATATTCGCGCAATGCCCAGTCATTTAACAAACGTTTTCCTCTCATCATTGAAGATTTAAAAACCTTGCAAGTCGATGCCCTTTTAGACGGAGAAATTGTCGTCCTAGATGAAGACGGTCGCCCTTCTTTTCAACTTGTACAAAATTATCAGCGAACGCAAAAAGGCGCGCTAGTCTATTTCATTTTCGACCTTCTTTATTTGGAAGGCTATGATCTGCGCCATCTTCCGCTCATCGAAAGAAAAGAACTATTAAAAAAAATTATTCCCCACGCTCCCCACATTCATTTTTGCGATCACATCGCCCAGAAAGGGATCGCATTTTTCAAAGAAGCCTTAAAGGAAAATTTTGAGGGCATCATTGCCAAAGCGGCCAATAGCCTCTACCAGACAGGACGCAGCGGCGATTGGCTGAAAATTAAAACCCATCAGCGGCAAGAAGCGGTTATATGCGGCTTTACGGCCCCAAAAGGAGCCCGGGAACACTTCGGCGCACTCCTATTGGGAGTTTATGATGATGAGGGCCGTTTAACCTATGTCGGCCACACAGGCAGCGGATTCGATCGCAAGAAATTGGCGGAGGTCTACGACCGCCTGCTCCCATTAGTGCAGAAGAAATGCCCCTTTACCCCTCCTCCTAAAACCCGCTTTCCCGCCACCTGGGTCAAACCGGACACTGTTTGCGAAGTGAATTTTGCCGAGTGGACAAAGGATGGACAAATGCGGCAGGCCATCTTTGTGGATTTCAGGGAAGATAAGAATCCCAAAGAAGTGGTTCGCGAGAAAACGGTCTCTGTCAAAGATGCTTTAGAAGATTCTTCTTCGGAGAAGTCTTCGCCTTCTTCTACTCCCAATTCCCCTGTTTCCCGCTCCAAGGGCAAGAGCAAAGCCTCTTCTTCCCAATTACAGCTGACGAATTTAGATAAAATGTACTGGCCGCAAGAAGGCTATACGAAAGGTGATTTAATCGAATACTACCGGCAAGTGTCTTCCTTGATCTTACCTTATCTAAAAGACCGTCCCGAGACTTTGCGCCGCTATCCCAATGGCATTGAAGGATCGAGCTTTTATCAAAAAGAAGCAGATGCCCCCTCTTGGATACGTACAGAGGTTGTCCGTCACGAAGACCATGACGTCCGCTATCTTTTAATTGAAGACGAAGACAGCCTTCTATACGTCGCCAATTTAGGTTGCATTGATCTCAATCCATTTAACTCCCGCATTCAATCACTGCTTTACCCCGACTATATGATTTTAGATTTGGATCCAGAAAATACGTCATTCGATCAAGTCATTGAAGTTGCTCAGACGATTCACAGATGCTTGGAGGAATGGAGCATTCCCAGCGTTTGCAAAACATCGGGTGCAACAGGCATGCATATTTATATTCCTTTGGGAGCCCAATATACGCATGAGGAAGCGAATCAATTCGGCAAATTAATTGCGTATTATGTCCATCATCAAATTCCCGATCTTACCTCCTTGGAGCGCAGCCCTGGAAAGAGGCAGAAAAAAGTCTACATTGATTATATGCAGAATAACTTTGGCCAAACAGTTGTCGCCCCCTATTCCTTAAGGCCTAAACCAGAAGCGACTGTCTCGACCCCCTTAAAATGGCCAGAAGTCAAGCCGGGACTGACACCTGTTGAATTTACAATAAAGACAGTCTTAAAGCGCTTTAAAAAAGTCGGCGATTTATTTCAGCCCATTCTTGGAAAGGGAATTAATTTGCGAAAAGCTCTCAAATCGATCAAGCTTTAAAGCCTCTATCCGCCTATTTTCCTTTAAGAGAAAAGCTATTCGCTTACTTAGCTAGATAGCTAATTTTTCCTCCGGCATCCGATTGGATATTTTCTTACCTGAAGGCCACTTCTATTTTTAAACCCTTTCCTAAAAAAATAAGATCGCTATAGAAGAGATTGCCATCCCTTCTGTAGCGATCTTACGCTTAATAAAAAGAGCTCTCTTTCATTAAAAAGAGAATAATGATCCCAAGATGCCTGTTGAGCTCTTAGAAGATTTTTTTGATTTGCTGCTTGAAGAAGATTTCTTAGCAGGAGCTTTTTTAGCACTTGCGCTTTTGGAGGCTGTACTTTTCTTAGCTGCTGTACTTTTAGAAGCAGAACTTCTAGCCGCTGTACTTTTAGAAGTAGAACTTCTAGATGTAGGGCTTCTTGATGCTGAACTTTTAGACGCTGGACTTCTAGCTGTCGTGCTCTTTTTTGTTCCTGTTGATTTTGTTGCCGTGCTTTTCTTAACCGCGGTGCTTTTGGAAGTCGCGCTCTTTTTCGCTCCTGTTGAAGCTTTTTTGCTTGCGCTTGCGGCTTTAGTTCCTGTTGAGGCTTTCTTCTTAGGTGCCGCTGCAGCCGTCTTTTTCGTCCCTGTTGACTTAGAAGCCGAACGAGCAGCTGTGGAACTTTTCTTAGCTCCTGTCCCGGTTGAAGAGGGCTTTGTTTTTGAAGCACCAGCCTTAGATGCCGAATGTGAGGATGTGCTTTTCTTAGATCCTGCAGCAGATTTTTTAGCTGAAGTGCCGCTGGATGTTTTCTTTGCAGAACTTGATTTAGAAGAGCTGCTTGAAGATTTTTTGCTGGCCGATCCGCTCTTTTGTCCGCCGCCATAAATTTTATTTACAGTTGCCCAAGCTCGCTTCTCGGCTTCTTTTTCATCAACACCGCGCTTTTCATAACCTTCTTCAATGTGTTCAGCTTGCCTTTGCTGCTTATTTGAATAACTCGATTTATCGCCCCGTGACATAATAATCCTCCTTTGTTTGGATGTTCAATTTTCATTAAAATATTTTCTTTAAATTCATGCAATTTATTCTTGTTGAAAATAGCCTGAAAAGATGAAATGCCATTATTTTTTTCACACGCGGATCAATCCAAATAAAAAAGATTAAAAGAAACCCAGCTCGATTGATGTTAGAATACTCTGCTAAAAGCTATTCTGAACCGATAAACGGGCTTTAAATGGATAGAATCGAAAAAAGGAAGGAAGAAGGAAGGCTGAAAAAATTTATTTCTCAGCCCATGCATTTTAAAAGAACCACGCTTTAACAAGTGGAATGAGTGCGCCCATGATTAATAATCCCAATAGCATGAAGCCCGCATGAACAAAAAAACTTTTTAAAGTCTTGCGGCCCCATAAAACAGCTGAAAAATGTGTGGTGGCAATAAATCCCAACCAAATCCATAAAGCCAAAACGATGCCTTCTAACATATCGGTCGTATGGGTAACTTCAAAGAGCAAAGCCAAAATATAGGCAATAATTAAAGCAATAATGACTTCGCCAATATAAGCAAGTATCGTGGGTGTACGATGCCTTTGCTCTTCTTGCCCCCATTCATGCTTCATCCAACGACTGCCAAACATGGTGGGTGCATACCAAATCGCCCCTAAAATAAAGTAGGCTGCCGCCGCAATTACAACAGCCACGTAATTTACAGAGACTGCATCTGAAAGCATAATTTTTCTCCTTGTGTCAAAGTTAAATTTGTGAAATCTTTTTTTTACTTAAAATACTGAACCAGGTCAATGGCTAATTTCCCTATCAACCGAATCTCCTGCCATTAAATAAAAGGATTTATTAGTAGAGGAATTGATCTCGCGCAACCAGTCCACCTCTTAGCAAATGCCTGGCTAAAATAGAAAAACAATTGCAACTAGCAAAACGCCATTTAAAATGGCTATCAATTAACAGGACATTTAAAATAATTTAAATTATTATCATTATTAAGTAATAACTTGATTAAGTAACTTTCATGCAAATCAATTCTGTCTGTCCACTTCTTTCTTTTCATTCTTTCCCTTCTTTAAGGGAGACAACTCCAAGCTTAATCCAGCTAATTTCTCATCTTGCCCACAAAGCTTTGGATTTGCTGAGATATTTATTCTTCCATCTTCCTTGTTCACTGGCTGCCCGCATTAAACGCACACCCTTTTTATGCTGTTCTCCTGCTTTGCCTTCAGACATGGAACAAACGGTTGAATTATCTACTAATCGCATGCAGATCAAAGAACCAGCTGGGCAAATGCAAATTATTAAACCCTCTTTTTCCGAAGAACTAAATAAACTGATAAATGATCAAAAGAAAAAGATAGAGAAAGCGCAGAAAATAATAGAAGAAAACCATAGGCAACTAAAGGAGTTATCGGAAAAAATCAGTCCAGAAACAAGTATGAATCATATTGCCATGCAATTGATGATGGATAAATTATTCATCCCGGAAAGAAAATACGAAGGATCCTTGGGCATCATTACAACTAAAAAATTCTTGGATGCCTTTGAGAAACTGGATGACCATCAGGCCAATTGGATGTTAACCGAGGATTTTAGGCAAATCTTATCGCATTTAAGAATACGGTTCACTCCCTTATTACAAAACTTCATTGAATTGCATCGCATGCGTTTCTCTATTAATATGAAACCTCTCTTTGAAAAAGCTATTCCCGAAGTTTCCTATACAAATCATATTTTGGAAATGCTAGCTAACTTACAAGTAAAAGAGAGCCTGCTCATTCCCTTAGGATGTGTAGGCCATCTGACAAGTTTGCTTGTTCAGAGAATTTCCCCCGAAAAATTTCGCCTAATCCATTACAATACGGGATTAGGCCTTCACTGGCATTGCCAATTGGAAAATTTTTCTCACCGCTATCAAACCTACATTGTTATCGACGAGGTGCCTGCCGCTTCCCTTCTCAATAAAAATCATTGGGAAACAAAGGATATTGTCTTAGGAAAGGCCGAGAACATAGACTTTGTTTATAACTGGATCTATGATGCCATCGGACAAGGCGGTATCCTATTGCCCCCCTCAGAGAATGAAGAGGATTACGATGCCGCCCAGAATGCGGGAACATGTACTATGCAGAACTTAATGGCTTTCTTCCGCCATCAAATTATGCAAATGGATTCGACGTCTCTATCTTTGACGGAAAAATGGGCGCTTTATAAAATCCTCAAAGTGCACCTATTTTTACAATATCTTAAGGACAACCAACCGCAATTAGACGAGCATATTCAAGCCTGCCTGCCCTCCATCGTCGCCAAATTAGAAGCTGAAAGAGTTCTTATGCAAATAGCGAAAGAGCCGACTGAATTTCAAGCAGCCCTTGATCATTTTAAATGCTTACTTGATCGATTAGAACAAGAAGCCTTTGTTTTCTCGTGCGGATCTAGCGATTTGATAAACTATGCGCATTTAAGACATCTCTCCCTTGCCTTATTTAGATTCTTTATTAGCCATCCCGATGCCCTTCAACCAGATATGCTTGCTCATCCGGCTTTCCATTTGGTCAGCACTAAACTTGCTCACTATAAAACAATTCGACAAAATATTTCGGCCCGTTTAGCCAAGCATTTTCAAGAGAATAATTTCTCTGCTTTCATCAATGAGGTGATTTTTATTCTAAATAACACTCCCCATCGAGACTTTGCTTTAAAAGAAGCCACTAAGTATTTAGGGCTATTAGATTTTCCAACTCCCTCCCCCACTCCCCATCCTCTTACCCTTTTTCTGGAAAAACTGCACGTGAAGCATGAAGACAATGAAGCCCTCGTACGCGCTTTTATACAGGAATTAAAAAATCAGGGCGCGGAAGCGCGGGCCGATTGGGTCAGCCGAAGATGGGAACAGTTGAGTGCCTCTTAGAGGGTGTATCAAAACCGCTAATGACCTAGATTCGCATTCTTTTCCCCGAGGAAGCGATAGGAGAAAACGGGCCATATTCACTCAATATGGCCCGTTCTCTTCTATTGCCTCCTAGGAAGAAAATAACCTCAACTATCGATTATTAGGGGGGTTAAATCCCCTCTTAGGAGCAATCGACCAAAACCGTCGCCTTGCGATGCGGACGTACAGCAATTTTTTCCAATTCACCTTGCTCACAAACTTGAAGAGAAAAGCACTGTTCTAGGCGCTGAAGCAAACGCTCTTGAAATTGCGTTGGACATGGCAAATAATTGCCAAGGCAACAAAGAAAATCGGCATGCGAACGCTGCTGCCGATAAGCGGGCATCTTGGGAGGCAGCCGTAAATAGCTCATCCTTTCTGGAGTATAGTCCCATAGAAGAGAGCTATGATGTAGCCAGCGGTTTTTACAAATAGACTGAGCATTGCCGCCAAACTTTTTGTGATCAATTACATAATCATTTTCGCGCAAGCTAAACGCATGTGGAAGAAAAAGCGGCTGATACAGCTCTTCTGTCCAACGCATAATGGGCAAGGGATAAGGAGGAATGGGAATAAAGGAAGTGTTGCAAATAAACGTGATAAAAAGCGTCTGCTCATCCACGACAACCGTGCCTCCTCCGCTAAAGCGACGGACGACGGGAAGCGGGGCTTGCCTTATTCTTTCCAGATCGATAAGCTCTGCCCATTTTCCGGAAATGCCCATGACTATCGCCGGCGGAGAACCTTGGTTAATCAGGCACCAGTTGCGCGCATCCGCCCGCAATAAGGCCTCTTCCCACTGCAATTGCTGGAGGATAGGCACTTGGCTAAGCTGAACAACGTGCAGAACTTCCATGCCTTACTCGAGATCGCAGCACCCTGCTGAAGGAGCAGAGGAATCAAACGGACTATCTGCCTGCTTTGTCTGGCGCATGAGCGCAATCATTAGAATGGAGATATCGGCAGGCGATACGCCTGAGATGCGCAACGCTTGGCCCAGATTTTGCGGAGCGACTTTGCTCAATTTTTGTCGCGCTTCATTGCGCAGCCCATGGACGCTTGCATAATCAAAGCCTTCAGGAATGACCAAGCTCTCCACATGGGCAAGCTTAGCGACTTCGGTCGTCTGGCGGTCAATGTAGCCTGCATATTTCAAGCTCAATTCAATTTGAAAGTTGATTTCTTCCCCATAGTCTTTGACAACATCCGGGTAGTCCTGTAGTAAAGAAGCATAGGTATTTTCCGGCCGGCAAAGAAGCTGGGCAATTGTATAGCCTTTGCCACCCACTTGCTTGAAAATTTTTCCCAAACGGACATTCTCTTCTTTAAGGATCCGCTCTTTTTCACAGACACGTTCATAGCGTGCTCGATCAATCAGCCCCGCTTCATAACCAAAGCGACGCAACCGCAAATCCGCATTGTCTTGGCGCAGCAACAAGCGATGCTCGGCTCGGCTCGTAAACATTCGGTAAGGCTCATCCAATCCCTTGGTGACCAAGTCATCAATCATGACCCCAATATAGGCCTCGGAACGCTTTAAAATGAGGGGCGATTTGCCCATTACTTTGTTGGCGGCATTGATCCCGGCGATAAGGCCTTGGCCGGCCGCTTCTTCATAGCCTGATGTTCCATTAATTTGGCCTGCCAGGAACAGCCCTTCTATTTTCTTACACTCAAGAGAAAAGTCAATTTGCCCGCTGGTGACGTAATCGTATTCGATGGCATAAGCCGGGCGCATGATCTCTGCGTTGCGGAGGGCTGGGATGCTGTGGATAAAGGCCAGCTGCACGTCGAAGGGTAAAGAGGAAGAGACGCCATTGACATAGACCTCTTGCGTCGATAAGCCTTCAGGCTCCAAAAAAATCTGATGCCTTTCTTTATCGGAGAAGCGCACAATTTTGTCTTCGATCGATGGGCAGTAGCGCGGTCCAATGCCTTTAATCTTCCCCGAATACATCGGCGAGCGGTGGATATTGGACAAAATGATTTGCTTGGTTTCTTCAGTCGTATAAGTAATGTGGCAAGAAACTTGCGGCAGGCGCGGAAGCCCTTCCTCATCAAATGAAAATTTTACTCCCGGCTCTCCAGGCTGCTCTTCCGTTTGGCTATAATCGATGGAACGCTTATTGACGCGAGGAGGCGTCCCCGTTTTGAGACGGCCTAATTTCAATCCATACTTTTCTAAGCTGGCCGACATGCCAACCGAAGGCTGGTCCCCCGCTCGTCCTCCCGAATAATTCGTCTCTCCGATATGCAGGAGGCCGCGTAAAAAAGTTCCGGAAGAAATGACAATTGCCTGACAGTCATAGGCAATCCCTTCCTTTGTAATGACGCCGCAAACGCGGTCGTTGACCACAACTAAATCTTCAATGGTCCCTTGCTTGATCTCTAAGTTGGCCGTTCTTTCCAGCCTGTGCTTCATCTCTGTTTGATATGCCAATTTATCCGCCTGCGCGCGCGGAGCCCAGACAGCAGGCCCTTTGGTGGCATTGAGCATACGGTATTGGATACCTGTGACATCGATGACTTTTCCCATCTCGCCGCCTAATGCGTCGATTTCGCGGACCATATGGCCTTTGGCAATCCCCCCGACAGCAGGATTGCAGCTCATTTTGGCAATCGTATCTAAATTCATGGTAAGCAGCAGCGTACGCAGTCCCATGCGGGCAGACGCTAGCGCAGCTTCACAACCGGCGTGTCCTCCGCCTACTACAATGACGTCATATCGAACGGGAAATTTCCACATGTTAGCTTATCCTTACTTACAACTTAGAGTGCTTATTACACGGTTTATACGATTAACGAAAAAATATACGGGGAAACCCAACATAAAAGAAGGAGAAAGACTTAAGAGAATCTAATGAAAAAATCATCACTGAGAATGAGGGCGATATCGATTATACTTCAAAATGGTTTGCGGGCTAAATGCTTAACTCAGCAAAGTCAGCCCGCAAATGAGAAAAATAAAACTTAGCTTAACGCTTAAGTCCTATCTTCCCTTGTGCCGATCACGTCGGCTACGCTTCTTGCGCTTGTGCTTCGCAATTTTGTACTTGCGCTTCTTTTTAACAGAAGACATATCCTCTCCACTACTTATTCAGGTTATTTGCTTAAACTTGCAAACATGGAACTATACTAAAAAAAAAACGATAAAATGTAAAGACTAAGAATTTAAGTATGAGGAAAGAGGGAGATTGAAAACAAAGAAATAATTTAATTTTAAAGATAAATAAAGAGGAGATAGAAAAAAAAGCACCGCTAAAAGGGACTGGAATGTGCTCTATCAACACATTTTGTAAAAGTGGGTCCGCTTCCCAAAGTTCCGGTTATAATAGGTTTAAACCTAAAACTTTTCCCTTGGCGTCGTGGTCCCTAAAAAAATAGATTATCGTTGATTGGCTTATCGTCCGAATATCCCAATTAGCAGTGACTTATAATCATTATAATGGATTTAAAATTGTTTGCCTAGCATTTGTTTCCATCGTCATAAGCGGTTTTCAAATGAAACCGGGCACGTGCACCTGTTAGAGAGTGCATTAACCGGAGTTTGGAGAGTATTTTCTCCCTACTTGGATCTCCTAGGGCATGTCCCTAATATAAGTCAGGGTCATCCGGCTGATGGGATTGGCAATTCTCGCATTTAAAGAGCAATGCCCCTTTAACAACTTGCTGCCGATCATAAAATAGAGGAACAAATTCCAAGAATTCCACCGTTTCAAAATAAGGCTTTAGTCGGTCCAAATAAAAAACCAATTTGCTTTTTCCTTCCCTTTCCAAGTGCGGATGGTTTTCTATCCAAACAAAATAACCGCTTTTTCCTTGCTGTTCTTCCGGCAAACTTGGCCAATAGGAAAATTGATTCTTCCGCACTCCATGCAGGTTGAGAAAATAAGCGCGCTTCTGCCCTTCATTATAAAAGCTTAAAATACTTGTCGTTTGATATTTATCGCTTAAAAGGAAATGTTCTTGCGGGTCATAGCCGTAATGGGATAAAGCCTCTTTTAAATGCGCCCACCCCACATTGTGCTTAAAGGGATTTAAGCGATAAGAGAGAATGGCAGGCCGCCGGATGGAAGACGCATACAAAAAAGGTAACAGAAAAACAGAGATCGTCAAGCAAAGGGATAACGCCAATCCGGCTTTCAACCACCCCTCTTTTATCACATGCGCTTCAAAAACAAACCACCCTAAAAAGATCAGTCCTGTGGGATAAGCGAAAACAACCCAGTTCCCTTGAATTTTTTGAAAAAAAGCTGCCAATATCCCAGCGCTCAGGCAAGCAAGCGTTATGAACCCGCAAAAGAAGAGCGGGGAAGAAAGGTGCCGACGCTGTTTGAGCCAAGCCCGCATCCCCAAGCATAAAAGGATAAATAAAAGCGGGGAAAGTAGAAGGGCTTGCGATCCGATAAATTCTAAAACATTGCCGCTTTGGGAACCGTGCCCCCCTTGTACCGTAGAAGACACATGGCGAAATGTGGCCCAATCATGCGACCAGTTCCACCAAAAGCTGGGTAAAAGGCCAGCTAGCGAAAAGGCCATTCCTTGCAAGCTTTTACGCAAAGGCTGATGCGGAAACCACCAATGGCGCGCCAATAAGAAAAATATCCAAAATAGATAAATGGGCCACTTAAAAAGCGCCCCCCCCAATATGCATCCGCCTATTAAAAGAGGATTGGCTTCTTTAGACTCACGCAAGGCAGAGACCATAAAAAGGACAGCCAATGTCCAACAGAGCAAGAAGCCTCCATCCGTAATGGCCAATAAAGACCCCAACATGCCGATGGGGCAAAAAGCCATCAATACGCCGCTCCAAAAAGCCGTACGGGCCTGCAAACCGGCCTGAAGCGCTGTAAAGAAAACTGCCAAAGCCTGCGCAATCGACAAGATGACAGACAAGCTACGCACACCCAATTCCGTGTCTCCAAACAAGCGCGTGCCCAACCAAATCTGCCAAGCAATGCCAGGCGGCTTGCTGTAATACCCCCAATCAAGCTGCTGGCTCCATGTCCAATACTGCGCCTCATCCGGGCTTAGCCCTATGCCGGCAAAAAGAATGAAGGCAAGCATTAGGCAGGCCTTGCAGGCCAGCAATAAAGAAAGCCGCTTAAAATAGAAAGAAGATGAATATAACATAAACTGCGCTCAAAATTTAAAACAGGCAAATAGGCATTTGATTTATTGGCATCCGGCATATGGCATCAATGAAACAATGCCCAGATTCGAAGGGATTTTCTTCCCAGAATTTGAATACACGCCATTGTCTCATTGATGACACGCCTAATAAAATGGAAAAGTTAAGGCGCCCGATCATAACATGATCCAAGAGTATTTGCTTACAAAAAAAGTGCCCTTCTCTCCCTTTCACCTCTCTTAAAAATTTACCATTACCCTTTCTTAGAGAGTCTATTAAATTCCATAATCATCGATATTTGAGATTCTTTTCTCTCAAGGAGAAAAGAATGGCCATTAGCGGTTTTAAGACATCCTCCTAAAGCCTTGCAAAGGCTTTTCTTTATATAAACCTCATAAAACAAAACAAATATTTTATTATTAATTAATAAATCAATATTACAATTTATTTATTATTGTTTAATAAACTCGTTAATCAATTAACAAAAAGAAACATTTTCGTAATAAATTAATAAAAAAGGTTTGTTTATGAACAGTATACATGGAAATTATCATCCCTACAATCCAGGAAATTTTTATCCGCATATAAATTATCCGCATCAAAATTCTTATAGTTCTTATGTCTCCAATCCTTATGGAGGCCATTTTTTTCATTATCCCATTATACAGCCTCGCATTCCGACAGTTGAGGATTTTGAAAATTCATTTTACCGCTTGTATGCAAGCATAGCAGATAAGAAGGGCCAATGGGAAAGCCACGTACAGGCAAATGCAGGGACTATAGAGAAAGTTCAAATGTTGCAAGCGGGCATTAAGGAACTTCAAGAAGAGTTAGGTCAAGTTCAACAATTGGACGCTCAAATTAAGGTTTTAAGGCCGGAGAACCTATATCAGCAAGAATTTCGCTATCAAATTGAAATTGATCCCACTATACAAAACGTAACATACTATTCTTATGTTGATTATGTGCAGCAGAAAAAAAGCGAGCTTATAGAGCAAATTTACCATTTGGCGCAGCACACGATTTCTTGGTTAAGCTCTAGTAGACAAACCGTTTATCATTTAAAGCAAGCGGAAAAATCTTCTACGCTTAATTCCCCTTCCTATCCCTCTTTTGAACCTTCTCGCATACAGGCCCGACAGCTGCCTCATCCAGAAGCCTTTGTTCGCCCCTCTTCTGCATTTCAGCCAAGCTCGCTTCCCATTAACAATCCTTCTCCCCATGCCTCGATTTCTCCATCTGAAGCGGTAGGAACAAATATTGAACCTAAGCCTTTATTCAAACAAGTGCTGGCAGATCTCATCCAGCGCCAATCTTCCAATCATTTCAAGAAGACCGAAGCGAGCGCTGTTCCTCCTTCTTCGCAAGAAAATTCGTTCATCCCTCAGCCATCCCTTTCTCCGCTACGGGAGCGAGTCAAAGTCCATCATCGGCCATTGCCTCCCGTTCCAGCTAAAGAAGAAAAAAAGACGCCTCCCCCTCTTCCTCCTAGAGAAAGAAAAAGAACGCCTCCTCCTTTGCCTCCCCGCTCTCTTTCATCTCCTAAGGAAGCTACCCAAGAGCCTGCTGGATTAGCTCTTCCCCCTTCTATCATCGAGGGACAAGCAATTGGGGCTAGCAAAATTTCTCTTCAACAAGCTCTTCCAACGATTGAACAACCAGCTATTGAATTTGAGGACAAAACAAGCGTGCCGGCTATTGTCGAACCAATAATAGAAGAGCAAACCTCTAATCGGCCCGCTCAGCTGGAGTCCGCCCGCAAAACAGTGGAGATCGGACAAGACATTCTCCATCCACAATCAATTCCCACCCCACCCCCCTTTATTCAGCTATTCTCGCCTCAAAGCAGGCATATAGCCGAGACAAAGGCATCCGAACCCATTGCTACGGAACAGACAGACGGGGTTTTTGATTTATTATCAAGTCAATTGGCTGCTAGAAGACAGGCGATTGAAGAAGAAAGCGAATATGAGAGTGATGACGATAGCATTGACTTGCCAAAAGTCAGCAAACCGGAAACGCAAAGCGTTCAATCCCTCCCCTCTTCTGTAGAAGAGCGGCCAACGATCAACCGCTATGAGGATCGCTCTGATTTGCTATCTTCCATCGTCAATTTCAATAAAAATAATTTAAAAAAATTATCGGAAGAAAGTCCAGACCGTTTTTCTCAAGCAGAAAAGAAAGATGATCCTTCAAAGGCCGGAACAGACTTTGCTAGCCTTATGCAAAGCATTATAGATCGCCTACCGGACGAAAATGACACTGAAGAAGTAAGCGATATAGACTGGGAATAAAAGTTTTTAAATACGCTTGAAATTTAGCATTAGCTATTCGAATTTATTTAAAAAGGACTCACTTCCCCTCTGTCCAAGGTCGACGCAGAGACGCAATGGCGCAAAATTAAAAGAGCTTAAATTTTGCGCCATTCCGCCTGCGTTAACTTTGTCTCTGCCCTAATTGGGTTAATTGATGGCAGCTTTGGGACAGCTTCTTAAGCCTAATTTTACTTTTTAAAGTGTAGAAGCCGGACTAATGGCGTAAGCGTCACCTCTTTTATTAAATCAAACCCGCTTTCTTGAAATTTTTTACGGACTTGAGCGTCGATCTCGGGGCTATGCGTCTCTATAATCCAATAAGAAATAGCTTGTAGATCAGTTGCAGGAACATCTACTAAGTATTGCTCTCCTCCTTCGCAGTCAATTTTCGCTATATCGATACGGTGTTGCTTGAGAATGTGTTTCCAAGTCGTTCCCTCGCACTGAATTTGATAGCTCCCCTTTTCCATTCCAAATCCGAGAGAGCCCCCCGGCGTATTGGAAGATAAGTTCAATACCCCTTCTTCCTTAGCTACCGCTTGTTGATGAATGCTGATTTTATTTGTAAAAGGCTGTAAATTATATTTTAGGGACACCACATTTTCGGCCAAGGGCTCATAAATGATGACCTGGCTGGCTCCCTTCTCTAAAAAATACAGGGCAGAATCGCCAACAAAGCCTCCGATATCCAATACCGCTTTATTTTCCCATTCGCACTCATACAAATTATCGAATAGACCGGACAAATATTCCGCATAGATGCCAATAAACTGCATATAAGTCGCGCAAAACGTGCGATTTCCATAACGCCACAAATAAAAATTCTTAGCCAGCCGCTGCTCTCGGTAAGGCAAAATTTTTAAAAGTAATTGGATATCTTGCATGCCCAGCTGATGCGTCATTTCGACGGCAGTCGAGCGCCTATCCGCATAGGCAGCGAAGGCAATGAGCCAGTGCTTTGGCTTGACATGACGGACTAAACGAAGAATATCAAGCGCATAGGCCTCTTTTGATAATTTCCGGGCATAATGCGGAATCTTTTTCAATTTCTTTAGCATATATAAACTCAGGTAAAGCAACTTAACTTTCTTCTTGGCCGGCTTGCTAATAGTTCTTGATTTGCCTGGCGATCTTACCGATTCCGCATTCCTTTGACAATCCTTTCTTTTATAAGCGAAGAAGTTTTGAAAGAAAAATAGAAGGGAATTTAAAGAGGATCGCAGCGCCTGCCTATCTCTTGAGCATTAAAGTTATTTAGACATTTGAATCCATGCTAAAGGCAGACATGCGTGGGATCCCTTTAAAATTTTAATTTGAGAGTGATCTCTAGTCTTCGCGCTCTGGAAAACTAAAAAGGTCTTCTATCGCTTGGATCGTCGTATCTCGGCTCATAGCCGCGATAGAATCGGTAAGAGGGATATTCTTTGGGCATACGCGGACACAGTTTTGGCTGTCGCCGCAGCTGCTAATGCCGCCCTCCTCCATCAAAGGACGCAAGCGCTGGGCCTTTTGCGTTTTCCCTACCGGGTTGGCATTGAAAAGGCGCACTTGAGAAATGGGGGCCGGGCCAATAAAAGCCGAATGCGCATTGACTTGCGGGCAAGCCTCGGAGCAGCAACCGCACGTCATGCAAGTCGATAGAGAGTACATGACCTTTTGCTTCTCCGGGCTAATCTTCGGTCCCGGTCCTTGAGAATAACTATGGTCGACATCAATCCATGCATGGACTTTTTTTAAGTTCTCAAACATGCGGCTGCGATCGACAATTAAATCACGTACAAGAGGAAACTTGGTTAAGGGAGCGACAGTAATGATCGATTTGCCCGTCTGTTTCAAGATCGGTTCAATCAACGCCGTACAGGCCTGGCGTGGGTAGCCGTTGATGAGCATCGAACAAGAACCGCACACTTCTTCCAAGCAGCCCGATTCCCATACCACCGGAGTCACCTTTTCTCCTTTGATATTGATGGGATTTCTTTGAATATCCATTAAAGACGAGATGATGTTGGCAAAAGGAATCAATTTAAGCTCAAATTCTTCCCAATATTGATGACCGGGATGTCCGCGGAAAATTTTTAAAATATAGGTTTCACTCATAGCGCATCCCTTGGTTTAAATGGGCAGAACAATATTGTTCGGGACATTTTCTAACGTTGGCTTAACTTTCTTCGTATGCGCATAATCGCGCAATATTGGCTTAAGGTGCCGTAAATTGATCGGTTCGTAGGTAATGATAGGCTCGTCCAAACTGCGGTTATAGGTCGCCAGCGTCGTCTTCAGCCAGTTTTCGTCATCACGTTCGGGAAATTCCGGCTTATAATGCGCTCCACGCGATTCATTGCGCAGCAATGCCCCTTTTGTAATGACCATGGCTAGCTCAAGCATCGGGCCGAATTGATTGGCAAAGGCATAGGTTTGATTGGCAAACTGGCTCTGGTCATCCAACGAAATATGCCGATAGCGTTCCCTGATTTCTTTTATTTTATTGAGGGCTTTTTGCAAATCGGCATTGTTGCGCTTAACTGTCACATCATTGACCATGATTTCGCCAAGCTCATCATGCAAGCGATAAATGTTTTCTGGACCTTGGCGCGAAAGCAAGTCTTTTTTGAGGTCTTCTTCGATTTGCAAGGCATGCTCGAAAACTCTTTCGGGAACATTGTGATGGCTGGAATTCAAATTATCTAAATAACGGGGAACTTCTTGGCCGGCAACCAGCCCGCTAAAGATGCAGGACAAAAGGGAATTTGCTCCTAAGCGGTTTGCTCCATGGTATTGATAGTCCGACTCGCCTATATTGAAACATCCGCGCAGATTTGTCATTTGCCGATAACGCTCAAAGCGGTCCGGCGCATCAGCTGCAGGCCAATCCACCCACGCGCCTCCCATGCTATAGTGCATGGCCGGAAAGATCTTCATGGGAACTTTGCGCGGGTCTTCTCCCGTAAATTTTTGATAAATTTCTAAAATTGCCTGGAGCTTTTCCTTCTTTTCTTCGGATAAATGGCTGACATCCAAGTACACCTGCATTCCGCCATCTATCCCCAATCCCATTTCGCACACGCGCAGGACTTCGCGCGATCCGATATCCCTTGGAATCAAATTTCCCAAAGCCGGATACATGTCCTCTAGAAAATACCAAGGCTCGCCTGTAACGCCGCAAGGGATTTGCCTGCCGTCCGGCGTCTGGATGGTCTTGGAAGAGTCGCCGTATACCCAAATGCGTCCCCCCTCTCCGCGGGCCGACTCAGACATGAGCCGCAATTTATCATGTCCTGGAATAGCCGTCGGGTGAATTTGAATAAATTCCCCGTTGGCGTATATCATCCCCTGCTTAAAGAGGCGTCCATTAGCCGCGCCTGTGCAAAAAGTTGAATTGGTCGATTTTTTGAAAATCATGCCAATTCCTCCGGTTGCCATGACAACCGCATCGGCTTTCAATACCTCCAACTTCATGTTGAAGAGATCCATAATGACAATGCCGCGCGAAATTCCCTGCTCATCTAGAATTAAGCGCATGAATTCGTGCGATTCGAATTTTTCTACGCACCCCAATGTCTCGTATTTGCGCACTTGCTCATCCAAAGAATAGAGAAGCTGCTGGCCGGTGGAAGCGCCGCAAAAAGCCGTTCGATGATAAAGCGTGCCCCCAAAACGCCTAAAATCCAAATTTCCTTCGGGAGTGCGATTAAATGTGCATCCTAGCCGGTCCATTAAGTGAATAATTCCCGGAGCTGCCAAGCACATTTCCAAAACAGGAGGCTGATTGGCCAAAAAATCCCCCCCTTTTATGGTGTCATACGCATGAATGAGAGGAGAATCTTCTTCGCCTTTTAAATTGATGGCGGCATTGATGCCTCCTTGGGCGCACACAGAATGAGAGCGCTTCACTTTTGTAACCGAAACAAGTTTGACTTTGCAGCCATTTTCCGCCAGCTTCATTGTTGCAGACAACCCTGCAAGCCCTCCTCCGACAACAATCACTTCTTTATGTTTATGCGCCATATTTCTGTATTCCTATTCCTTTAATGCGCTAGATTAAGCCAATACGTTCCCCAAATCGCTGCAAGACCCAAAAAGGTAATGATGACCATTAAACCGGTAGCAAATGCCCGCATTAGGTTTTGAGAAGCGGCTGTAAGAGTCACTCCCCATTTAAACATTGCCGTCCATAGTCCATTAAAAGCATGAAAGCAAGCCGCCAAAACCAAGCCCGTATAAAGCAGAATCATAACAGGGTTCTTAAAGGTATCGCGCACCATCAGCAGCTCGGCCACGCCGAATGATTTGGAAACAGCCAGAACTTCATGAGCGCCCAACTGCCATTTGTCCATGGCAGTTACCCATGCCAGCTCTTCTCGGCGCTTTTGATCGGCAACGAGTTGCTCTGGCGAGCCTGGTTCAAAGTGAGGGACATCTTGACGGGAGATAGCAGCTTTGAGATGTTGAACTTTAGAAGCCGTGTACAAATCAAATCCCAAGCGATCCCCTAGCGTATACAATCCATTATCTACGCTGAGGCGGACAATATATAAATGCTGGCTTCCCAATTGAGCAGATGTGGGATACTCAATAAAGCGCATGTGGATGACGTGGGCCAAAATGCCGATCAATAAAATCCAAGACGTCAAGCGCTGCCAAGTATAAGCCTGGTTGCGAGAATATTGCGGAAGAGAAGGAGAAGAGCCGTCGGTTGGAAAAGCGTTATATTTAGCCGTCCATAAGTAGCGCACCCCCCAAATCCCATGGACGAGAAAGGGAACACCTAAAAGAAAGATTTCAATGACTGGAAGATAAGGAAGCGCTTTTAACGAGTTAACCGCACTGACAAAACCGTTTCCATCATCTCCGATGAAAAGAGCCGCTTGCGAATTCGTTAACAAATGTTCGATCAAAAACAGAACAAGCCATATGCCCGTCAAAGAATGCGCACGGCGCCAAATAAACGCCCGGGGAATAGGCGGGGCTGGATAGGTATAAGCCATGAATATCTCTTGGTTGCTTGTCTTCGGCTTTACAGCCTCTTGGCGATTTAAGAGAGAAATTCATTGTCTCGATTCGTCTAAGAGGAGGGTGTTTACAAGGTTATAAGAGGGCGTATTAACCGCCAATGGCCTAGATTCGAGTTCTTTTCCCCTAGGAAGAAATAACCTCAAATATCGATTATTATGGATTTTAATCCACCTCTAAGTCCCTCTTCATGCCATATCCCTAGAAAACGCATTGTAATGACGATAAGCGAATGCAAAGCGATGCAGGCAATGAGAACTTTGAAACACAGCCTAAATGTCCTGCATTATTATCAGTTTTTATTTTAAAATCCAAGGATTGCAAGAAAAATATATCAAATAGCTTAGAGCGTTTCTTAAAACTGCTAATCACCTAGATTTGAGATTATTTCCTTCTAACCTGAGTTTCTAGGGAAAAGAATTCGAATCTAGCTGGGCCATTAGCAGTTTTAAAAATCCTCTTAGAAATGATTACCCTCTCTTATCCTCTCAATTTGAACTATTTAAGGCCTCCTCTAAGGTAGGATATAAATCAGAGAGCCTTTGTGTCACTTTGGCATGGGGAACTTGGCAAGCAGGCTCAAGCTCTTCCAAACTTTCTTCTAGCTCTTTTTTGGGTAAAGAGAGGCGGCGCTGCAACATAAAATAACCAATGGACTTTGGATGCATGTGCTCGTCTTGATCTTGGGAATTTTTAATGGCCAATGGAATGCTGGCATCAATCTCGATTGAATCTTCAAGCGTACGGATAGTAAAATCAAAGCCCTTCGCCTGCGCTATATATAATCGTCCTATCCACTCTTCCGGCCAATTGTTTAAACTCCAATCGACGACCTGCTGGGCGACTAATGACTGATGGACTAACGCCCCTATTCTCTCAAAAACCTTTTGCCCCATTTCTTTGATTAAAAGTTGTGAAATTTTCTCTCGAGATAATTTTTCTCCATGGAGAGAGTGCAAAAGCTTGTTATTAACGGTCAGGCTATTAAAGCGAGAACAGTCGACATAGAATTGAGAAGGAATAGAAAGCGTCTCCTCTGAATCTTCCAGTTTGTATGCCTTTGTCTCTAATAATGTCGGATCCACTAAAAGCATTCTCAATTGCTTATGCAAAGCAGGCGTATTGTCTTCCTCCCGAGAATGAAGAAAATGGCCTAATCGATTAACCAACTCCTTATAAGAGACGTCAGGAGAAAACTCTGTAATAGAAGCAGAGGGAGAATCGATCAGCACCCACTGATCTTCATCCTCTTTACATTCCTCTTCCTTTACCTCACTAGATAAGCTCGTCGGTTGAGCGGAAGCATTGGATAAACTAGAATAGAGCTGTGCGGGAACTCCATACATCATGCTTGTAATAGAAGACATGCTGATCCACCAATTATCTGAAGGAGATGTTTCTTTCGGGAGAATGCCCTTTTCTTTAGAAGGCTCTTGGGTAATGTCATCCCCTTTGTTTTTTTCAATCTGCTGCATAACAGATAAAAGATCTTGAATCGCTTGTTCAATAAAGTCAAATTCTCTTGTCTTATTTCCCCGGCTATTCCATAAAATGCCTAGCCCTTGAATGGCTTCTTGGATTTCATTCTCCTTTAAATCAATGTTTTGCCTGCCTTCAAAAGCATTTTGGACGAAAATTTTTACTTTATTTGTCAAGGTAGGCAAATAGCTTAAATCTTGCGTCCATCCGCTCCAAGTCGATAAGTAATCCGAGACTTTCTGCATACTTGAACGCGTAGAAGAAGGGACAACGGCAACCGTATGACTTGCTAAATAAAGATCGGAAGGAGTGCTTTCTACATGCACGAGATCTTTAAAACCATGTAAAATTGTTCTTGCTTGATCCAAATTAATTGATGATGAAAACATGATAAACCAAATGTAAATTATTAAATAAAAAACCATTATAATTTACATTTCTATAATAAAAATTAAACAAACATAAAAAAATAAATAAAAAATCAATTAAATCAAATTAAGAAAATACAAATAAATAGTAAATTATCAATTTAGCAACAAACTTAAAACTTTATTGTTAATAAAAATAAATCATAAAAATGGGAATTAAAAAAAAGCAGTGCGGTTGCACTGCTATGAAGTTTGTTTAAAAGATTCAATTCAGGTTATTAATGAACAAGCATCTAATTTTTGGCGTTAGCAGGAAGCGGGCACATGATTTTTAATTTTGCTTTAATCTTCTTTTCTTCACCTTTCACAATAGCCACTCCTGAGGGCATTCCAAAAGCAGGATTATAATCGTCTTGTATCTCGGAAACTTCTCCTTTCGCATTAAAGTGAATAAAGCGGCATCCCATGCCTTTAACCTCGTTTATCACGTTAAGGTAAGAGCGAAGCAACATCCTTGGATTGAATTGAATATAATTGGCAAAAGCGCCATCTGATTGTAAAAGGCTTAATTGTATATGAGCGAATGTGGCAGCGGGATCTACTTGAAGAGCAGAGATAGGTTTCAATTCTGTTTTAAAAGAAGATAAATAATTTTGATAGTTCGCCTCACTATATCTTTGTTTCCAAGTGAAGCTTTTGTTAGAAGGTAAAAATTTTTCCTTCAATTTTTTAAATCTCGAGGGTTTTTCATCTGTAATTTTTTTATATTCATCTGGAAATTCTTGTAAGACTAAGCTCTTCCATATATGATCTAAAGCTAATTTTGTTAGCTTATCCGATGAAGATAACGCGATCAATGTCTTCCTATCTCCCATTAGAGCGATATAGGCGATAATTTCATTGGGAAGCGTTAAAAAACTTATTGCACTCATTATTTCCTCTTTTATTTCAATAATATTATTTAGTTAACACTAAATATTATACACATAATTAATTAAAAATCACTGTTTAATTAATTAAATATAAACAGTTTATTCAATTTTTTAGGGATGTATGGGAATTCAAATTTGACTGGCATAAGAAAAAGGCTTGTTAGACTAAGCAAACCTGTGAATGGCGCAGGGCAGTCACCGTGGATAAAGGCGCAACCGGAATCTGCGGACAATACGGACAACCGTTTAAGCCACGTGAGTGGCGCAGCTTAAGGCGGTTGCAGATGATGTTAAATCCGTTCTTTTCAAAAACCGTTAAGGCAGCTGGAATAGCAGACGCGCGTTCTGGGTTGTCGCTTGGGCAACCTCTTCGATGGAAAGGCCTTTTAAAGAGGCGATAAAGGCAGCGGTCTCTATTAAAAAGGCCGGCTCATTGGGTTTGCCTCTGTATTTTTGGGGGGCAAGATAAGGCGTATCCGTCTCGATGAGCAGCTGAGAAAGGGGAACCTCTTTGGCGATTTGCTGAAGCTCGATGCTTTTTTTAAAGGTCACAATTCCGCTCAAAGATAGCATCCACCCTCTTTTGAGAACTTCTTCGGCCTCGGCAATCGTCCCCGTAAAGCAGTGAAGCACGCCTGGAGCATGGCGCTGGTTCATTTGATACTCGGCATCTAAGATTTCAAAGAAATCGGCAAAGGCCTCGCGGCAATGGATGACAACGGGAAGGCGGCACTCCAATGCTAAGCGCAGGTAGCGGCGCAGAAAATCTTGCTGAATAGGGCGGGAGGAGTGCTCGTAATAATAATCAAGGCCTGTCTCTCCAATCGCCTTCAGCTGGCCGCTTCTTGCATAAGCGGCAATCGCGTCAAAAACCGATTCGCCTTCTTTTTCCACGTCATGCGGGGTTGTAGAGGCTGCTTGATAGATCCAAGGATAGCGCTTGGAAAGCGCCAACCCTCTTTCTAAAGTCACCAAATCCGTACAAATATTGACAATAGACTGGACATGCGCCTGCTTGGCACGGTCCAATACGTCTTCCACGTGCTCAAACACGCCGGTATGGGTCAAATGGGCATGCGAATCTATCAAGGAAAACGCTGCGCCCGTCACTTTAATGCAATCTCCTCATCGGATCCTAGCGCCACATCTAAGTGCTGAAGAACAACTTCCGGCGTTAAGACTTGAGGCAGAATAAGGGGATCGCTTTGCTCGTCTTTACCATAAAGGACATAAAGCGGTACGCTATTGCGGCCGAATTTGCTCAATTCTTCGGTAATGACCGGATCATTTTTCGTCCAATCGGCTTTGAGCTTGACCACTCCGGCTTCGGCCAAGCTTTTTTCCACTTCGGCGGAAGACAGGACAAAATGGTTGGCTTGGCAAATCAAACACCATTTAGCTGTAAAGTCAATGAGGATGGGTTTGCCTTGTTTTCGCAGCTCAGCCACGCGCTCGGGCGAGAAGCTCTCCCAGCCATCCCACTCTCCTCCCTTGTGATGATTAGCAAGCGTCTCTTCTTTATACCAAGACTCGCGAGGAAACAGGATCGCTTGGCATCCTGCAACGACAAAAAGGCCGACAAAGGCATAAGCCAGCAGGCGTTTTTTGGAACTGATTACAGGACTGCACCCTTGGCCATAAATCCAGGCTCCGATGGCAAAGCAGAGGAAACCGGCGAGAAGGCAAATGAGCGAAAACGTATTGGTTTGCGCGCTAAAGACCCACATGAGCCAAAGAACGGTTGCCAAAAGAATAAATCCCATCAACTGTTTGAATATCTCCATCCAGGCTCCCGGTTTGGGAACAAAACGCAGGAAAGAAGGAAAAGCGGCGAGGAGAAGATAGGGAAAGCACATCCCTAAGCCCAGGGAGGTAAAAATCAATAATGCCTGAAAAACGGGCAAGGTAAAGGCAAAGCCAACAGCCGATCCCAAAAAAGGGCCCGTGCAAGGCGTTGCGACAGCGGTTGCCAAAACTCCACTAAAGAAAGAGCCTGTATTCCCCGATTGCTTATGAACCGTTTCGGCCTCTGTCTGCCCTACCCAAGAAGCAAAGAAGACTCCCCATTCAAACACGCCAAACAGGCTTAAAGAGAAAATGAAAAGAATGGAAGCCAAAATGACCACAAAGAGGGGTTCTTGCAATTGGAATCCCCAGCCGACTGCTTGTCCGTACGCTCTCAACATCAACATGACGGAAGCTAAAATCCAAAAAGAAATGAGGACGCCCAATGAAAATAGCAGTCCATGCTTGATGGTCAGTTTGCGGCTTTGGCCAGCCATTTTGACAAAGCTCATGATTTTGAAAGACATGACCGGCAAGACGCAAGGCATTAAATTGAGGAGCATGCCGCCTAAAAAAGCAAATAAAAGGGCCAATCCCAATCCGCCTTCAAACGAAAATTGAGCCGTAGAAACAATCGATCCGTTGCCGATGATAACAGGAGAGGACACCGACGGTTTCTCTGAATGGTCCAGCCAGCTAAGCAAATGCCCTTCACCCGCCTCTTGAATTGGACTGTCAATGTCAAAAGCCTGGACATTCTCATGCACGCCTTCTTGAGTATGCACGACTAAAACGCCTTTTAAAATCTGGCTCTTTGCCCCAATCTCATCGCTTCCCTTTAGATTGACAAAATAGCGATTTTTTTCCTTCGCACTAACGGCTACCGTCGGATCGACCGAATGATCGATCACATCTTTCTGCTCGGGAAAGAAATAAACGCCTGTGATCGTATTGGATGAGGCATGATGCTCATCATGTGGAACCTCTAATTGAACAATGCCCTCTTTGCGCACTGTTTGCACTTCTGCATGGGCTTTCGGCATTTTAGCCCGCGCCTTTTCAAATAACTCTGCCACTTCAGGCTTCGCTTGAGGCAAATGTGCCGCTATTTTAACAGGCAAAGACACAGGAGCGGATCCTGGCTGGCAGGTCAAGGCCGAGCAAACAAGCCATTTTACTTGCGCATCGAGCTGCATAGTTGAACCAACAGGAAGATCCAGGGGAGGCGTGATCGAACTGAGCAAGACAACTTCGCCCTTATAGCCAAATCCCACCATGTCGGCAACGGTAAATTTTTCAGGAAAGGGCCACTGAAGAGGACTGGCCTCAAATCCGGGAGGAAGCTTCCATTCCATTTTAAGAGGCATGCCTGCATCTCCTGGATTTTTCCAGTACACATGCCAGTCATCCTCAATATCGAGACGAACAGCGACCCAAAAGGGCTGACCGGGCTGAATCGTTTCTTCTTCCTGAATAAGTTGAACTTTTACGTGAGCAGGCCCGCCAAAACTTGCAAAAGTCTGTAAGGGCAAAGCCAACCCTATTAACAGTAATAAGAAACGGAAATAAGCTAACATTAAGCAACTCCTAACTTTATACGGCTCATCACTGAGCCTTTTAAATAAGGATGAAGTGTCTACTCATGGAGAATTCTAAAAAACTAGAACGCGCTGTCTTTAAAGTACTCTTTTAATCCCAAATTTTCCTCTCTTTTTTCTCATTTTGAATCAAAATGATCCAAAGAGGAGAAGGTTTCGAACAAAAATAGATGTCAGATTTCAATACTAGCTTTTAAAATCCCCGTATTAAGCAGAGAGTCATCAGTAATTTACTCTTTTATATTAGTCATTCTTGACAATATAGATTCTTATCGGTTATCAAATTTTAAACAAACAAGACAACTACAATAATAAATTTTTAATTTACAATCAAGTAAATTCATAGGAATGATAAAGGAATTATAAATGTATGTAAACCATAATATACTAGCTAGTAATCCTTTCTTTGAAGCGTATACTCAATCAGATGTTCTCGGCAAATTTATTTTTTTAGCCCTTTATGCCTTGTCCATTTGTAGTTGGATTGTATTACTTCATAAGATTTGGCTAACTTATCAAGCTAGGAAAAATGCCTTTCGTTTTTATGAAGCCTTTCAACTGCAGCGCCTCAATCCTTTAAGCCTTGACTGCGAAAATATCAATAAAAAGAAAATTCTCAATCCCTTTTTAGATCTTTACAAAGTACTGAAAAAACAATCTCTAGACGTGCTGGCTAAAAATCGTCATTTTAGCACGCTTCAATCTTCCCCGGCTACTCCAACGCCTAACGGACAGAATCCGACCGGCTATTTGAATTTAAGCGATATTGATTTTGTCGCCTCCCATTTATCGACTCAGATGGCCTCCCAAGTCAAATATCTAGAAAAAAACCTTTATATTTTATCCACAACTGTCAGCTTAGCCCCCTTCTTAGGCTTGCTAGGAACCGTATGGGGAATTCTGACGACTTTTTCCGAACTTCAAGCCCATCAAGCTGGAGGAGGAACCCACCAAATGGTATTGAGCGGCCTTTCATTGGCTTTAGCGACCACTGTTTTAGGATTAATTGACGCCATTCCCGCTTTAATTGGCTATAATTATTTGAAAAATACCATTCGCGATTTCGCTATGGATATGGAAGGATTCTCCAACGATATTTTAGCCGCCGTCGAGCTGCAGTATCGCAAAGTGGATGGATAACACCACTAAAAATTAGCACTAAAACTAATTTAGTGCTAAATTAGGACAAGAATTTTTCACTCGCGTCTAGTCGATTAACTCTTTGTAATTTAAGCGAGAAAAAAGCAATGACAAGAAGCCGCTTTTCGTTTTCCTCTTTTCAAACGCCGGATGAACCCACCGTCAATTTAACTCCTTTGATTGACGTGGTTTTTGTCATTTTGATTATGTTTATTGTCATTGCTCCTTTGCTTGAGCTGGATCAAGTCGAATTAGCCGACGCCCCGCATATGCCTTTGCAGACTTCTCAGTCAGTGCAAGAGAGTAGTCCCATTACCATTCACGTTCACCCGGATAATACGATTTGGTTCAATAATCAGCTTGTCAGCCTCGCGCAATTAAGGGAGCAGCTCAAGTTGGCCAAACAGCAGTTTCCAAAGATCAATCCGCAAGTTTTTCACGATAGGCGTGCGCAATTCGGCACTTATCAGTCTGTTAAGAATGCAGCAGAGGAAGCGGGATTTGCGCAGTTGGAAATTATTTTGAAACCGGCATAAGGCAAATGAGAAACAAGCATGCAAGGCCCTCTTTCTTCCCCTTCTTTTTTGGATTTGCAAAAGACTAAAGATCCTTCTTGGCTCTTTATCGCCTTATTTGTGATTGCCTGCCATTTGTTCGGCCTATGGCTTGGCCTCTCCTGGCCTGATGCCTCTCCTCATAAAGAGGCCCGCGCAAGAGTCATTGTCACAACGGTTCAACTGACCCCTTCTTTGCAACCCGTTTTGATGGCCGCTGTGGCGCAAATGCCTACGCCTGCTTCCCCTCCTCCGCAAGAAACAAAGAAGGCCGAAGAAGTGGAGAAAGAATTGAGCTTAGAGACACCTCCCTTTGTTCCCCTTATTCCCTTGCCAAGAGAAGCCCCCCCCTTACCCCCTCCTTCTCTTATGCCTACACCAGAACCGATACCGGAGCCTACGCCCCCCTCTTCTGAACCCGCTCCATCTGAAAGCAAAGAAGTAAAACCGCAAGAGGCCCCGCCTCCTGCTCCCAAAGCGGAAGAGAAAAAACAAAATCCGCCTGCTGCAAAAAAAATAGTCAAGCCAGCACCCAAAGAAGCGCCGGCAGAACCCAAAAAGCCAGCAACTGCCAAGAAACCGGCCACTCCGCTTCCTGCCAAAAAGCCGGCTGCTGAACAAGAAGCCAAAAAGCCGGCCAAAACGGAAGCCAATAAAAAAACGGAGGCCAATAAATCGGCCGCTGCTGAAGAAGCTGAGAAAAAGCGGCAGAAAGAGCAGGCTGCTGCCAAAGAAGCGGAAAAAAAGAGGCAGCAAGAGATAGCAGCAGCCCAAGAGGCGGCTCGCCAGAGAGAGAGAGAACTTCTTAGCAAAGCGAAGGAAAACCTTGCAAAAATGGGGGAAACGCGCGATAAAATTAATGCCGGCTCTTCTGTTAAACTGGAAGAAACTTCCATCCCCAAGCCCATCGAAAGCCTGCAGATTGACGCGCTTCCCGTAGGAGAGGCGGGTTCAGCGGCGCTAAGCGCTCAGGCCATTAGCTATCGAGACGAGATTGCCTTCCGGTTAAAATCAGGCTTGCGCTTGCCTGATTATGGAGCTGTCAAGATTAAATTGACCTTGAGCAAAACCGGGAAAGTCCAGCAAGTCGCCATTGTGAGCAGCGAAAGTCAGAAGAATAAGCAGTATATCGAGCGCGTTTTGCCCACTCTGCTGTTTCCTTCTTTTGGCAATCAATTCGAAGGGGCGTCTCAGTATACCTTTATGATTACACTTAATAACGACCACTAAGAGGATTTCTTAAAACTCATAATAGCCTATATTTGAGATTATTTTCTCCCTAGCAAGAAACGTGAAACAGAGGGACCATATAGAGTGAATATAGCCCCTCTATCTCACGTTTCCTTCTAAGGGAAAAGAACTCAAATCTAAGCCATTAGCAGCTTTAAGAAAGCCTCTAAGAGGGTCTTAAAACGCGAATTTGAATGGTATAGATAAGAAAAGGCCTGCTAACCTGAGTTTGCTAGACTAAACAAGCCACGTGAATGGCGCATGGGCAGTAGTCGTGGGTGAAGGTGCAGCCGAAATTCACGGACAACACGTACCAACCATCTTAAGCCGCGCGAGCGGCGCAGCTTAAGGCGGTTGCAGATGATGTTAAATCCATTCTTTTCAAAAACCAATCTTAGTGGTTTTAATACCTCCTCCAAGGGTGGATTAAAACCCATAATTAAAGGCTTTAATTATTCCATTTTTGAGGATTCCTATGCATATCGATCGATTTAAATTTTTATCTTTTTATTTGATAGGCTGGCTGGCCTTATCATGGATTCTACCCCTTCAAGCACAAGAAGAAGGGGATACGATCGTTGTACGGCTTGAAACGGAAAGTCCCCTTGTCCCTTTATATTTTCCTCCTTTGAGCACTGACCAAGCAGCCTTAACGGATGTTTATGCCCGTCAATTGGAGCAAGTCTTGGCCTTTGACTTGAACCACAACGGCTCAACCTACTTGGCCAAGCGCACAGCAGAAAATGACCAGCTGGCCCTAGGAGGCGAATTTGAGAGTGTCGGTTCCCTCAACGATTGGCAGGCGAAAAATATTTTTTACGTTGTCAAGGGACAAATCCGCGGAAAATCCCTCCACTTTTTAGTGTTGGACGTGAATGCACAAAATATTAAAACGCCGGAAGCGATTCCTTTGACAGGCGATCTAAGCCAAGACCGGCGCTTAATCCACCGCTTTGCAGACATGATGCACAAGGCCTTGTTTGGAACGGAAGGCATTGCGTCTACCCGCATCCTTTATACGATCAAGCGTCCTAATTCCAACAATCAAAAGCCGTTTGCAGAGGTATGGGAATCCGATTATGATGGAGCCAACGCAAGGCAAATCACCCAGGACAAATCGTTCTGCGTCACTCCCGCTTACATTCCGCCTAAGCCCGGCTATTTAACCGGTGGATTTTTGTACGTTTCTTATCAGCTAGGCCAGCCCAAGATCTATGTTGCCAATTTAAAAGATGGGGTCGGGCACCGCCTCACTTATTTAGGAGGAAACCAGCTCATGCCGGCCGTTTCCCAACAAAGAGATAAGGTCGCTTTCATCAGCGATGTGACCGGAAACCCAGACCTATTCCTGCAGCCCTTTAGCCCAGAAACGGGGGCGATAGGCAAGCCTCAGCAAATTTTCTCGGCCAAGCAAGCCACGCAAGGCTCTCCAACTTTCAGTCCCGATGGCAAGCGCATTGCCTTTGTTTCCAATAAAGACGGATCGCCTAAGATTTATATCATTACCATTCCACAACCCGGCACAAGCTTAAAAAACATTAAAGCCACGTTGATCAGCAAACAAAATCGGGAAAATTCCGCTCCTGCTTGGTCGCCGGATGGAAGCAAGATCGCTTATTGCGCCCGCTCTAAAGGCGATAGGCAAATTTGGATTTATGATTTTGAAACAAACCAGGAAAGGCAGCTGACGCAAGGCCCTGGAAACAAAGAAAACCCCTCATGGGCGCCCAATAGCCTTCACCTAGTCTTTAACTCTTCGGATGTCAATGACAGCAATTTATATTTAATCAATCTCAATCAAGCAGAAGCGAAACGATTGACCTTTGGTCCTGGAGAAAAGCGCTTTCCTAGTTGGGAGCCTCGCATCAAATAACTGGCAAAGGATAAAGAGTTTCTGGAAATTCTTCTTATTCGTTAAAGAAGAATTATCTAAGATGGCTTTATCCTTTCAAAAACACTTAACAATTGATAATAAGTAACTTAATAACCACCCACTCCTTTTATAAGTAAAGCAGGAGGCATATCCTTTATTTCTCTCTTGGATTTTTTTTGCTAATATGGGCGGGTTATGTTAAACTGCATTTCCACCAGCAAATTTCTTTTAGTTCTTTTAATCTCTAAGGAACAATTCTATGAAAATACAATTATTTTTACGCTTAATTACCTTGCTAGGAACAGTTTGCGTTTTTCAAAGCTGTGCTAGAACAAGTACAGACGTTTGGGAAGACACAAAATCAGCCGGCCGGCATGTGAATAGAGGGGTCAGAGCTCTCGGAGGCAAGCATGGAGACTCTCGTCAAATTCGCTCCAGAAACGACTTTGAATGCATTGACGAGGATTCTTGCTATCCTGAAGGAAATTTCCAAGACTGCGACTATCAAGACAATCAAATGTACAACACCGACTTTACTCAACAATCCGTCCCTGTCGCTGCTGACTTTATTCCTTTACAGGACCAAGCCAATGATGAAGTGGCGATGGCCGACGTCATTGCCCGCCAGCCAAGAGAAGCGCCGGGAGAGCCTGGAAGTTCAATTCCGGGAATTGAATATTTTAGAGATCCGAGCACCATTCCGCAATTGGCGAATCTTTTCAGACCCATCTATTTTGACTATGACAGCAGCTTAGTGAAAGGCCAAGCGAATCTGCAAGCCATTCACAGTATTGCTGATTTCCTACGCAGCCATCCCACTGTCTATGCATTCATTGAAGGCCATACGGATGAGCGCGGACCGCAAGCCTATAATTTAGCGCTGGGATCCCGCCGCAGCAATGCTGTGCGCAATATGCTCATTAACGAAGGGGTTAATCCTGACAATCTTTTCACTATTTCTTACGGAAAAGAGCGTCCCGTGGTGTTAGAACGCCATGAAGAAGGCTGGGCAAAAAACCGTCGCGTAGAGTTTAAAATCTATGAACGCTAAAATGTATTTGATGGGAATGCTCCTGGCATTCCCCTTTTTAGGCTTTGGAGCGATTCCGACTTCCTCTAATCGCTCTAATTCGCAACCGCGATCTGCTGCCGTTCAAATGGAGGAAGTGGATATTACTCCTCTTATCCGTCAATTCAAGACAGCGGTCGCCGATTTGAAGCATGAGATGAATAATCACGAATCAGAGATTCGCATGTTTGAAGAAAGGCTGCATAACCAAGAGATCGCCTTTGATCAAATTCGCCAGCAAATGGCAGATGATCTGCAATCGCATAAAGACTATACAAGAGCCGCTTCGATCAATCAGGAAGGCAAAGCAGCCGCTTTGGAAGGCAAAATTGATGCCCTTGATACGACTGTGAAAGGTTTAATTGCCGATTTACGCCAGATGAAGACGCAAGCTAATGATTCGGTCACTGTACTGGGACAATATAAGCAGAAAATCAGCGATCTGGAGCAGCTGATTGACGCGCAGAACAAGCACATGTCGAGCCTAGAAGCGGCTTTGCATTCCATGATGGATGTCTTGCAAGCCAAAGAAGTGGCTGCTCAAGAAATCGCAGCCAAAGCAACTGAAGCGGGCAGGACGTATAAAGTTCAGTCAGGCGATACGTTGGAAAAGATCGCTAGGGCCAATAAAGTTACAGTCCAGCAGCTAAGGGATTACAATCAATTGTCATCCGACCGTATTATGATTGGTCAAACGCTAAAACTTCCTTAATGGCCATGCCTGAGCTTGATTCTTCCTATCCGATCGGCCTATTCGACTCCGGGGTGGGCGGATTGACCGTCATGCAAGAGATCATGCGGGTTCTGCCGCATGAAAGCCTTGTCTATTTTGGCGATACGGCCCGGGTGCCTTATGGGAATAAAAGCCGCGAGACCATTATTCGCTATAGCATTGAAAATGCCATTTTTCTTTTAGAGAAGCAAGTCAAGCTTCTCGTAGTGGCCTGCAATACGGCTTCGGCCTTTGCGCTGCCAAAACTGCGAAAAATTTTTAATATTCCCATTATCGGCGTGGTCGAACCCGGCGCAGAAAAGGCGGTTTCGGTCACGCGCAACCAACGCATTGCCGTATTGGGAACAAAAGGGACCATCCAATCCAGAGCCTATCAAACGGAAATTCAGCGCCTTTTACCGCACGCACACATTTTTTCTCAAGCCTGTCCGCTCTTTGTTCCCTTGGTGGAAGAGCGCTTTCTCGATCATCCGGCCACGCGATTATTGGTCAAAGAATATTTAAGCGGCTTGCATCAGCAAGAGATAGATACGGTTTTGCTTGGCTGTACTCACTACCCCTTATTAAAACCCCTTATCCAGCAAGAATTGGGAGCACATATTCACTTGGTTGATTCAGCCACTACCTGTGCAGAAAAAATTGCCTCTATTTTGGAAACGCAGAAATTGCAGTCCCGCGCCTCTTCGCCTTCTCATGCTTACTATGTCTCCGATGATCCCGATAAATTCAAAGAGCTAGGAGAAAAGTTATTCGGGCAAGCCTTGCCCCATGTCGAGCTGCTTAATCATGAAAAATTCACTCCCTTTATTTACCATTAGATGAGGGAAGCAGATAGCGGATATGCCCAACTTAAATTTTAAGCAGTGGAAAGACGCGCAGCCTTTTATCCAAGACCGCTTGATTCAACCGGAAAATTCGCGCTGGGGACGGGCAATCTGCTACTGGTTCGAAAAGAAGGCGCAGGGGCATGTTTTTCAGCACGTCTATGCCGCTGCTTTTGATGCCTCCAATGGCGATCTTTATTTAGATTGCAGCCGATTTAAAATAAGCGTGAAATGCCTATGCCTGTCCGCAGTCTTTCCTGTTTGGATGGCAATCAAGACGGGTTATCACTTGGCATTACCGCTCTCGATTCCTTTGGAAGCTTTTAAAGCCCTGCACAAGGGATTCCGGGAGGACCTGTCATTTAAGCAAATGGCTCATGAAAGCGGATGGCATGTCGTCCGAAACATCGCTGATATCATTCGCACGCCTCTTTATGGAATCGCTTTGACCGTCATGTGCTTAGCAGGTGCAATCTTAGGCCTGTTTCTTCCCGATAAGCTTTACGATATCCGCAAAAGAATCGGCGAGCTTGAGAAAAGCTTGAATTGGCAGGATACGCAAAGTTTTTGGACACGCGCTGCTTGTTTTCAGCCATTTGAAAACTTGATGGATGTACATGAACGCAATAGAATTCATGCAGATACCCTTTATGAAGGAAATCCCGTCCTTCATGGGCTCAACAATTATGCGCGCGCACTTATTCAATTTAAGCGCCGCCAGCGCAACCTTTTCGAGGATTGCTACCAATTGCAAGATTCTCAAGACGTTTATCTCAGTCCAGCCTATCCGCTCGAAACGCCCCTCCCCGCTTCAATCTTAGCTCTATAAACCGACATCCAATAGAGAGATCCAGTAACCTGAGTTAGTCATTATCCTGCTGTCCGCTTCCCATGGCGGCGGTAAAAGAAGAGCAGGCCAATGAGCAAGACGAGTCCGCTGATGGAGAGGGCTGTAAAGGGAAAAGAGGGATGAGATACGATCTCTGCTTGGTCGAGCACGTATAATTGAATCAGCTTGCCCTCCCGATCGTAAACGGGATCCTCTTTGAATAAACCGCGGATGAAAAGGGCGTGCTGCGTAGGCAGATCGGCTAGAGGCATCTTAAGAAAGAGCTGATTGGATATCGTGGCTTGCGTTCCTATGCAGCAGCTTCTCAAGTTAGGTTGGGCAGCTAAAATCCACTGTCCGCCAGACGTTTGATACGGGAATCCCTTTATTTGAATGAATTGATTTTGATAGGCCGCCCGTTTGGCCGGATCGAGGAGTTGCTCGAAACTCACAGTCTCCGGTTGCTGGGCAGATAAAGCCGCCATCCATAATCCGATGAGGAGGGACAGGCAAAGCGCGATGCCATTTTTTAGCTTTTCTGCCATGTACCCTCCTCACCCTTATTCAGCATTTCCTATTTGAATAATAATTTTAAAAGTGCATAAATCCATTGCAAAGCGGCAATTTATTTTTTTATGACCGCCAAAAATTAGCGAGTGTAAACTATGTCCCATTTTCTTTTCACTTCCGAATCCGTTTCCATCGGCCATCCAGATAAAATTGCCGATCAAATTTCGGATGCCATTCTCGATGCGTGCCTAGCAGGTGATCCGAATTCCCGCGTCGCCTGTGAAACGCTAGTGACTAAAGGATTGGTCATGCTGGCGGGAGAAATCACGACTTACGCAACGGTAGACTATCAAGATATCGTTAGGCGGACAATCCAAGAAATCGGATACGACAACTCTCAGCTTGGGTTCGATTATCACTCCTGCGGCATTTTGACATCTATCAATAAGCAATCCCCCGACATTGCCCAAGGAGTGGATGAAGATCAAAACGCCTATAAAGAGCAAGGAGCAGGCGATCAAGGCCTCATGTTTGGCTATGCTTGCGATGAAACGCCAGAACTGATGCCGCTTCCCATTATGCTTGCCCATGGCATTGTCCGCGAGTTGCGCTATAAACGCCAGAAAGGAATCTTAAAATACCTTCGTCCCGACGCAAAAGCCCAAGTCACCGTGGAATACGATGAAAATCACCAACCTGTCCGCGTCCATACGGTTGTTCTATCCACCCAGCATGCAGAAGAGGCCGACCAAGCCACAATCATAAGAGATATGAAGGAGCTGATACGCCATTTAATCCCCTCCCATTTAATGGATGAGAATACGCTCTTTTATATCAATCCAACAGGCCGCTTTGTCATTGGGGGGCCAGCGGGAGATTGCGGATTAACCGGCCGAAAAATCATCGTCGATACCTATGGAGGCATGGGAAGGCACGGAGGCGGGGCCTTCTCGGGCAAAGACCCATCTAAAGTCGACCGATCAGCCTGCTATGCAGCCCGCTACATCGCTAAAAATATTGTGGCCGCCAAACTAGCCAAGCGATGCGAAGTTCAGCTGTCTTATGCAATTGGCATTCCTCACCCCATTTCTATCAAGATCGATACATTCGGCACTGCCACTGTCAACGAAGAACTTCTCAGCCATACTATTCCCTTGGTCTTCCATTTGACACCCAAAGGCATTATTCAAATGTTGGATCTAAAGCGTCCTATCTATCGACATACCGCTTATGAAGGCCATTTTGGGAAGATCGGTGAGAACTTTACTTGGGAGAAAACAGATCGCATTCAAGCGCTATTAAATGCAATCAAGCAAGAATCGTTTCTCTTGCATACCGAAAAATGCGAAGCCCAAGAATGTTAAAGGATGCATTATAACTCATCATAGCCTCGATTCAAGGAGATATTTTCTCCCAAGCAGAAAAGAACGCGAATCTAGGTCATTAGCGCTTTAATACACCCTCTTAGATAGCCTAACCATAGGGAAGTGTCTTTGCCTGGCCAGATTTTCAAATAAAGCATCAAAAGCTGTTCTCGGCCTCCAATCCGCTCCTTGCCTTAAAAAGTTTACTACAATTTTAAATTAGCCCTACATTTCATTAAATTAAACCAAGCTTACCTAAGCCATTAGCCGTTTTAAGACATCCTCTAATCAGAGATTTAAAAAGCCTGGGATTTAGCGGAAAATAAAAAATTTTCTTCGAAGATCGATATACTTATTTGCTTGATAATTTATCTACTAAAAACAATCAAAAAAAATTAAATAGCATTAAATAAGTTAAATAATTTTTTAATTGATTAATTAATAATAAAAAACTAGAATAAAGCCAACTTATTTCATCCTTACATTAAAAATAGAATTTTACTCATGAGCTTGATCTCCATTTCTCATTTTGCTGAGTATAATCACTTTAGTAGCCCTTTAAAAGTATACAATCCGACCTCTTCTATTACACTGGAGTATGTTTCAAGCCTCCTAGAATTTCATGGGCTAGTCCAGCAAACATTCGAGGATTATTTTCAAAGGGAAAAGCCTTCTTTAGCACAGTGGGAAAGGTTTAAAAACGATTATCTCATTCGAGAAGAGGGATCAACAACCACAATCAAGGTAAAAAGCACAAATATTGAAATGAGAGATAAGCGGCAAAAGCAAATTATTTTAGCCGTTACCAGTCTTTATCGTCATCTTCTAAAACAATCAGCTGTTCTCAATCAAACAGAAAGTCCTTCTTTTGCTTCTTTAAAAGAAGCAGGGACAGAATGTAAAGAGGAAGAGAAAGCACCTATCCATTATTTAAATTACCTAGCTCCTCTTGATTTTTCTTCCTCAAATCCAAAGCCCGGTCCCATTCAAATCTTGCCTAATGAAATCCTCGATCATATTTTCTCTTTTGTGATAAAAAGCTGGCAAGACATGGGACGCATTAGCTTAACTTGTAAGAACTTTGCCTATATCACTCTGGATCCAGGCTGTTTAAAACGCTATTTTCAACAATCCCCGGCTTTTTATCAAATTTCGCGACCGGATTTAAGTCGTCGTTTACTCGATTATACGCATTTTCATCCTACTCAACTGAATCCACGCCAAACAGATTTATCAGATAAAGACTTAGCAATTATTGCCAATCAAGGCTCGCAATTAAGCAATTTAATTTTGCAAGGAGGCTCCTTTACCGTTGAAGGCCTAAAAAACCTTTTACAAAATTGCCCTGAGCTGCAAACCATCGAATTTCACCGTTGCCATCTTGATCACATTGACGAATGCATCTCCATCCTTGGCTTGTATGCCCCTCAGCTTAAGCATTTGAGAGTGATTGATTGCCCCATGACCGACCAATCTTTACTCGCCTTAGCGGCTTGCAAGCTTCAGCTGCTTTCTTTCGAATATTGGAACAGCTTAAGCCAAGGAACCTTGACAGATTATGGCTTAATCCCTTTCTTTGATAGTTTGCCTTATCTGGAAACAGTAAAATTAACAGGTTGTCTGCATGCTACTGAAAATGCCTTGTTAGCATTAATTGAAAAGCCCATTCCTCCCACACTGGAAAAGAAAGGCTCTCGCTTAAAAGAAGTGGGCTTTTCTTATTGCGGCTATGCAGGCCAAGCATTGCTCGAGTCTCTGGCTGATAATTGTTTAAAATTAGAAAAACTTACCTTGGGGTTCGCTCCTTCCCTATGCACAACGAATTTATTACAAAAAAAACAAGGGCTTGTTCGCATCTTTCAAGACTGCAATCAGTTAAGCTCTATTAGCCTATCGGATTGCAGGTATTTGGATGAAGAGGCGTTTAAATTGCTGACATTGACACCTACCGCCTCTTCTTTAAAGGAATTAGAATTATACCGCTGCATTCGCCTAACGCCAATTTTTACCCAGAATTTACGCAATTGGACGCATTTAAACACATTTAAATATCAACCGTTCAAGCCTAAAGATACAGTAGAAACCCCTCCTCTCTTAAAAGCCACTCCTCTCTTATCCGAACTCGCTCATTTGAATTTACAGACCTTGAGCCTGGTGGACTGTCCTATACTGATGGACTGTCCTAAAAAGGAAAATTCCTTAAATAGCTATCTGGAAAAGAAGGGATCCTCTCTTAAGCATTTCGAATTGAAGGGTTGCGGATCATTCGGCGCCTCTTTGCTTGATAAACTTGGAGAGAATTGCCAAAACTTAGAGAACCTGGAACTATTGATTTCCCCATCAACAAATCCTTTTGACGATAAAAGTCTGGAAAAATTAGTGAAAGGGTGCCCTGCTTTACGCACCTTGCAGTTAAAATCTCCTTCTCGAAATAGCTGTGGCAGTTTTTCTCATCAGGCCCTAAACATACTAGCCAAGGGTTCCCCTCAACTCTGCCATCTCACCTTGGAAGGATTTCTGTTAGCTCCCTCTAAGGCATTTAATAATCAATCAAGCGAGAGCACAGAGCCAAAACCTGAAATACTAGGCCAAGAATCAGAGATACACAGAAGCTTAAAAGCCTTTACTAGGCGCTGTATCCATTTGACTCATTTGGGCCTGCCCAAAAACCAATTGAATGCCACAGATGCTCTCCTTCTTCTCAACGCTTTTTCAGCCGAAATGCGTTCTTTGGATATCGATCAAACATCTTGGTCACATCAAGAGAAAGTGATTGACGCAATTACACAGTGCAAGCGTTTGCAAAACCTGCAGCTTTGCTCTACGCTTATCACTCAAGAGCAGCTAAAACACGCTATTGACGCTCTTCCCCACTTGCAATACTTAGAGATAAGAAATGGCGAGCATCTACAACTTGATTCCTCCCCCCCCTCCTTTTTTCCTCCTTCTTTATTCGTTAAGAAATAGCTTCCTTCAAAAAGGCTATATTATGCGACCTAGGAACGATAAGGTATCCCTTCCTTTATAAAAAATAGGGATCGCTTGCCATTTTTCATCTGCGAGAGCTCACGTCAATCCAAAGAATAAAAAACTCAAAATCAGGTTAATCAGGTTAATAATGATATCTGAGGTTATTTTTTTCTTACTCCGACTTCTCTTAGAAAGAAAATAATCTTAGCTAGACAATTAGCAATTAAACAGTTTAATAATGACTGTTTACAAATTACCATCAACCAATAAAAACCTTCCAAACAACTAGAAAGCATTGAAATTAAATAAAAAACAAATTATCGACTAATTTTACATTAATTTAAACCCGCTTTAATACAAGTTTAACAAACCTGTCTTATAAATTACGTACAAATCTACAATCATTTTAATAAAAATTAAGACAGGTTTTAATGAACACTAATAATAATTTATCTCCAGTTATTTCTATACCGCAAATAGTCATAGATGGCTTGGACCCCCAATTGCAGCAATCTTCTGCATGTCCTTTAAAAAATCCATCTGCAATTCGTCAGAATGAATTAAAGCTCACGATTGGCAAAAAAGCCTATCATAAAGCAGATTCTTCTCAAGTCCCCCAAATCAGCGATATCCAAAAGCAGCAGATGATTGAGGGAGTCTCCACTGATTTGGAAGAAATGGATGACTGGATAAATGAGGAAGATGGCTTCGACAATGCGCCTGAATTTGATGAAGCCCCTGTTGAGCTTAATATTGGAACTTTTGTTAAGACGCCTTCTTCTCCTATTGAAGTAGATACAACAGAAGTGGAAAAAATTTTGATGCCCCAAAAGCTTAGCAAGCATAAGCGCCAAAAGGCCAACCGAAAGGCAAGAACCGCCTTGCGTTTAGAACAAGAAAAAGAAAAGAAGCGCATCGAACAAGAAAAACTGGACATGGGTTTTACTTTAAAATCTTTAGGATGCGATCGCTTTGCCCTTGTCAATCAACTCAATAAAGGAGAGGAAGACGGAACTGGGCTGGCAGAAGATTTTAGAAAGCTAGGTCAATTCCGACAAAAGACAATGGGTGAACGCCATGTATGGAAGCGCTTAAATGCTTATTTGGTGATGGGCCGTTACATAGCTGAAAAGGCTCCTTATTTGACAGAATATGAACTGCCCTTTCATCAAAGGGACCAGTATGCGGCTGTTTCCTATGTCACACCGCCTGGCTATAAAGGTCAGAAGTCCCAGTATAGCACCTTTGAGCGCGTCCATATCGCCATGCTTAGCAAAATTGTCTTACAAAAGGACGAAAAGTTAGTAAAAATGGTTGGATCTGTAACGGTTAAAGGTAAAGAGACCTCTTTGCATCATTTCTTCAATCTCTGCGATATCGCGCCTAAAATGCTCAATGCGATAGACAGCTATGCGGAGCTGCTTTTAAGAGAAGATGCCATTTCTCTCTTACAGGAAGTAAAGAACGAAGAATGCACGGATCTCGAAGCTGCTGATGAATTGGCTAGAAGATACGGCTATTGCTTGATTGAATTGCAAGATCGCATTAGCGCTGGAGATACGCGCATTCCAAGAGGATTTCCCTTGAAAAGAGAACTCCGCGATTCGCTTTTAACTATTTTCAAGGATAAGAAAGAAGCGCTAAAATATATCGATGGAATGCTGGAAGCAATCATCGAATTTCGCAAACAATCTGCTCCTGGACTAAGAGAATTATTTAACCCTACTCCTTCCCTTTACTAAATTGTGATTGTGAGGCCTTTCTTTTAAAAAGAAAGGCCTCTGTTTTATCGATTTTCAAATAAATACCCCATTTGTTTTAAAGATTTTTGAGCGGAAAAAGATCTGCAGTTATTGCCCTATTTTTTAACACTTATCTTTTAAGCATTCCTCTTAAAAAAACTCCAAACTCAGGGAATAAGCCTGCCCACCAATTCTGTATCAACAAACCTTACCTAAACCACTAGTGTTTTTTTCCAGATCATTAAATTCTTTTATTTTTAATTTAATTTTATCAAATTGATAATTTCATAAATTAAAAATTTGTTTTAAATTTAAAAAAATAAATCATAATAAAATCAACACAAACTATTAATCACTTAATAAATTACAATATGATTTACAACTTCTAATTAATTGATAGATTGACTCATCTTTTTATTGCATTATTAGGAAATCGTTATTTGCTCTAGATAAGCTCTAGGGGAGGCAATGAATTTATAAAACAAGCCGAGGAGAACTTATGAACAACTTACAAACCATCGCTCTTAATGCTTGGATAAATCAGATTCCAAGAGAGTTGACGAAAGAGGATGAGAAAGAATTGGAAAAACTTCCAGAAGACATGGATCCTCAAATATGCCTGCAAGTTTGCTTAAAGATTTTCGAGCAGAAAAAGACCTCAGGCTATTGCCCTATTTTTCCAATAATTATTTTTCGCAGATTCCATCTATGAAGGAGATTGATAAGGGAACGCTTACCACCGATCGAGTCGTGCAAATCCTTTTAAAGGCCTTCCCAAATTTAGAAAGCCTTGACTTATCCGAGCAAAAAATAGCAAGCTTAAGTCAATTAAATTTATTTGGTCAAGACAAGAATGCCCATTAAAAAAAACTTAATCTTTCCAACACTGATATTGATCGCTTGGATGGCTGGGGTTCCCCTCATATTGAAGAGTTAGATTTAAGCGGTTCTCAAAAGCTGCCCGCAGAAGAACTTCTTAAGCTCAAAGATAAATATCCAAATCTTAAAAAACTTGATGTGAGCGAGACTAGTATTCGCACCTTGGATGGTTTGGAACTCCCTCATCTTGAAGAGTTAGATTTAAGCGGTTGTCGAAAGCTGCCCACAGAAGAATGTCTTAAGCTTAAAGATAAATGTCCAAATCTTAAAAAACTTGATGTGAGCGAGACTGATATTCGCACCTTGGATGGTTTGGAACTCCCTCATCTTGAAGAGTTAGATATAACCGATTCGACTTTATCAGAAAAAATTAAGGGTCTTAACCTCAAAGATAAATTCCCAAATCTCAAAAAATTTAACGCTTCATCTCTTCCGTATTAGAAGGCAGGCTAATAGCCTGCTTGCTACTCCCTAAACTGAATATTTTAGATAACATTATACAAGAGACTTCCAATCGTTGGAAGTCTCCAAATTAAGCCGCCTGTTTCAACAAACAAGCAATTGCTACTCAATGCAAGTCTAAGACTAACTTGCGTTTCTCTGATAATCAGCCTAAAATGAGTCAAGGTCAAAGGCCTTCTTGCTTTCTTTTAACCTGAGTTTTGAGTTTTTGCGTTTGGATTGACAGGAAAGCTCTCGCCGGTGAAAACATCCCTATTTCTTAATATTGACCGCTTTGTCATTTATTCATCTCCGAGGCTGTGACAGTCAAAACGGCAAAAAAATTCAAAACTCATAGTCATTTAAATAAAACCGATTAAATTAAAAAATAAATATTGTATAATAAAAAAATATAAATTTTATAAATTAACCTTTAATTTTATACAATCATTTATTAATTAAAGAAAAGAGGAAGAATAATGTCTATTCACCCTTGGCAAGAGACTTATCAGGCCTTAACGGATTCCGCTCTTTTTGATAAAAGCAAATCAAAGAGCGAACAATCCTATTTACGCGTTAAGCAGACAGGCACGGGAGAAAAAATCTTAGAAGTGGCGCATCTGAGTTTTCTCGAACGCGTACAGGCATGGCTGGGGTTTGGCAATGCCAGTTTAAGAAACATTCACAAATTTTTATCCTCGGACGAGGGAAAGACGCAATTGAATACGATTTTCAATAGCGGAGGCAGAATTGATAAGCAAAAGCTTATTCAAAACCTGAACACTTTGAAAACTAAGTCTGCACATGCTTTTTCTCCTTTAAATCGAGTTAAATCAGCCGCTCGCTTGATCTTACCTGCCCATATAGAAGAGCCCGAGAAAAGCCTTGCAAAACACGCAAATTTTCCAAAAAAAACTGTGCATTTTGATCTTCCTTTATCAGCAAAAGAGATTAAAGAGCAGGCTAATGAAAAAAGAGAGCTTTCCCATTCAAGATCCGTAGCAAAATCCGATCCAAGGTTAGCCTTTGCCTCAACTCCTAAAGTCCGAACCAATTTGGCTGAGCAGCGCCCTCAATGGGTTCCTCAGACTGTTGTTTCTAAAATTGGAACGTTGAGCACACAAAACTTTAACTTTAGTTGCCTGTCTGACGCACTTTCTTCTGCAGATAAGGAAGCACGGCTTAAATGGTTTTTCTCGCAGCGAAAATATCCTCCTATGTCTGTAGTGGGAATAGATACGGTTCGTCCTGTGGCGGGAATAAAAGATCCTTCTACTTGTCCTACTCAAGATGGTTATGCCGCAAGTCCCGGTGCTCATGGCCCTCATAAGTTGCTCTTTCTTTCCGACGAGAAGATTAGCCATATTGCAGACTGCCAATCCGTTCGTTTCACTTCAGAAGATGAAATTCCAATAGGCGTTTATGCAGATGGGAAAACAATGATTCAGCAACAAGCTAATCGCGGTTGTGTGGCCGCTTGTGCAGCTATGCTAGTAGAAGACCGCGGAAGAAATTGCGATATCGAAGCCCTGCATAGAACAAATCTTGCTAATGAAGAATCTTTCTTAACATGGATACACCAGTCAGGATTAAAAGGGGAGTTAGCGACCCTTAAGGCCGACCCCAATGAACTTAAAGCTTTCGTTCAAAAATACGGCTCCATATCAATCCGCATTACGGAACCAAACATCGGCAACCATCAAATTATTCTAGATGACATCGATGCAGAAAATGCAACTATTCGCGATCCCTTCCATGGCTGGCGCATTACGATTCCAACAAGCGAATTGATAAAAATGGCAGGCAAAAAAATAGAAGCTGTCTATATTGAAAACACCTGATCCTCTCTTTCTCAGAAAAATTTCTTTCCCCAAAAAAGTCCTCTACTCATTTTCTATTAAATAAACCTTCCCCACCTTTTTCCATTCTTTCGCTTCTTTATAGGCTTATTTCAGCTTAATAAAAAAAATGCTAAAACCCCCTCAATGGAAAGCGAGAAGCAATCATTGAATTCCACGAGCCATCTGCTACGAGACTAAGAAAATTAGTTAAATTTTCCCTCGCTCTTTTAAACAAAAAAAATAATTAATTTTAAAATTAAATACTGTATAATAAAAACAAATAAAGTAATAATTAATTACTAAACACAACTATTCAAATAATTAAAGAAAGAAAAAAATCATGTCTATTCACCCTTGGCAAGAGACTTATCAGGCCTTAACGGATTCCGCTCTTTTTGATAAAAGCAAATCAAAGAGCGGACAATCCTATTTACGCGTTAAGCAGACAGGCACGGGAGAAAAAATCTTAGAAGTGGCGCATCTGAGTTTTCTCGAACGCGTACAGGCATGGCTGGGGTTTGGCAATGCCAGTTTAAGAAATGTCCACAAATTTTTATCTTCGGAAGAGGGAAAAACGCAGCTGAATACGATCTTCAACAGTGGGAACCGTGTGGATAAGCAAAGGGTTATTCATAACTTAAACACCTTAAAAGCAAAGTCTGCGCATGCTTTATCTCCTTTAAATAGAATTAAGTCGGCCTCTCAATTCATTTTACCCACAGACGTAGAAGACACGTCTTCGATCAACCTAAGGCCACAGGAAGCCGAGCCTGGATTGCCAAAAAAGACGGTACGCTTTGATCTCCCTTCCTCAGAAGAGGAGCCTAATGATCAATCCCTTAAAGACCATCATTCCGGGTCACCCCAGATAAATGATATACCAGAACCGCCACGCAAAATTTTAAAATCCAATGCAGGCAGACCTTTACCCTTAGAACCAAAATTAGGGTCCGTATCCCTTAAAATTCAAACCAACTTGGCTGAGCAACGCCCTCATTGGGTTCCTCAGACTGTTGTTTCCAAGAATGGAACGTTGAGCACGCAAAATTTTAACTCTAGTTGTATGCCCGACGCGCTTTCTTCTGCAGATAAGGAAGCGCGGCTTAAATGGTTTTTCTCGCAGAGAAAATATCCTCCCGTATCAAGAATAGATACGGTTAATTTCAGTGGTATAAAAGATCCTTTGACTTATCCTACCCAGGATGATTATGCTGCAAGTGCTAGTGCTCATGGCCCTCATCAATTGATTTTTCTTTCTGACGAGAAAATTAGCCATATTGCGGAATGCCAATCTATTCGTTTCACTTCGAAGGAAAACATTCCCATAGGCGTTTATGCGGATGGAAAAACGATGATTCAACAGCAAGCCACTCGCGGCTGTGTGGCCGCTTGTGCAGCCATGCTAGTAGAAGACCAGGGAAGAAATTGCGACGTCAGAAGCCTTCAGGAAACAAATTTAGCTGACGAAATACGCCTCTTAGCATGGATAAACAAATCAGGCTTGAAAGGAGGAATAGCCACCATTAATGGCAGCCCTGCAAAGCTTAGGTCTCTTATTCAAAAACATGGCTCTATATCAATAGGAATCAGCGATCGCGATATTGGCAGCCATCAAATTATTCTAGATGACATCGATGCAAAAAAGGCGACTATTCGGGATCCCTTCCATGGCTGGCGCATTACAATCCCAACAAGTGAATTGATAAAAATGGCAGGCAAAAAAATAGAAGCTGTCTATATTGAAAAAACCCAGGATACCTGATTTTTCTCTCTTTTTGCTTAACGTAAAAGAAAGGAAGAGCCGTCCTGTCTTTTTGACGTTTCAAACCTAGCTTTCTAGTTAACTAACATTTTTCCTTATCCTTTTGCATTCTTTTGCTAGGCAAATAGTGTGCAAGCGGGAATAATAGGCCTATCAAATTCTTTTAATTTATTCCTTCACCTTTGCTTCTTAATATGCCTAGTCCATCTTTTAGCTTTTCACAGATCACGATTCTTGCCCAAGAACTTCAAGAAAAATTAACAGACGCTGTCCTTATATCTTGTACTTTTGTTCATCCGAAAAAGTTCTGGCTGAATTTTCATAAAGAGGACCACCCTCAAGCTCTTCTGTGGTGTTTTGAACAGCCATTCGTCCGCTTTCACCTCTCGCGTTACCCGTTTCAAAAAGCGCTTCCCTTTTCCTCCTTGCAAAGCGAATTGGCCGGTCTGACATTAACCAGCGTCGACATATTGAACCAAGACCGCATTCTCAAATTAAGCTTTGCTTCTGCTGATCGGATGCGTGTTCTCATTGGCGAATTCTTTTCCAAGCATCCCAATTATTACTTGATCAATGAAGAGGGAAACATTCTCTTTTCCCTTTTTCCTCTCTCTTCGCCTTATTACCGGCTGCCTCCGCCTGTCCCCATCCCCTCTTCCAGTTCCTCTTCTCCTTTGCCAAATTCTGAGTCCGTCGAGCAAGCTTATCGACAATTGGAAAGGGAATGGGAATTTGAAAAAGAAAAAAAAGCTGTGGAAGCCCGATTGCTGCGCATGCAGGCACACTTAAAACGAAAGAAAACGCAATTGGAAAGCCAATGGCAAGCCTGTTCCACGTGGGAAAAGGTCAAGCATGAAGGCGAGCTGATTAAGGCGCATTTTGCCCAACTCAAGAAAGGTTTATCGCATTTAGAAGTCTGGGATTGGTTAGTGGACAAACCCTATACGCTTATCCTTAATCCGACTTGGACACCTCAGGAAGAAATGGCCCACCGCTTTAAGCGCGCTAAAAAGCTGCAAGCAGGCCTAAGCCATATGGCGGAACAAATCAATAAAACCGAGCAAGCCCTCTTAAAAAATGAGCAAGCGCTTGAAGAGGTGGAACGCATTCAAACCAAAGAAGAGCTGCTCCGCTTATTCTCTATTCCTGCCCGTGCTCCTGCTGTAAAAAAACAGACGACCCCTCTTCCGCCTTATCGAGAATATGTCTCATCAAGCGGCCTATTGATTTGGGTGGGAAGAAATGCTAAAGCCAATGATTCCTTGACCTTTCGCTTAGCCCGAGGATCGGATTGGTGGCTTCATGCGCAAGGCTTTCCTGGATCGCATGTCCTCATTCGCACGCAAAAAGGCCAAGACCCCGATCCGGATGCAATAGCAGATGCCATTCAGCTCGCTCTTTATCATAGTCAAGCAAAAGAGCGGCAAGAAGCAGAGATTTGCCTCACCCAGAGAAAGTACGTGTCCCGTTTGGGAAAAGGGCAGCCAGGGAAGGTTCAAATTTCCAAGCACAAGACAATCTGGGCCCGGTTCGATCCTCAGCGGTATCAGGCAATCAAGCAAAGACGGCAATTGAACGCGGACGATTAAAAAGGATTGGCCAAAAGATTTGGCCAATCACTAGACAAACCTGGCTGCGATGCAAGTTCAACCAAAGTTTGGCAATTCTGCATGGGTCAAAGCGGCCCAGGCCCTCGAAAAAAGCGATTTAAAGGCATTTAAGGCCTCTTGCCAGGCTTAAACATCTTTCGAGACTAAAGAAAGCTTTAATCTTCATCCTTAAAGCGATAGCCGACACCACGGACGGTCTCGATCCCATCAAAATTAGGACCTAATTTTTTGCGCAAGGAAGCAATGTGCACGTCTATATTGCGGTCAATGATAAACGCTTCATCGTTTTGCACATCATCCAATAATTGGTTGCGTGTTAAAACCTTTCCACGATTGAGCAACAAACGGCGCAAAATTCCAAATTCTGACAAGGTCAAGGCGATCGATTTATCCCTTTTGCGCAACAAATAACGGTCGACTTCCATTGTGAAATCACCGAATGTAAGCACTTTTGCTTCCTTTTCAGGTTCTTTGCCACGTCTCATGACCGCTTTAATGCGAGAAAAGAGAACTTTTAATGAAAATGGCTTGGCCACATAGTCGTCAGCGCCTAATTCCAAGCCTAATACGACATCCAATTCTTCACTCTTAGCCGAAATAATAATGATAGGAATATGTTCAAAATCGGGATTGCTTTTAATTTTCCGACAAACATCCAATCCATTTAAACCCGGCAACATAATATCCAAAACAATGATATCCGGCCTTTCTCTTTCGACAGCCAAATAACCATTTAAACCGTCCATTTCTACATGGACCTTATAGCCAGCAAGCTCAGCCTGCAGCTTAATAAGCGAAGCAATATCTTCTTCGTCTTCTATCAATAAAATTTTTGTTTTTTGCATCGTTAACTCCAGGTCACTTTAAAAAAAATATATTTTGATAAAAATCATATTTAAATTTTAATTTCTATCAAGAAACTTTAGCAAATAAACTTATCTTAATCTCTGTCTTCTCTTTTAGAATACACTTATTTTGTTGCTCATTTTCACAAAAAATGCATTTTCTTCATAATCTTTATATCTATTATACATTCAAATAGTATATTTAATAAAAAAAATATTTATCTTCAATTAAAAGATTGTTAAATTTTAATTAATCAAACCTTTTCAAATTTTTTATTACTTTTATGTAAAACCAGTTGTACTATAAAGATTTTTTTCCGACTTCAAAAATAAGAAGGTAGAAAAAGCCTCTTCATTTTTTTATTTTTATCTTTATTTTTTTCTTTTTTCTCACTAGAATGGTTATAAATTTTTCTAACCTTTTACCAGCTAAAGGCCCTATGCTATACGTGATCCTTTTATATGCTTTATTTGCAAGTGTATTTACAATAGCCAAAACCGGATTAGAGTATTCGCAACCCTTTTTTCTAGTCGGTACGCGCATGCTATTAGCTGGTTGTATTTTGTTGGGTTATCAAAAATTTGTGAAGAAAGAAGTTTTTTCTTTTAATCGGCAAACGTGGTGGAAAATCCTGCAGTTGGCAGCTTTTAACATTTATTTAACAAATGTATTTGAATTTTGGGGCTTAAAATATTTAACCTCTTTTAAAACTTGTTTTATTTATAGTCTTTCCCCTTTTCTCTCGGCTCTATTTTGCTATATGCTTTTTTCTGAAAAACTTTCGCCTAAAAAATGGATGGGTTTGCTAATTGGATTTATGGGATTTCTTCCCATTTTAATGAGCCATACGAGCAGTGAAGAGCAGACAGGGCACCTTCTCTTTTTCTCATGGGCTGAATTATCCGTGATGATGGCGGCCATTTGCAGCGTATACGGTTGGATTGTTCTCATGCAGTTGGTGAATCAGCATAAGCTTTCTCCGGTTACGGCTAATGGAACAAGCATGTTTGTAGGAGGGGCCTTTGCCCTTGTGCATTCGCTAATCGTTGAAGACTGGAATCCCATTCCGGTCACCAATGTGACCATTTTCTTGGAATGCACGCTTTTGCTCATCCTCATTTCCAATTTAATCTGCTATAATTTATACGGAACGCTTTTGAAGCGTTATTCGGCAACATTCATTTCTTTTGCCGGTTTTACTACTCCTCTCTTTACGGCTTTGTTTGGATGGATCTTCTTAGGAGAAGTCGTGACTTGGCCTTTTTATGTATCTTTTGTGATTGTGTTAGCTGGTCTTTTTGTATTTGATCAAGATGAATTGAAGCAAAGCTATCAAGACAAGTTACTCGCATCCAAGCCAAGCGAAGCGTAATTAAAACCTTTTCTAGAAAAGATCTCTGTTTGGCAATAGCCTGGACTATTGCCACTTCATTTCCAACTAGAGAGGGTATAAAAATTTCAAGATTATCAATTTATTAACGCTCTGAAAGAATCCTTCAAAAAAGGTTTGTCTAAAATTTTGCTATCTGTTTATAAAACCTTTTTTGATCACTTTAATAAATTAGAGGGTTATGACGACTCCTGTAGCGGAAAAAGAAGTTCTAATTGAATTTGATAAAGAATTTTATAAGGATCGAATTCAGTCTTTAATTAATCCGGCTATCCATAGATTTCAAAGAATTTTAAAGTCCTATACTTTATTTAATCTATTTTTTATTTGTCTGCTGATAGCAGAAGTGATCTATTTTTTTGTTCATCTGACAGTTCTCCTGCAAACATTTGTTTTAGCCATTCATTTGGCTTTGATTTTTGCCACGCTATTTTCCTATTTTACTTTGCGCATGTATTTTCAAACGCGGAAGACGGAGCAATTGATCGAGCTAAAAAATGACTTTGTGAAGGCTTGTCAAGGAGATTTAAATGACTCCACGGACATCCCCGAGCAACACTTAACTGTTGCTTACGCTTGCTGTAAATTAGCAGCGGATCTGCATGGCAAAGAATACACAATTTACACATGTCCTTTTTGGCTGGATTTTCTTTCTTCTTCTCTTGAAAAGCTTTGCTGTTGGCTGCATTGGCCAGATGTGCATACCATGAAAGAATTGCTCCTCCAAGCTTGCATTGAACAGCATATTAAGCTTGTTCGCCTGGAACCCACGGATTTGGAAGCCCATGCAGGCCTTGCCAATGCCTACGTCATGCTATCCGGCCTTTATGTTGATCCCAGGACGATTGAAGGGTTGGATGATGAACGTTGGATACCTCCGAACAAATATAATCGCGTTTTCCAACAAAAATTTCGTACAACGGCAGAAAGGGCGATTGAAGAATTTAAAATTTTAAGCGATTATGCCCCCCACGATCCCTGGGTTCATGCCCAGCTCGCTTATAGCTACCGAGACCTGCAAATGCCTATAGAGGAAATCAAGGAATATGAAATTATTCTTCAACTTTGCCCAGAAGACAAAGAAACCTTGTTTAAGCTAGGAAAACTTTATTTTGAACAGGGGCTAAATGCTAAAGGCCTGCAAATTTATGAAACATTAAGAAGATCGAATTATAAGAAAGCAGAAAGCCTAATTCATTTTTATGGAGCCTATTCGCATCCTATCGGATCTTAGAGACTGTCGGCGATCTTAAAGGGCGTATGAAAACCGCTAATGACCTAGAGTCGAGTTTTTCCCCTAGAAAGAAGTCCGATAGAGGGAGGGCCCCTATTAAATTCAATATGCCCCGCCCTTAATCGCCCGCTAGGGAGAAAATAATTTCAAATATCGATTATTATGGGTTTTAATATACCCTCTAAAAGGCTATTATGACTTTCAAACCTCTCTTTTAGAAGTTTGAGAAATCCTTTTAAGGCCTCTTGAAACACACTGATAGCTTGAATCCGAGGTCTTTTATTAAGGAAAACACTCTTAGGGCAAACCAATATAAGTGTTTTTAAGTCCTTTGACCAAATGCTTCAATACTTGGGTTAGGCTGACAAGACTATTCTATTATCAAAGAAGGAAACCTAAATTATGTTTTGTTCCCAATGCGGCGCGAAGGTGGAGAAAGATTATAAATACTGCCCTTCATGCGGAGCTCATCTGGCTGTTAATAGTCCTTCCCTTTCTCCGGCTTCCCCATCCTCTCCCCCTCAATCCGAAGAACAGGCTGTCCCAACGCAAACGGTTAAGAAAAAACCCATGCCGCTTTGGTTCAAAATTCTTATTGCCATCTCTGTTATTGCCCTTATAGCCGTTGCAGCAGGTATTTTATTTACAGAAAGGCTTGTCGATGTCATCGATAATCAATTATCGGCATTGCGGCAAAATGATGTTTCCAAGGCATATTATGCTTATACTTCTAAAGATTTCCAAGCGGCAACCTCTCTAGAGCAATTCCGCCATTTTATTCAGGCTTATCCGGCCTTTTTACAAAATCAGTCCGCTCACTTTACACAGCGCTCGATTGAAAATAATATAGGAACGCTGAAAGGCAACTTAACCTCTGTCGACCATGTCAATACGCCTATCGAATACAAGCTTATTAAAGAGGATGACAAATGGAAAATTCTCAGCATACGTTTGCTGAAGCCGGGCGTTATGCAGCATGTCCAAACCGATACGGATATGCAAGAGATCATCGATGTAGCCAAAGCCCAATTACAAGCTATCCAGGACCACCAATTAGAGGGCGCTTACCAGCAATACTCCTCAAAAGAATTTAAAGAGGCCACCTCTCTCGAAGCTTTTCAGGATTTCATCAAGCGCTATCCCATTTTAAATCACTATCAAACCGCCTCTTTCCATAAGCCCAATATTAGAAATGGAGTGGGAACGCTTTCTGCGATTTTGCAGTCGGATCAACTGGCCGCTTACGTGAAATATTATTTAATTTATGAAGATCAAAGCTGGAAGATATGGAGCATGCGTATCCTCTCTCCTTCGGAAGAACTAGAGGAAGAGCAAGGCCAGGCCAATAAATCGGCCGCAACAAAAAAGGACAGCAAAGAAAAAGCCAATAAAGAAATGAGCTTTGGAAACATCAGCTTGGGAGATGAAGTGGATGACCAGGGAATCATTGAGACCCCTCAAGACGCGTTCGATTCGGATTTAAGCGATTTATATATCAACCTTGAAATTAAAAACGGATTAAAAGGCAGCACCATTTATCTTAGCCTTCAGCATTTAGAGAGCGGATCTTCTATTCCAGCAAAAGCGACCATTGAAGACAATGGAGATACTATGTTAATGTCTGTGTTCTCTCCTCCAAAGAGCGGCTGGCCTAAAGGACATTATAAGTTAATTGCCACTACTTCTTCGGGGCTGAATAAAGTCATTGACTTTGAGATCGAATAAACTGGAAGGACTCCAACAGGCATTTAAGAATACCGTACAATGCATATTATTGCTGGCTTGTATCGAAACCAACGACTAAGTGTTCCCAAAGGGGCGGAAACGCGCCCTACAGCCAGTCGGCTACGAGAGTCTCTTTTTAATATTTGCCAAGGATTTATTGAAGGGGCAAGGTTTTTGGATTTATTTGCCGGATCGGGAGCGATCGGCTTAGAAGCCCTTAGCCGAGGCGCCGCTGCCGTTACCTTTATTGATTCAAGCAAAGAAGCGATTCGCTGCCTCAAGCAAAATGTTGCGCATCTTCACGTGGATTCCCAATGCCAAATCATGCAAGGCCAAGTCTTTTCTTTGCTCGAATGGCTTGAAAGACACGGCAAGCAATTTGACATTATTTTCGCCGATCCTCCCTATAAAACAGCCGATCCTCTGGAAAGAGAATCCCAGATTTGGTATAGCGAGAAAATCATTCGATGGATTGATGAAAGCCCCTTATTGGCTCCGCATGGCGTCCTATTTGTGGAAGAAGATGCCCGTTATCAACCAAACTTGCTGGATTTAAAAAAGCTTCAACTGAAAGACAACAGGCGCATGGGCCATACCGCTTTGCAGCGCTATGAATGGGTTTCCTCCTCATCGGAATAAGCGGGTGTATTACACCCCGTCATAATCGATGGTTGAGATTATTTCTCTCGAGGAGGCAATAGAAGCCAGCGGACAATAGGGAGTTAATATCGGCCCTAGCCCTTCTCGCTTCTTAAGGAAAAAGAACTCGAATTGAAAATCCTTCACTCACTTGTCTATAAAGGATAGCTTTTATCTCTTTATGCCCCTCCCTAAAATTTTCTAATTTTTATTGATTTATTTTCATTCTACGCATACAAGAAAGGGCACTCTATTTTTGACAAGGAGTTGAAAATGTTTAAATCCCTCGTTACCCTTGCTGCATGTATCTCAACAGCCTTAACATCTTTAAGCTTTGCAGATTGCTGCCAAAGCCTGGAATTGGGAATAGGCTGGAGGCGTGATAACCTGAACTGGAAATTGCGCCATTTAGATAGTTATTATGTTTCTGCCGATGTTGATTCGCATATTCATTTCAAAGACGTTGACATGTATACAGCGCACGGTCAAGCCAAATGGGTAGGCTCAGAATACTATATCCGCCTATCGGGGGATTATGGAACTAGCCAGAAGGGAAGAGCTTATGAGCATTTTCATATGAATAGCTCCCTTTTTTATGATTATGAACCAATTTTTGTCTCCACAAGTGATCGCATTAAACGCCGCAGCGAAGCCTATGACTTCGATCTTGCCGTTGGCTATCCGCTAGAATTTTGCAACTGCCGCTTAAGCGTCGTTCCGTTAATTGGCTTCTCTTATCACCGGCAACGCCTGCGCGTTAAAGCGGATCATTCTTCTTCTCATTCTTCTTCCTCCTCCTCTTCCAATTACCATCTTCCCAGCTCTTTTCCATACGATTATAGCGGCTCGACCTTCCTTGTCGATTCATCCAACCCTTTCGGTTATCCAAGCTCCTATTCCGATCCTTTTTCCAGCCCTTCGGATCCTTGGATTCCTAGCGCAATTGGCTTGAGCACAGTCAAGCGGACAAGCTCTTACCGCTTTACTTGGTACGGATTTTATGCCGGATTTGATATGGCCTATGCATTGGATCCATGCTGGACACTTTTCACAGAGTTTGAAGGTCATTTTTTAGACCGCTGCCACCGCAAGCGCAAATCATGGACGGGCGTTTACTTTGTAGACACATACCATCGAGAAAGCTGGGCTTATGGCTTTGACGCAAAACTTGGAACGGCATTTTCCATGTCAAATTGCTGGTACGGATTGATTACAGTCAATTATAAATGGTGGAAAGGCCATGCTAAACGCGATGAATTGCACTGGAAGAATGTTGGCGTCGATGTAGGTTTAGCTTATGAATTTTAAGCATAATTTGATAAGGAAAATTTATGCTCCATAGAAAATTGCCACAGATGATTGTATGCTTATGCCTAGTTTTGCATTCCTTTCTAAATGGCCAGCCCTTCACTTTTGAAAATATAGATGAACAAGACTTTGACGTTCCTATCGAAAAGCCTTATGACCTGGTCATTTGCGCCCTGTTTCAAAATGAAGAGCTTTTTATGAAGGAATGGATTGAATATCACAAGCTGCTAGGCGTCCAGCATTTTTATTTATACAATAATTTAAGCACGGACCATTCCCTGGAAATTTTGAAACCTTATATAGAAGCCGGAGAGGTCGATGTCTTTCACTGGCCCATTAAAACGTCCAATCATTCTGAAATGAATGCCCTGCAAATAGCCACTTACATGGATGCGTTGCAGATCGCCAAAAAAACGGCGCGCTGGGCAGCCTTTATTGATATAGATGAGTTTTTAGTTCCCATGAAGACAAACAGCCTCATCCGTTTTTTGCAAGATTATGAGTCCTATCCCGGAGTCATTATCAATTGGCAAATGTATGGAACAAGCGGCTATGACGATATTCCAAACGGCAAGCTGCTGATAGAAACGCTTCTTTTTAAAGCCCAGACTAACTCTGTGGAGCATCAATACTTTAAATCGATTGTTCAGCCCGCTTTTGTTTCGCATGTAACAGAGCCGCATTCCTTTCATTTTTTCCCCGGCTTTTTTGCGGTCAATCCAGAAAGAACTCCTCATACGGCTTCCGGAGTAGGCATCCATCCTTCTATTTGCATTGACCGCATCCGCATCAATCATTATTGCCTTGGAACCAAGAATTGGTTCATTTTTAACAAGCTTCCACGCCGAGAGAAATGGGGGATGCCTAAATTAACGCCTATCCAATTAGAAAATTTATTTAACCAATTCAATCAGGTAAAAGACGAAAGCATTTTGCGCTTTGTGCCCGCGCTGCGCAAAAAAATATTCCCTTTCCAAACACAAACCGTCGAAAGCTTTTTAGAAAATAAAATGAATGAAGAGAGGATAGGCGCTGCTTGAGCAAGATGAATACCGCTCTTTTTCTCGGCCCTCTTTGATGATGGCAAGGCTAATCGGAGAGGGCATTAAACGCTTTCCAACCAACATGGCGAATAGGGAAGGAACGCACATGTCGATTTTTGTCAGTTTTGCGCTCCTAACGCCTATCCCTTTTTCTAAGCCTTCACTTCCACCATTTCATTCACTTCGCCTGGCAAGGAGAATGTCGCTGAAATTTGCAAGAGAAAGAAAATTCCAAGAACAGCTAAGGCTTTAACCGGGGCATAATCGGTAAAAAGCGTACTCATGAGTCCTACTCCTCCTGGCCCTAACCCCTCGGACACGCACCATACAAGCCCCATTAGAAAAGCGCTCACTGAACCGGGATGGTTGGGCGCAAATCGCGTTCCAAGCGAAACAGCTATGGGATTAATGAGCGTCAGCGAAGCGCCTAATATGAAGAGAGAGAGGAGAACAATGCTAATCGAAATTCCGCCTGAGAAGAGAATGAAATAAAAGGCAACAGAGCTAATAATTCCTGCATACAGCATGACTTGGCGGGCTGAGTATTTATCGGCTAAATAACCGGCTGGAACCATGACGCACGCCCCGCCTAAAATAAAGCACAGATGCCCTCCGCCATAGCAAACCCATTCCATATGCCCTAAAGTTCTTAGCGCATCCGGCAAAATAAAAATTGTCCCCCATACAATAGATTGATTGGCCACTTGCGAAAGATACAAAGAGCGAAGAGGAGGAAACTTGAAGAAAGATCCAAAGTCTTTTAAAAAGCCCGCATGCGAGGGAGCAACGGCAGACGGCTTTGGAAAAGGATAAAAAAATAAAAGCAGAGCGAGAAGTAAAAGCGGCAATGCCAATAGATAAGTTTGCTTATCCCAATCCTTATATACATACATGAAAATCAACTGGCTGAAGGCCAATCCTACGCTTCCCCCTGAAGCAAAGATTGTCATGAGCAATCCCCTCTTTGAAGGAACCAATCCGGTCATCAGACTGGCTCCCGAAGGATGAAAGCAACCGGAGCCTATGCAAGTCAGCAAATAAAGACTAAATAAAGCAGCATAATGCGTAAAATAAGCTAAAAAAGCACTAGCAGCTGCCAAAACTAGCCCTAACGTGAGAATACTTCGCTGATATCCCCTATCGCTTAAAGCGCCAAAGAATAACTGTGATCCCTCTCCCATAAAGGCTCCAATAGCAACAACCAAGCCTGCTTTGGCAAGATCAAGCTGGGCTAAAGACTTATAAACAGGCCAAATGCCCAGCATCACATCCACTAACAAATGTGCAGCCCACACAAGAATTAGTAGCGGAAGAAAAGAGAGAGGGCGACTGGGTGTAAGAGACATATTAACCTTAAAACTAATTATGAATTTAAAACTTCAACAGATCCCTTTCCATCGTTCGCATATTTTTTTGTCGGATCCGGTAAGAAGAACAAAAAGGCAAAGGCGGCAAGAAACAGCACGCTTAACATTTGCATGGCTACTACAGGGGCATTTTTTTCCATATAAGAAGCCAAAAGGCCGGCAAGTGTAGGACCAAATCCCGCCAAACATGTACAGCCACCCATATATAGCGCACTAATAAAACCGCTTGCCTCAACGGGGACCAAGGCGTTTCCTCCTGCCACAACAACCGGAACAACAACTCCCATCGATCCCCCCAATAAAAGCAACAGCACGATAACAGGAGGAAGAGAGAGGGTTTCAATTGCCAAAAAGTAAGATAAAACCACTGCGCTGATAAAAATAATGACGGCCAAAACAAGGCGATATCCCCATTTATGGACGCAATATCCAATAGGAAGGCTGGCTATAGCAGAGCCTATCACAAAGTAAAAATATCCTCCTCCTAAGCAAAACCACTCCTCATATCCTTTGATTTTTAGAATATCAGGCAGCAAAAAACTAAAGGAAAGAACAATAACCTGCAGGCACAACTGAATAAAATAGAGCAGGCCCAGCTGAAAACGATAGGGATGAATAATTCTAAGCATATCCTTAAAATGAATTCTGCGCTCTTGTTTTTTGATGGCCGGAAAGCGAAAACACAGACAGCCTAGCGTTACACAAAGAATGGGCACTGCTAAAAACCACGTTTGTCCCTCAAATTGGACAAAGAAATACCTAAAGACATATTGACTAATTGCAGCCCCAATCATTCCCCCACAGGCAAATAAGGCGATCAGAAAGCTCTTATATTTGGGTACCCATCCAATAAGCATGCCTGAAGCAGCCGGATGAAAAGCACCCGAGCCTAAAAAACAGCATAAGATAAAAGTAAACAGTATCCATTCATTTTCTACATAACTTAGAAAAGGAATGGTTGCCGTTAACCCTATGCCAAGGACAAGTAATTTTTGATGATGCCCTTTATCGCTCAAAAAACCAAAATAAAGCTGCAATCCCTCTCCGATAAACATGCCCAAGCTCGCAATCAACCCAGCTACCACTAAATCAATTGTCACCAATGTCTTATAAACAGGCCAGACTCCAATCATAAAATCCATGATCAAATGAGCCATCCAAATCACGGATACTCCTAACCATAGAGTAGTCTTGTTATCTTCCATTTAAGCTATCTTCCTCCCGTTATAAACGACTTAAAAGACTATATCATATTAAAAAATTATTTAAAAGATAATTATAATTCACCACTAGAAATTAAACGATTAAAAACACATCAATTTATTTTTATTTTATTATCAAAGAAAATCAATTAACTCAGTTAAATTTAAAATTATTTATATAAAGCATACGCGATTGACTCTGTCAATTTTGTTTTTCAATTTTTATTTGGGATATTCTGGCAAGACAGCCTTATAAGAAAACGATTCGGACTTTTCTTAGAAATCCGATACGCCTTTTTCGCTTTTCCGTTTGTGATAGACAAAAAATTATTAATACTCTTATTGTTCGATTAATTCAACAAATCACTTGATAGCTTTCCGCGCTGGAGAATAGTATGCAAAAAAATTCCTTCCTCTCTCAATCTCTGTTGTCTATTTTTTTATTCGCCTCTTGCTTACCTCTTACAAGCTGCTCCATTTATTCAAACAGCGATGTTGCCATGAATGACGTGGACGCTTATCCCTATCCCTCAAGCCCGCCTGTCGATTACTCCTATTCTTATTCTTATAATGAGAATGAATATCCTTATGAATACCAAGACACTTACCGTACCTCCAGAAGTACAGCGGGACATTATCAATATGATTCATCGGGAAGAAAATTTGGAAATATGACTTATTATAATGGCTATTACAATACGACTTATAATCCAGGCGACTTTACATCTGGAATAAGCAGCTATCCTGGAACAAGCACAGGGCCTGGCGTAGACAATGGCTATAATGCAACACCTAATGGGATTTATAATACTCTGGATCCCGTCACAGGGCGCTATCATCCTCGAAGGAATTAAAAAGCCCTAAAATAGAAAGTTCCCAAAAATTTATAAATGGAGGAGTTATGAACAAGAAGAAAGATTTAGTCAAAGTTGCCTTTGCAGCTTTTGCATTAGCAGCTAGCTTACCTGTCGATGGCCAAGCAGCAACTGCCCAAGAATCAAAAGGCGTATTCTTAGCCGTTGCCGGCTGTGGAGCAGCTTCTAGTTCCGGTTGCGGAGCAGCTTCTGGCGCCGGTTCAAGCGGCGGCTCTGGTATTGGTTCTGGCGGAAGCTACGGCAGCGGCATGAGCGGCAGTTATAATTCAAGCAGCGGAAATTATGGCAGCGGCTATAACACAGCTGGAAGCTCGGGATGGAGATCAAACGCTGGATACAATAACCCAGAAGACGAAAGCTATGGCAGCGGCTATAACACAGCAGGCAGCACAGGAAATGCAGGATGGGGCTCTTCAAACGGAAGCAATTATGGAAATACGCCTAATCGTCCTGGCAATGGAACAGGAAATGCAGGCTGGGGCTCAAGCGGGAGCAATTATGGCAATACGCCTAATCGCCCTGGAAACAGCTATAACACAGCAGGCAGCACGGGAAATGCAGGATGGGGCTCTTCAAACGGAAGCAATTATGGCAATACGCCTAACCGCTCTGGAAGCAGCTATAATACAGCAGGCAGCACGGGAAATGCAGGATGGGGCTCTTCAAACGGAAGCAATTATGGCAATACGCCTAATCGCTCTGGGAGCAGCTACAGCAATGAAAACAATGATATGAACAGATAATTACACATACTTTAAGGAGTTTACCATGGAAAAAAGAAAAGATTTAGTAAAAGCGACTTTAGCAGCTTTCTTGCTCGCATCAACCCTTCCAATAGATGGCCAAGCAGGACAAGTGGCAGGAGTACAGGAAACATTTTTAGCAGTTGCCGGATGCGGCGCTCATGGATGCGGCGGATCTTCTTCTAAAGAAGTTGCTGATAACACCAGCTCTTCCGACAGCTACAATGCTCGTACCAATAGTTATGGAAAAACGGGCACGAATGGAAGCTATACTGGCTCGACTTCTAATACAGGAACAGGTAGCAGCTATGATACAACCGGAAAAACTGGAAGCTCAGGCTGGGGCTCCTCTTCAGGCAGCAGCTACGACACAACCGGAAAAACTGGAAGTCCAGGCTGGGGCTCTTCTTCGGGCAGCAGCTATGACACAACCGGAAAAACTGGAAGCTCGGGCTGGGGTTCTTCTTCGGGCAGCTATGACACAGCTGGAAAGACTGGCAGTTCAAGCTGGGACTCTCCTTCAGGCAGCAGCTATGACACAACCGGAAAAACTGGAAGCTCGGGTTGGGGTTCTTCTTCAGGCAGCAGCTACGACACAACCGGAAAGGCTGGAAGTTCAGGCAGAGGCTCTTCTTCGGGCAGCAGCTATGACAATACAAGCCGCTCTAGCACCAATGGAAGCAATTATAATCGCCCCGGAAGCTCTAGCGATTATAACAGCTATGATATGAATAGAAAATAAATTCCAAGGAGCAAATAAGGAATGGAAAAGAAAAAGGCCTTAACTCAAACCGCCTTAGCTGCTTTAGTACTAGCTTCAGCGCTTCCCATTGATGGCCAAGCCGGACAGGTGTCTGGTACCCAAGAGACATTTTTGGCTGTGGCGGGATGTGGAGCAAATAAATGCGGATCCTCTCCACGACGAGGAGAAGTAGCTGATAATGCAACGGGCAATGAAAGTTATAATACCCGAAGCAGCACCTATCAGTCTTCTAGTAATTATGGGAATATGGGTCCCGGTTCAGGCTATACAGGCACAAGCTCAGGCATGGGTACAGGCGGTAGCGGCTATAGCGGAACAAGCGGTTATGGAGGAAGCACAAGCGGCAACTTCGGAAAAACAAGCGGAAGTTATAGCAATACGGATGCGAGTCGTATGAATCGTGATATCGATTCAAGCCGTAATACCAATGAAACATATAATACTTATCGTACTTATAATGATTCTTATGGTAGTTATGACTCTAATCGTCCTTATAATGCCAACCCTGGTAAGGAAAATTATCCTAGCTATAGAGAAAGTTATCGCAATTCCTCTTATGACGTAAATGTTGGGACTCCTTATGGAGCCGATGTACGCGTCAACCGTGGATACAACACAAGCGGCGAGTATGATTATAATCGCACAAATGTGGGGGATGTTCCTGCCTCGGAAACTTTGACGGAAGCGGATCTATTAGGTATGCTTAGCCCTCAAGGCCGGGCTATCTATATGAGCTTAGACGCCGAAGGCAAAGCCCTAGCTCTTCAATTGGCAAGCCAAGAGACTTATCGTGATAAGAACTTAGCTGTCAAGGAAGCGCAAAGACGAGTCAATGAAAGACGCGGTTTAATGAACCGTTAATGCTTTCTTATCCTTATGTGCGCAACAAACCGTTGCGCACATTTCTTTTTTATGTGATAAGGCTTTTTTTATCTCACCTTGTTAGGAGTCAACATTTCATGAAAAAGCGAGAATTAAGCCGCATCATGCTAGCCGGCATCACCACCGGCATGGTTCTTGCCCAGCAAACGCTACTAGGTCAACAGTCTTCTTCTGCCTCTCAAGAAAAAGCGCCAAGCTCAAACTTTTTAGAGCTTGTTGCCAGCACAAAGGGGAATATTACCTATCGTCCCATGACAGAAGATGATCTTCTGCTTGAATTGAATCAAGAGGGAGCCGAGCTTTACAAGTCTTTAAGCCCGGAAGGGCAGCAGCTTGCTCTAAAACTCGCCAGCCGCGCCTGCAATGGAATGAATGACTGCCGAGGCGAAAATGCCTGTGCAACAGACAAAAACAAATGTGCTGGCCTAGGCCAGTGCAAAGCGCTGACTAAATGTGCTTTTTCGGATAAGAATCTAGCGATTAAAGTCGCAGCTAAAAAAATGGCAAACAAGCGTCAGGAGCTGCAAGGTTCCCTTTCGTAGGGATTCCTTCATTCATTAAATCTATTAATTTTATTTACTCTTAAAAGAGTTTTTCACTTGCATCATTTGAAATTGCCAACAGGTTGAACGAGGATTAAATATTAAATGAAACCGCGTGAATTTCCTAACTTAGGCATTGGCATTGGCCTGCGCATTCCTCACTATGAGGATATTTTCCGTCTTCAGCCTTCTATTGATTGGTTTGAAATTATCAGCGAAAATTTCATGGTAGAAGGAGGCAAGCCCCTCGAAAATTTAGAAAAAATTCTGGCGCATTATCCGGTTGTCCAGCATGGCGTCTCTTTATCGATAGGCGGTCCGGCTCCTTTAGATTTTGATTATCTTAAAAAGCTTAAAGCCCTGACAAAAATCACGCGCACGCCCTGGGTGTCAGATCATCTTTGCTGGGGACATCAGCCAGGAGCTCACTACCATGACTTACTTCCCCTTCCCTATACTAAAGAGGTCATTCGCTACGTTGCAGAAAGGGCGCACATCGTGCAGGACTATTTAGAGCTCCCCTTTGCTTTAGAAAACTTATCTTCCTATGTTGCCTTTAAGCAAGACGAAATGCCTGAATGGGAATTCTATTCCGCCGTTGTCGAACAGGCAGATATTTACATGATGCTCGACGTGAATAATATTTATGTTTCAAGCCGTAACCATGGCTTCGATCCTAAGGCTTACTATCAAAATATTCCGCTAGACAGAGTCATTCAAATCCACTTAGCCGGGCATAGGGATTTTGGAGATTATGTCCTGGATACTCACGACCATCCCGTGAGGAATGAAGTGTGGGATCTTTACGCAGACATTTACCCCTTAACAGGAGGCGTCTCCACTTTGCTTGAGTGGGATGACAACTTCTTATCATTTGAAGAGACATGGGCTGAGGCCTTAAAAGCCAAGCAGTTTCAACAAAAGATCCATGACAAGCATACTTTACCCCCTTTATCCGCTTCTATTTCAAAGGCAGGTGTTTTATGAATCAACAAGCGCTTGAGAAAAACTCGATTGATGCGCCTTATTCTTTAAAGTCATCGCAGGAATGGTTTGCCAGTGTAATCACCTATCCTTTGGCGGAAAACGATCTGATCAATCCCACGGCCCCGAGCGGATCTTTAATTGCCGAAGAAGCCGCACGCTATATTCTTCCCAGCCCGACTTTGCCCCCGCATCAGCGTATGCAAATTTACAATCAGCAATACTGGTGGCGCCTGCTCAATACCTTGCACGCTAATTTTCCCCTAGTCACTCGCTTATTTGGCTATAATGCTTTCAATGAAGAAATCGGTGTTCCCTATTTGCACCGTTATCCTCCCCATCATTGGTCTCTGACGTTGCTGGGCGATCGCCTTCCTCTATGGATTGAACAGTACTATCGCGCCCCTGATTTGCCCCTTGTTCAGAATGCCTCTAAGCTCGATTGGGCCTTCACTCTTAGCTTTATTGCTCCTCACTATTCTCCTTTAGACCTCAACTCTCTTATCCAGGGTGATCCCTCAAGTCTGCTCTCTTATACCTTTTACTTGCAGCCTCATATTCATCTATTTAAATGGGACTACGATTTGTTGGCTTTTCGCGAAGAATTTCTTAAAAAAGAGGTGGACTATTGGACTGAAAATCGCTTCCCTAAGCTTCTAAAAAGAAAAGCGTACTGTTTTGCCCTTTTTCGCACGCTTAAAAACAACTTGGCTTGGCGCGAAATTACACCGGGCGAGTATTTACTGCTTGAGCTTTTTCAAAAAGGAGCGAAGATAGAAGAGGCTTGCGCACATATTGAAAGCCAAGAAGAAAAGCTTTATGACCATGTGGCGGCCCATTTACATCAATGGCTGCAGGATTGGACTCGCCTAGGCTGGCTGACTTTGCAAAAGAACGAACAGGAATGATTAATCTTAACTTGAGTGTGGAGTTTTTTGCCCTTTCGACTGCGTCAAAGCCTCGGAGATGAACAAATGGCAAGCGCTTTCATCGTTTGCAGGTTCCCTCTCACCGTTAAGCTTTAGTTATTCGATCTCTACCTCCGTTTAGCTGAATGCTCATCAGTACCGTTGCTGGCCATATGAACTTCAGCTTTGGACAACCTATTCTTTGAATTCCAAAAATTATAAGATAGAAAGGAAAAATATTTGTCCTTAATAGGCCCTGCTGCCAATTAGGCAATGGACCGGATTCGACATGATTTTTTCTTAAAAAGAATTCGAATATCAGTTCATTGGCTAAGTGACAACAGGCCTAGACAAACTAAAAATAAACCCCTAACCCTCCGCCTATCTTAAAGCCGCTTGCATTAAAATGCCGATTGGCAAGGTTATTGGTCGTTTGGGTATCCGAATGAGAAAAATAAAAACGTTGTGAGAAGTAATCGACAAAAAAATCTAAGAAAGCTTCTTTTGAAATCGTATATTGAAAACCTGCTTTAATCACCCCGCCAACTCCATTTCGGCGAATCACTTTTTTAAAGGAAAAAGAATCATCGAAAAAAGAATTGTCGAAAAAAGAGTCATAAGACGAAGAGTAATCGCGATCATTTTTAATCTTAAGAAAAGAATAGCAGGCGCCCGCTCCAAGATACACATCCATTGCACATGTCAGCGGATAGATTGCCTTAAAGCCTATGCTTAAAGGTAAGACATACATTTTAGAGTGATGCTTGAATCCCGCATAATAATCATCTAGATGCCCTCTTTTACACATCCAATTGACTCCAGCCCATGCTTCTATATAATCAGTTACCTTAGTCGATGCTTCCACTTGGTAATCAATCCATGCATTAGAATAAGCTTCTCGGGCTTTTTTATTGGAAGGATGAAAATAGGCTCCTCTAATTTCCAATTTCCAATCCGATGCAAATAATCCAAAAGGCAATAAAAGAAGAATAAGAAAAGGATAGACTTTCATACGTGTACTAGTGAGGTTAAGGTTAAAGATGAAGACAAGCGAGATTAATTGGAGAAGTTATAAGAGAAAGGACAGGTTCTGTCAAGATTATACGCAAGACAACTCAAAATTAACGTATCGTCCCCCTTTTGCCAGGACATATCCCTAAATGCCTAATAACCTATGTTTGGATTATTTTCTCCCTAGTAAGCGAGAGGAGTTGGCGGGCAATATTCACTCCATATTGTCCGCTAACGCTTATTGCTTACTAGGAAAAAAACTCGCATCCTTGTCCGCATTTATCTATTCGGATTTAGAGCCCTTGGCCTTGATCCCATTTGCCATTGAAACCTTATTCCCTTCCGCTTCCCAGCCTTCAACGCCATCTATATATCTAAGCACATGAGTATATCCCATTTTGATCAAGCGCTCAGCCATGATCTCGCTAATGGGACATTCTTTATCTGTGCAATAGACCACGATAGCGGCTTCTTTGCTGGGAAGCGCCCCTTTGATCGTCTCTTCGTTCGCATCAAAAGGCACGGATTTAGCTCCTGGAATACGCTTGCCATCATCGTCATCCGATGGCCGAGCGTCGACGACCGTAATCAAAGAAGGCTTTTTTAGAAGATTTTTAAATTCATTTGTATGAATAATTTTATAGCTTTGAGCCAATTTTTCATATTTCTTCTGGACAGTTGGATCAATAATATGAGGTTGAGAGCTATCCTGGGCATACAAAAAACCATGGGTCAAAAAGGTTGCCACTAGAAGAGTTTTTGTTTTCAGCATAAATCCTCACTATTCTTTAATTTCTGTGTTCATTTTTTATAGATGCTCTTAGCAAAATTTATTTGCCAGAAATATAATCAATAATCTTTTGCCGGAAGCCTGGAATTCTAAAAATGATTGATCGATAAGAAATTAAAATCTTCAATTTTTTAATCCTTTTATAGCTTCCTTTAAGCTAGGGCGTATCCTCAAACTGTTAAGGGTTTAAATTGCCTGGATGACGCCATTGATTTTCCTATATGAGTTTTAATACATCCGTTAAGTTTTATGTAAGAATTAGAATAAAGCGTGGCCGAAAATAAAAAGAGGCTTTAAATTAAGGTGAGATAAAGGGACTATATGAAGTGAATAGGATCCTCTATCTCACGTTTCCTTCTAAGGGAAAAGAACGCAAATCTAGGTCATTAACAGTTTTAAGAAATCCTCTAAAGCTCCGCAAGCAAGGGTAAATGAATGATGATTAAAAGCCGCTTCTTTGCAAATGGCCGCAAAATGCCTAAAACTTCAGATTGATAGCACGTATATAAGCCTATGCAGCGATTTAAACAAGGGGAACTCGAGTGGCTGGAATTTGATTTACTGGCCGATATTCCCACTCTGAGACATGCTGTTTTTTTGCGGCATGGAGGGTGCAGCGTCGGCCCCTTTGAAAGCTTAAATGTCAGCTTTCATGTCGGCGATGAAGAAGCCCGAGTCCAAGCCAATATTGCCATTATTGAGGGTCAGCTAAAGGAAGCTGCTCCCAATTGGCAAAGGATGGTATGGGGAAGAGGATGCCATGGAAAGCATGTCGCGTTTGTCGATTTGAATTCTTCAAGAGAGATTCCGCAATGCGATGGGCTGATTTGCGCGACGCCGGGACTTTCCCTCATGATGACGCATGCGGATTGTCAAGTTGCGCTTTTTTACGATCCTAGGCATCATGCCATTGCCAATATCCACTCCGGATGGCGAGGCAGCGTCAAAAATATTTATGCGGAAGCGATCCATAAGATGCAGCAACAATTCGGCTCTAATCCGACCGAGCTATTGGTGTGCATTACTCCCAGCTTAGGACCGGATGAGGCCGAGTTTATTCATTTCACTTACGAGCTGCCTGAAGAATTTTGGCCTTTTCAAGTCAGGCCGACTTATTTTGATTTTTGGTCTATTAGCGAATCTCAGCTGCAGGCAGCCGGCATCCTTCCCCATCATATTGAAGTCGCTCGCTTAAGCACATATTCGAATGCTTACGACTTTTTCTCTTATAGGCGTGACAAAATAACGGGCCGTCATGGCACGAGCATTACTCTTCTCTAAGAAGCTGTATTAAAGACTGTCCCCTTCTTATCTTTTTTAATTAAGTCGCCTTCATGCTGAATATGATAGCAAACCTCGGCTCCAAAAATTAAAATCAGCCAGCTATAATTGAGCCAAAATAAAAAAAGGGGAAACGCTGCAAAGCTTCCGTAAATCGCTCCATAACTGGCCACATTGATTTGAAACTTAACGTAAACCCATTGCCAAAACACATAGATGATTCCCGTAAAAATTCCCGCCAGAAAGCCTGCCTTCCAACACACGCGCGTATTGGGCAAGTAAATATAGATAAAACTCAAAAAACTCCAACTAATCAAATAAGAGAGAATTTGAAAGAAATACCCAACGGCGGAACTAAAAAAAGAGAGAAATTCAACGGATTTGACAGTTGAGATGGCATAAGCGGAAAGATAGAAAATAAAGCTGCTGGATCCGACCAAAAAAATGGGGAAACATAAAATCATCGGAATATAGCTTTTGATTTGCTGCCACAGCGTAGGAGGCTTTTTTATCTTCCAAATTTCATTAAAGAGAAAAGCGATATTGCCGATCATTCTTATAACGGTCCAAAGAAGAAGGGCAAAGCCAAATCCAGCAATAATCCCCCCTTTTGCTTGTTTAAGAGTGGAATGGGCAAATTCGATAATTTTCTCGGCCACCTGCGGCTGAGTGAGGAATTGCTTTTTTACCTGCTCCGTAAACCTTTCCTCGAATCCAAGCTCCTGAGCAATGCCAAAGCCAATGGCAACGATGGGAATTAAGGAGAGCAAAAAATAAAAAGTTAGTGTGGAAGCCTTGTCAAAGCCTTTATCGGCAATAAAACCTTGAACGGAAGCGAGCAAAATTCTTAAGAATCGATAAAAAAACCTTTTCAATGGATTTTTTTCATCCCGCTCTTCCCAAATATCTTCTCGGAAAAAATCTATTATTTTCTTAAATTTCTTCTTCATTTTAACTCTTATTTAAAATGATCGTCTTTTTTCCGATTTCCCTCGCTTTCTTGGCCTTTGATAGTCAGGCTCGATTAATCGCTTTTCAGCCATATTGTCCTTATGCTGCAAGAGCCGTCTGATTTTTCGCCATCATTAAATTAAAGCAAGCCTGATAATAAGTTTGGGGATTAAACGCGTCTTCTCCCCTATGCTCTTGCTGCGGGAGAGCAAAACTTTCCAAGACTTTATCCTGCCAGCAATCGGGCAAGATGCCGGGCGTGGCATGCATGCGATAAAGCGCTAACATTTTAGCCCTCACCTCTCTTTTTAATTCGTCTTCTTGATGGCGGTTATAGTCTCCGCTTCTTCTTTTTTGAATGCGTGCCCACTTAAGACAATTTTCATAAACCGCCCGCGTGTCTTCGCACAATTTTACAAGATGGTCCTGGTAATGCTTGTCCTGATAGCCTGTCGGCAGCCTTTGCGAGAGATAGCGCGTTTCTCCTGTTTGGATCATATGCTCAACCTCTCCTCGATAAAACTGAGCCACAGCATGCTCATTCAGCTTAGAGACATGCATTAAGAAAGCTAAGACAAAAGGATTTCCTTTTGCCGCTTGGTGGCAGAAGAGTTCCCAAGCATCATAATCCGGCTGTCCCTTCTTCAGAAGATGTGTGCTCTTAAGGACTCCTTGTTCATCGAATAACAAATAATCTAGAGATAAATTTTGAGAGCTTGCCCCCCACCTAGTCTGGCAATAAAGATGATTGGCCAGCACTAAAGCGATCTTTTCGTCCTGTTCCGCCAACTTGGCTTCATGACTAGTCCAAGCATAATCCCTTAAGCCTGTATGCAATTTCTCAACAACGACGCATCGTCCCAACTGATCTAAGCCATGGATGGGCTGTCCGTCAGCGGTTATTCCGATTCTCTCGACGATTGCAGCGGAGCGCACTCCCCAATGCTCATTTTCATTCTGCGCTTTGATAGCTTCCATCTTTAATTTAAAAGGGTTGTTTGATAATTTAACCACATGTCCGGCATGCTCTTCACCTGCTAAGGCAAAGACCTTGTATTCATCGTCTATCATTTTATCCGGACTGAGCAAGCAGCCCAGTATCAACTGCTTTCCATTGCATTCGATGGAATCTCCAGGCTTTAACTGCTCTCTCCAATCCATATATGCCGGATCTTCGCGCTTTAAAAGCTGGCATCCCCATCGATCAAGCTCCAACAATAAACAATCCAAGGAGTAGTCCTGCCGGCCTTGAATACGGACAGCTTCCACAATATCCTCTAAAGCTCTGGCAAAATCCTTAAAAAAAATTTCCCCTTGCTTTTCATTCAAATTCTCAATCCATTGGCGAAGCGCCTCCTTGTCTTGCATGCTAAGCAAATCGGGGCTCTCCATTTTAGACAAAGCTGCAACAGGAATGCCTTGCCCCAAAATTCCCTCTAGAGCAGTGCGCCGCTGCTCTCTTCGAAGGGCTTTATATATATTCTTATTTAATATCCAGGAATCTGGATGCTGCTCCATCATTCGCTGCAAAGGCCTTCTTAAATCGACTTGACTGTCTTTAAAAAAGATCTTCCAAAATGGGTGAGTAGCTTGATGAAACTCGCAAACTGCCTGCCGATTAAATGCCTCCTCCCCCTCTTCTAAGGGAGCCTGCTGCATGGCGACTTGAAAATAATCTAGATAATTTTGCAGGTTTTGCGTCGGCACGCCTTCTTTGAGTAGATGGGCCCGGTAGCTATCAAGCCGTCTTATGCGTTCAGCATCCGCGATAGGCTCAGGCCGATTGAGCTCTAACAAGCGAATCCGATTGACAAGCTGCCTTTGGCGAGCTTGATAAGTGAATTGGATTGATTCTTGAAAAAGCCGGTGAATGATGTTTTCCAATACGTCATCCAAATGCGGCTCTTGGGCGGGATTGCTAAAGAAAGATTTTATCCACTTGACTAATTGGTTCCACCATTTGACTATTCTTCCCATCCATGTCCCTTGAAAAGCAACGGCAGATGAGGATAGAGGATAAAGATTAAGCTGCAAAGAAGCAGGACAAGCGCGCAGGGAGGAGTAAATCTCTCCTAAATTGGATCTAAGATCATTAAAACAAGGTGCTGGCATAACAATTCCCTTTTAACCTGAGTGTTGAGTTTTCGTGCCTTTGAACTGCTATGATAGCTCTCGCAGATGAAACGACAAGACCTATCATTAATATAGGCCGGTTTTGCCATTTATTGATATGCAAGGCTTTGATGCAATCGAAAGACAAAAAAACTCAAGACCCAAATTGTTAGCCGAGAGCCGGATATTTGAATGCCAATTCCCCATCCTTCAGCTAGAGGAAAATTATAAAAAGGATCAATCCCATTTTTTCGGTGAAAAATAAGCCTGCGTGATCGCCTTCTTGAGCTGATCAAAAGACAATTCCTCTCCAAATGTATAACGATAGACTTCTGAGCGAATGGCGGCATAGCGCTCCTGATCAAAAGGCAGCTGCGAATCCATTATTTGATAAAAATCTTTATATTGCTCGGGTTTGATTTCAAAGCCGCAGCGATATAAAAAGAGATTGCGGTCCGTTTTGGCATCTCTTTTTCTTTGATTGAGGAAAAACATAGGCCGATTAAAGGCTAGGAAATCATACCCGATGGAAGACATGTCTCCCACATACAAGTCCGCTTTGGACAACAGAGGATAGACCAGGGGAAAATCCTGCACAAAAACGACATTGTCCTTTTTCTCATACTTGCCCATCATTTGATATAAGGCCGGGCCATCTGTCTCTTCCAATGCCGGATGGATCTTGACAAGAAGATTATAGCCAGAGGGAAGATACTCAAAAAGAGGCTGGGCCTGCATAAAGGAAGTGGTATGCTCTTGATCATGGCAGGTAGGGGCATATAAAATGGTAGGCTGCTTTTTTGCAAAGCGACTCCAAACTCGCTCCTCGGCAATTTGGTCGAAAAACGCTTGATGCATGCGGTAATAGGCATAACGATAATTGCCCGTTCTGACCGTTGCATTTAAGTGCTGGGCTATTCCCAGTTCCTTGAACAAATCCAGCATGTTCTCGCCATAAATGAGCGTAATATCTTCCCATACGCACTTTTCAAGCCAGAAAATTTTATCGGAAAATCCATGCGGGACATGCACATTGCGCACGTCTTTATGGTAGGCTTCTTCTAGCCCTTTGAATTTAGAGTAAAAGTCATGCCGGTGCCAAGGCTCGGATTGAAAGAATACATCAAAATGCTCGATAAGATAATGCGGCGTGACATCCTCCCAGTTAATTAGCAGGGTTTTGAGACCGGGATAAAGCCGCCTTGCCTCCTCGTCATGCCGTTCATCGGTCAGCAGCAAGGGAATATCCATTGCCACGCAAATTGGGGCGAGATGCTCTGTTAAATGAATATAGGTATTGGGATTTAACCCAATCCCCTTTTTATCTACTTTGCCCATTTTTTCCTCTGCACCCGCTTAAATTAATAAAGAAACACCCTTCAAGGCCTGATGAATGAATTCCGATCGCTTATGAGGAATATTCTCTTGGCTAATTTTTTCTTTGAAATGGCAAAGCAAGTGCGCACGTCTGCAGTTGAAAAAAAGCTCGTTTAATGTTTCCTGAGAAACCCCTGTCAGCCACTCGAGCTCCAATCCCAGCTTGAGCAAGCTTAAAGCCTGTAAAGCTTCAATGGCCTCTAGTTGATAAGAATGCAGCAAAATGGCGTAAGCCCGGCTGACCTTATCTTTAAGAGTAGACATTTCGGAGCTGTGCTCTTGCTTGAGATAGGTGCGGGCGCTTTTTTCTTCTACAACCAATTTAGTAGCCAAGGAACGCATAGAAGAGAGGATCGTCTCCTCAGTCAAGCCCAATGTATAATTATTATGGAATGCCACAATATCGCCAATAATTTCAGAAGGGTCGCCCTGCAATCCCGTCAATTCAATTCCCTCATCCTTATTCTTCTTGATCGCCTCATCCAAGCGATCCGTGTAAATGAGACCCGGCAAGTGCAAGAAAATATAGACAATAAAGGCCGTGCCGCACTGCGTCGGATCGGATGTTAGAAAGCCGAATTTGGGAGAGAAGGCAAAATTGACGGTTTTATTCAATTCGTTTTCAAGCTTGACCAAGCGATCCCACGCCCCTTCCAGTTCTTCTCTTGGATCAATCCATTGCAGCATTAAGTGATCGCGCAAATTGAGGACAGCTAAAAATTCGGCCGTTTCATCTAAAATAAACGCCTCTCCCGTATAGGCTTGATGAAAGTCTGCGTTAGCCAGAAAATGCTCGACTAAGAATTCTTTTTCTACCGGAGACATATCCTCCGCCTTAATAAGCTGAGGCTGACGGAGCTGCTCGTTGGCTAACAAGCTATGGGCAAGCAAAGCAATAATTTGCTTGCGCTTATCGATCGATAACTTGCCCGGAAATTTGAATTTCTCTACATTGCGATTTAAAGTCAAAGTAGACCCCAACCAAATACTATTGGAATTTCCTTTCCATGGACTTTGACTGCATAGCAAAGGATGATTACTATTCTGGCTGGACATGGGTATCTTCCTTATCCTTATTTTCTGGGCTTCTTTTGTCTTCATTCTCTGTCAAGGCTTTGATTTGGTCTCTCAGCCACGCCGCCTGCTCATAGTCTTCCCTCTTCAAAGTTTCTTTCAACGCTTCGTTAAGCGCTAATAGGCGCGAAGAAGGATTAATCGCCAAGCTTTCTCCAGGTGCCCGGCCAATATGGATAGGCATGGTCTTCTTAGTCAAAGAAATACGAGGGGATAAGCGATTGGCAGCCTGCATTTCAATTAATAACACATCTTCAAATACTGTATAGCATTCCGGGCAGCCTAAGCGATGCCCGCGCTTCACCTCTTCCAGCGTAGTCCCGCAATTGCCGCATGCAACCCCTGCTTCCCCGCTGCCCTGAATTTGGATAAGCTCCCTCGGCCCTGTTCCATGCAACCTGCGCTGCAGCTCAGGACAATCCGCACACATGCTGGTATGGGTAATGCTGTGACCAACGATTTCCGTATAACGAACGGCTATAGGCTTTTTACATTCGCTGCATTCCAGCGGCCTATCAGGAAAATGTTTATCAGGTTTCTTTTCAACCATGTTAAAAAAGCCCTCTCCTTTCAATGAGAAGCAATTGTAATAATGGAGATGCTCAAAGCATTTCCGAATGCTAAGCGATCATTTAAGCCAATACATTTGCTTTAGAGATTGCCTTCCTTATGCGCAAACGCCCTCTAAGCCAAACGATGGGAAGTCCTTAACAAACTTTTAGAAAATTCAACTTCAAAGCTTTTTTACGCTAAGAGGAATATGTCCCCTCGATAGCCTATAGTTGAGATTATTTTCTCCGTAGGGCGAAGTTCGAGTAAGAGAGCCATATTGGATTGAATATATGGCTCTCTTACTCGAGCTTCATTCTAGGGAAAAAAAACTCGAATCTAGGTCATGAGCGGTTTTAATACACCCTCTCAGAGACTGTTAGAAATTCTCTCAGGACAAAACTGCCGCTTAAGTAAATAAAAATAAATTTCACTATAAGAAAAAAAAAATCTTAAAGCAAGGCAGAACTGAAAGAGAAGGAAGGACAATTTAATAAAGGGAGTGAAAGAGATAAAAGCATGGGGAAAGGATAGGAAAACACATAAAAAATGTGAGTCTTGATGGACTCGAACCATCGACCCCCTCATTAAAAGTGAGGTGCTCTAACCAACTGAGCTAAAGACTCATATATATGTGATGACCCCAAGGGGATTCGAACCCCTGTTATCGGAATGAAAATCCGGTGTCCTGGACCTGGCTAGACGATGGGGCCAGTGAAGACTTAAGTAGCGTTTTTTGCAACGCGTTTTAAGTTTTCATCCTTCGTTTTATCGAAGAGGCTTTATCTTACATAAAGCCTCATTTTTTTTACAAGCACTAAATTGTGGAAATCTCTTTTTCTTTTTTTTCCGAGAGTTCATCGGCTTCTTTGCAGAACTTATCTGTCAGATCCTGAATGCCTTTCTCCAATTTCTTCATCGCATCTTCTTCCATTTCTCCATCCGCTTTTTGTTTGCGAATATGCTTATTGGCATCTTGGCGGATCGTGCGGATGCTCACTTTCGTCTTTTCCCGCTCATCATGACAAATCTTGGCCATTTTTTTGCGGATCTCTTCCGTCATTGGAGGAATTTTAATGCGGACAGAGTGGCCATCGACAATAGGCATGAAGCCCAAATTGGCCTTCTCGATAGCTTTGCCGATTACGCTTGCGTTTTGCGGATCAAAAGGCGTGATCAATAATTGGCGCGCCTCTGGAGTTGAAATGGCCGCAATGTCTTTTAAACGCATTGAACTGCCATACACGTCTACCATGACGTGTTCGACCATGCCGGGATTAGCTCTTCCGGTGCGAATATTTTTTAGATCGTTTTTGAAATGTTCGATCGCGGCTGTCATCTTAGCCTTCGTTTGATCAATAATACTCATACAATCTCCTTTAAAGGGATAATATTTAATAGATTAGCTTTGCCGGTTATACCGAAGCGCATTCAAAATGCAAATTTTCGACTGGCGTAAAAGCGCGCAATTGAACTATTTTCCGCGGCTTTGACGCAATTCAAATTCATTTTTTGAACTCAGTCCGGTATCGAGGTTGTAAAGCCTATTCCCCTTCCTCTATCAAAGTTCCATGGGTAAAATCGGTTAAGACTTGTCCAATGTCGTCTTCCAATAGGCGTTGCATATTGAAAACAAAAATGGGAATTTGGCTGCTACGGCATAAAGCAATAGCTGTAGCATCCATGACTTGCAATTTTTCTGCAAGAACCCGTGAATAAGAGATTCGCTCATATTTCACCGCATCCGGATATTTCAAGGGATCTTTATTATAAACTCCATCGACCTTAGTCGCCTTCAGCAGCATATTTGCATGAATCTCGCTTGCCCGAAGGGCAGCTGCCGTGTCGGTTGTAAAGTAAGGATTGCCCGTTCCCCCGACAAAAATGACGATATTCCCCTCCGACAAATACTGCAGCGCTTTCGTCCAATTATAAGGCTCTGCCACTTTGGGACATTCCAAAGCGCTCATCACACAAGCTTTCGCCCCTCGGGCAATGAGCGCCTGCTGAACGGCAATGCCATTAAGAAGAGTGGCCAGCATGCCCATATGATCAGCCGGCGTGCGCGGCATCCCGGTTAAACGCAAATCAATGCCGCGGAAAATATTTCCACCTCCAATGACAACGCCAACTTCCATATTTAACTGCTGAATTTTTTGAAGATAAGAAGCCACCTGCATGCAGGCGTCTTGATGGATGCCAAATCCTTGCTCTCCTAATAGAGTCTCTCCTGACAACTTAAGTAAAATACGCTTTTTAGTCATGAATGTTCTACCGCAAACTCACTTATGCTAAGAGGAACGATTAAAACCCATCATCACCTATATTTGAGATTGTTTTCTTCCTAAGGAAGAAACTCAAATCGCGTCATTAGCGGTTTTAATCCATCCTCTAAAAATTTATTTTATTTAAAATTTATCGCGTCTCGTTGATGAATCCAAAAGGATGATCGCCTCCCTCCTACCGAATAAATCGATTCGCTTCACCGGTATGCAATTTTAAAAACATATCCTCTCCAGAGCCATTAAGGCATCATTCCAAAAGCAGGAAAAATAAGCCTTCTTTTCACCCGTCTATTCCGAGCTTGATCAATTGAATAAAAAATTTGCATACGCGTTTCTAACCCCGTTCAAGGATATAACAAATTTTTGCCTATTTAGATAGCCTTTCTATTTTTTTCCTTCAGGATAAGACTTTTGCTAGTTTACTCATTTAATCATTCCTTTATAAAAGATTAATCCTATTAAATTTGAAAAGAAAAAAAAGTTAATTTATAATTTTTATCTTTAATAATAAAATAACTAGGCAAGAGGTTAGAAATGGTGTCTATCTATCCGCAAATGCGAGGCGATTTTTACTTTAGACAGTTAAATGCTCAAGAGTGGGAAAGACAGCTAGACATAGTGATTAATCAAAACAATGGCCAGTATCTGGGTTTTAAAGAGAAAGAGGGATTTGTTTATTTATCGCTTGTAGGAAAAATTACTCAATTTGTCAAAGGCCTTTTGGGCTTTACCGATGAAGGCAACCATGAGCGCGTGAATGCCGAATGGTTAAAGCTTCTTTACGTCGGAGAGTCCCGCGGATTGCTAACAGAAGAAAAGCTCACTTGCCTGCACGGGCGCCTCTATTCTTTTCAGCATAAAACGGATCCTACCATCCGCCAGCTGTTTCAAGAAATTGTGAATAACCGCGCATCTGCTTCTCTTTACAACCTAGAGCACATGCGCACCATTCTAATCAACTATCACACCCAGCATGCCCATCAATTGGCTCCCAGCTTTTGGCACCGCGCCTTTCATAAACCCTCTTTAGATCCTCACCAGCATGTTCATTTCGGAGATATCTCACTCCATTTAGCCCAGCAAGCGTTAGCTGAGACCCCTTCAGATCCTCACAAAGCCTTTCAATTTCTATTAGAAGCCCATCATCTCAAAAATACGAATCCCAATTTTCAGAATAAGTTGGCCGTACAATTAAAATCATTTTTAGACGAATTTCCCAGCCATCCTGCAGTCTGCAACCACGAGTCCGCCATCCAACAAGTTTGGCTAACCCTTGCAGAAACAGCTTATATCAATAACAGACAAGCAGATGCCCATTCTTATCTTTCCAATGTGTTAAATGACCAATCTAGCGAAGCAATTAAGCGCCAAGCTGCAAGGATTTATTTGGATTACCAGGACTATGCCCGTTTAGAACCCTTTTTGCCAATGCTGCAGCAAGTTAGCAATGAAGGCGCTTCTTTTTATACCAAGCTGGGAAAAGCTTATTGGCACTTCCATCGCTACCAAGAAGGCGTAAATGCATACGAAAAAGCCTTAGCGCTTATGCCGCAAACAAGAGATGCCCAGTCAGAGAAGGCTGCTTTGCATGCAGAGATCGGCAACGCTTATTTAGATAGGCGGGAAGGCTTGAATCCGGCTAATCACGTGACCTGCGCAATTACGCATTTGCTTCAAGCGCATCTTCTTCGCCCAGCTAATCTTGCCTACCAGCAGCAGCTCTATCGGGCTTATATGCAATACTGGAAGGAAGCTCCGGACTCCTTTGCCGTGCTTTACGCCCAAGACTGGCTATCCATTTTGCCCTCTTGGCAGCAATTTACCCCTTTAGACAAGCAAGCGGATATGCGAGCGCAAATCCAAGATGTCTTGATTAAATGCACCGAACAAGAATTCTCTGTTCATCACAATTCGGAAGCCCGCGTTTATCTTAGAAAAGGGCTGCAGCTCTTCGGAGATCAGCCTGAATATATTGTACGTTTGCTAGATGTCTGCCTTAAATACAAAGACTATACCATCATCGAAACAGAAGCGGACAAATGGACACAGGAATATTCTTTGCATCCTTTGATTCAAGCAAGATTGGGAAGCTTTTACTGGGATAGGAATAGAGGAAAAGCCATCGAACATTATGAAGCAGCTATTAGAGCATTCCGGCATACGCACGCACGTTCAGCGAACCTAGAGGAAAAGTCTATCTGCGAAACGCATATGGCTGAACTGCAAGCGAAAATAGGCAACCACCAACTGCAAATCGAACCGGGCATGTTTACCTCCGTTCCTTATGAGGAAGCCATCAGCCGCTTGGAAGAAGCTGCCCGTTTAAATCCTTCCTTATATGCCGCCCAACTTTCACAAGCCTATCTAGCTGCAGCAGCAAATGAGAAGCAAAAGAATTTTATATTTAGAGATGATAATAAAATCTTGCTCTATTATGCAAAGGCCTTCCAAACCTTTCCCCAGAACGAGCCTTATCTAGCCGAATTGATGGGGGTTTATTTAGACAGAAAACGGATGGACGAAGCCGTTTCCTTATTTCAAAATATCCAAGCCCAACCATGGGCCCGCCATTTTATGCTCCCTCCCGAGCGGTTTTATGCCTTAGCTAAAGCATTAGCTAATGTCGCCCCTATCCTTAGCCTTAATTGCTATAAGAAAGCCTTTCAGTTAAAGCCTGAGACTAGCTCTTATAAGAGAGACTTTTACCAGTTTACTAATCAAATGGCAGAAACGCAGCTTGACAAGTTGAATGCAAAAGCAGATTCCGAAGAAAAAATCCGCTCTTTAATCATCTTATCAAAAATGCTCAAAGCGAGATTCGAAGCAGGATTTGAACGAATAAGCGATTTAGAAGCCATTTATCGCGGCACGCTCGCTAAACTTTATCGCCAATTAGCTGAGATTCACATCCGCCGCTTTCTCATTCCCGCGCATGCAAATGAAGGGCAGCATAAAAGAAATTTTGCTGCGGACATTCAAAACGCCATTGCCTATTACGATGAAGCCTTGAAATATACTCCCGAAAATGCGGAATTGCACTTTGACAAGGCCCTAGTTTTGGACTTTGACTTGCGACTGGAAAAAGACAAGGACACCCAAGAGAACGGAGCCTTAGATGAGTATCGCTTAGCGGTCTGTTATAACAAAAAAAATCCCTTTTACCGTAAGGCCTTAGCTTTTACGTATGGCGTGCTGTACGATACTAACAAAATGGAAGAGCATCAAGACAAGATTAAAGCATCTCAAAGTTTCGAGGCGGATTTCCGCTTATGGTACAAGGAATATTTCTACCAAGTCAAAACGCAATCCATCAATGCCCACACCTATTCTAGCTAAAAGGAGAAATTCATATGCCAGGGAGCGAATCGACGCTCTTTGGCCAATGACTACGGCCCATGCGCCACTCGCGTGGCTTGTTTTAATCTAGCCGGCCTTTTTCTTATCTATGCCCTTCACAGTTGAGTTTTAAAACCTTCTCGACGCTTTTGCGTCCCTACGCTAGGGCCTGTCCCTACTCTTTTATAACCTGAGTTTATCAGCTAATCAAATTGAGATGGAGGATGAGGAGAAGAGGGAATTTTTTTTAGGATATCAATAGAAAATGAAAAAGCCCTGGATTGGACTTCCAATCAAGGGCTTTAGTCAATGCTTTCGAGCAATCTATTATTGACCGACGTTCCAACGAATAAAGTTGGAGACTGTCAAAGGCTTGCCAACTTCTTTAGCACGCTTATTGACTAAGTCAGCGATCGTAATAGTATCGTCTTTAATGTACTTTTGGCGAACGAGGCAATGGGCATCATAAAAAGCGCTAATTTTGCCTTCTACAATTTTGTCGACAATATTAGCCGGTTTGCCTTGAATTTGCCCTTTTGCAATGTCTTTTTCATTGGCAATGATCTCTTGAGGAACTGTCTCGGGGGAAAGATACTCAGGAGCCGCTGCTGCAGTATGCATGGCAATGTCTTTCGCCAAGGATCCTTCTTGATTACTGCCTGTCAGTTCAACAACTGTGACGATTTTGCCACCCAAGTGAGAATATACACCTAAAGAACGATCCGGGCTTTTTTTCAGCATCAGGATGCGCTTGATCTGGATATTCTCGCCGATCGTTTGAACGATCGTCGCGCGGTATTGATCAATTGTCAAAGAAGGCTCTTTAGAATATTTCTGCTGCAAGAAAGCATCTAAAGAAGGCGGATTGGTGTTAACCGCTTCTTCCGCAATATTCTCTAAGAATTGCTTGAAGCGATCATTCTTAACAACGAAATCAGTCTCGGCATTCACTTCAACAACTGCAATGGCATTGCTGCCTTCAGCTGTGCCGATCATGCCTTCTTTTGTTTCTCGCCCTTCTTTTTTAACAGCTGTTGCCATTCCAGCTTTACGCAAATTGGCAATCGCTAATTCCATATCGCCTTTAGCTTCTTCCAAAGCTTCTTTGCACTTGCCCATTCCCACGCCAGTACGCTCGCGTAGTTCTTTAATCATTGCAGGAGTGACGGCTGTCATGGTTATTTTTCCTCCTTGGAAAGGCTTGAGGCTTCATCGAAATCCTCTTCCTTATATTTAGAAGAATGGGAGTTTTCGTCTTCGTCTTCTTCTGACTGGTCCTCTTTACTTGCGTAAACTTTAATATCGTTCTTTTTATCGATAATAGCTTTTGCTAGCGTTTCGAGGATGAGCTTAATGCTCTTTAAAGCATCGTCGTTGCAAGCGATCACGTATTCAATCGGATCTGGATCGCAATTCGTATCAACAAGACCCATGACAGGAATACCAAGTTTATTGGCTTCTGCAACTGCCAAATGTTCCTTGCTAGGATCAACGACAATGATCAATCCTGGAGGTTTACGCATGCCGCGTACACCAGAAAGGTTTTTCTCTAATTTTATTTGGTCTTTGGTAAGCAAAGATAATTCTTTTTTCGTCAACCCTTCGCCACCTGTAGAAATGCGCTTCTCAATGCGGTCCAGTTTTTTGATAGACTGGCGAATCGTTGACAAGTTTGTCAGCATTCCACCCAACCAGCGTTCGCAAACATAAAATTCGCCACATTGCTCGGCCAATTCGCGCAGAACGGCTTTTGCTTGCTTCTTTGTTCCGACAAATAAAATAGATTTATGTTTAGCAACAACATCTCTCACGATTTCAACCGCATTGCGGATTTGTTGCAGAGTTTTTGCTAGATCAATGATGTAAAGACCATTGCGTTCTTCGAAAATGAAACGCTTCATTTTCGGATTCCAACGGCTAGTTTGGTGTCCAAAATGGGCACCTGCTTCTAACAGATCTTTAATGGAAATAGGAAGAGTTTGGGTTTTATTCTGAGCCAAGCCTTGTCCCTTTATGTTGACGACGGCATCTTGTCTTAGACAAGATTTCGGTCTTGGTTAAACATGTTTATAGTGAAAAATAGATAGATAAGGTGAATATCTATAGCGCCTGATCAGAATCGAACTGACACTCGTAGCTTGGAAGGCTACTGTTCTACCATTGAACTACAGGCGCATGGAATGAGCAATATTATCTTCATCTTCCTATTTTTGTGCAAGAGCTAAACGTAAAAAAATATGCGATTCCTTCAAAAAGACGCTTTAAATGAATTATTTGTCATACTTTTCTTTGAGTTCGCGCCACTTTTTAACAATCTGAGCCGCTAAGGGAGCCGCCTCTTTTCCATATCCGCCAAAGCGCAAGTAAACGACAACGACCAGCTCAGGTTGGCCAAATTCGTCTTTCAAGATAAAAACATTTTTATTTTTATCATTTTGATCTTTCTGAAAAGCTATGCTGCCAAACCAAACGTGCGTATAAATGCTTGCGCCTTCATTTAAATCCAAATCAATATTTTCAACAGATTCGGATGTACTCGTCTTCCCCAGCAATTGGTCCTTTAGCTCTGTGAAATGGCGGATTGCTTCCGGATGCTGCTGATACAGCCTAGTCAAACTGCTAAGGCTTTCTTGATGGGTTCTTAGGGCTGCAGCCCGCAGTCCTTTTAAAATAATTTGCCGGACAATTTCTGGCATAAAGATTTCTTTTCTCGTTTCGGTGGGAACGGTTTTTACCAAGCTTTCCTGATCTTTGCCTGCAATGGCTGTAAATAAAGGAAAATCAACGCCGATTAAGGACAGGCTATCTTGATAGGCAAAATAGGGCGGACAGGCAATTTGGTCCTCTCCGCGCAAGGGTTCTCGGCCGGCTGTTAAATTCACAATTTTCGGTTTAAGCACTTTGCCTCCATTGGCAATGGCAGACAACATGACGGCTGTTTGCAAAGGCGTGACCACTAAAGAGTGCTGGCCGATGGCCATGGCATATAACCCCGTGCGATTGGTTGTCAAATCCTGCGGCACTTTTCCCGCAATCTCGCCCGGCAAATCAATGCCGGTCCGACTGCCATAAGAGAATAAACGGGCCGCCTGGGATAAGTCATCCGGGCTGTCCAAACATTCCCCAGCCAGAAGCGAAAAGTAAGGGTTGCTGGATACTTCTAGAGCCCGGATGAGATCGACCCGCCCGTTATGCTGGTGCGCCAAGCTGCGGGGCAGGCGCCCTCCTTTATACAATTGCGGAATAGGCTTTCCGTCTTCCGTATAGCCCACATAGCGGGTTTGGCCTTTCGTATACACTTCATCAATGATAGTCAACGGATTGAGATCCAAAAAAGAGACGACTTTCTTGTCCAGCTTGTGATATTGCTGAATCAAGGCAGCATAAGACGTAACAAGCTTAAATAGGGAACCTTGAATAGTTGCTTGCCGATACGCATGCGAACGGGCATAACCAAAACCATAGATGGGATAAAAAGCAGCCGCCAAATGCTTTTCCAAGGGATCTTTATGGCTGCGCAAATAGCGGTAGCGGCCTAAAAGCGGACGGGTCAGCTCTTGATAAGGCCGCATTGTCCGCAAATATGCTATTCTCAAAAAAATAGGGAGTGGCTTCAGCGCTTTCTGCATGATATCGTAGGCCTCTCTCCATTCAACCGCCTGATAGGCCCCTTGCCCGAGCTCTTGATACCACCGGCTAAAATAAGCCTGATAAGGGGTCCATTCGACAGGATAAGTATCGAAGGAAGGATTTCCGGTCAAGAAAACTAAAAGTAAGTCCCATCGATAATGCTCCCAAAACGCTTTAAATAGATGGGTCTCATACTGGTCTAAATAATCCAAATAGGGCTTGGGATATGTTTTAGCGGCTTTCTCCTCCGCTCGTTTTACCTTCAAAAAGTTTTTTTCTTCATTCTTCCGCCATTCTCTAAAATCATTATCATGAAAGAGTTCTTTAGCGAATTCCTTTACAAGTGCAGTCAGCTTGATCAAACTGCCGGTCGTCTTGCGATAGGTTTCTAAAGGATTATTCCCTACATATTCCAAAAGCTCAGGAGTAAAGCGCTCTTCATCGACAGCCAGACGACATAAATCCACCAATAAAACCTTGTCATAATTTTGCGGCAACCGATCCAAATAGGCATCCAATTTTTTTTTAATATCTTTTGCTTGATCCTGATGGATCTGGAAAGCAGCCAGCTGCTTTTGCCTTTCCGAAGCTTTAGCCGGCTGCAGATAGGGCTCATGCTCGTCTGCTGTATAAAGGCAATTGAAAATCGTATAGGGGTCCCAATCCGGATAAAGGCTTGTCAGTTCTTTTACATAGCGTTGAAGATAAATGGCTTGGTTCAAGTCGGTTATTCGATTGACAGCTGATCTCAACGGACTTTCCGCCGGTAAAATAAAATCCAGATAAGCGGGCCAAGAAAGCGGACGCTGCTCGTCATAAAAAGTTTGGCTTAAGCTGTCATAGCGCTCTCTTTCCAGAGGCTGCTGCTGATCCCAAACATCTGCTAAATAGGCCTCATTTTCAAACCAGCGGTTAATGCGCCTTTTTTTTTGTTTCTGCTCTTCCCCTTGTCCGGATGCAATGAAATCGTTGGGATCAAAGCGTGGATATGAGGCTAACGTTAGAATTTCTGCCGTATAGGGATCCATAACAACCACGGCTCCGCTCTTTATCCAAGGATGCTTTTGGGCAAGAATCGTTTTTTTGATCGCCCCCAGCCCGGATTTGCGCACCAAACGCAGCTCTTCATTTTGCGCAAGCAGCTGCTCAGCATACTCTTGCAGCTCGGCCGAAATAGTCAAAAGGATGCGATGGCCGGAAAGAGGAGCCCTTGAACCCGGCAGCTCTCTTAGGAAATTACCCTTGGAGTCCGAATAAAAGCTTTTCTTGCCGTAAAATCCGCGCAGTTGCTCTTCATACACGCCCTCAATTCCTGTTTTGCCGACATAGTCATGAATGGTATAAGCTTTATCTTCTAAATCTTTTAATCGCTTGCGAGCTTGAGCGGTCGTTTCAATTCCTTCGGGAAGCTCGTTCTCTATCCCATCTTCCCTCTCACTGATCAGCTGCTCTAAGATCTTCATCTCTTGCAAGATTTTCTCATATTCTTGGCGATTAATCGCCCCCATATAGCCAATAATATCGGCTGCTACACGCCCTCTTGGATAATAGCGCTTGGGTAAGCGCCGCATGTAAATGCCCGGCCAATCTTTTTCAAGCATCTTAAGCCGGTAATACTCGGCTTCCGACACCTCTTCTTTAATAATAAAAGGGACTTGCGAATAATAAGACGCCTTTGCATGGATAAGGTCTTCAATGCGCTCGGCATCCAAATTCAATTCTCGAGCTAAAAGCTCCGCCAGTTGGTGAATGTATTCCCGTCTTTTAAATACTTTGATTCGTTTGCCATTTTCATCCTTTTGCCAAACGAACGAAGGGATTTCACGGAGTTGAGAATAAAGAATAGTGGCTTGATAATGAACGCGATTGATGGCTAAAGGCAAATTGAAACGATCGCGAATGGTCGCCCGCGTAGCAGGTTCAATGACGACCTTGCGCTGAGGCTTGCGAGACTCTTCTAATTTTTGATCGTATTGAATGACCGCCAAATGCCACACCCGCATAATAATCAATATCAGGGCAATCAAGATGAAATGCAGAATGCGATTTGCCTTAGTCGGAATATCAAGATGCTGGAGATCCAGGCGACTGCGTTTTGAGTGAGAACGTGCCATGCCGTCTTTATCTTAAAGGTTCAAGTAAACTTAAAGCTTAAGGGATTGAATCGAATAAAGAAAAGATAGAAGAAATCTTTCTTCATAAGTTTTCCCCTTATTCCCTTCTAATTTCCGCTTTAGAAGTGACCAGAAACTTAAAAACAAAACTTGCCGTCTCATTTATTAGAGAGGGAAAGATTTTGAATAAAGTAAACTAGAGGCGCCATTCTTTGATGAGTTGATTGGCGCGAACGAGATCATCGGGAAAATCAATTTCCGCGCATTCATTGGAGGCAACGGGAATGCTCCAGACAATTTGTCCGCTTTGAATTCCTTTCTCAATGCCTTTTTCAAAGTAATCTTTGGGATGACAGTCAGCTAAATTTTGCTTTAGAAGGGGCAAATCTGCCTGTTTATAATAGTTAATGCCTAGGGCTTCTCCTTGAGGCTGCCCCACTTGTTTAGACACTTCTAAGATTCGTCCTTCTTCATTAGTCCGGTATTTGACCTCTTCTTCTTCCACCGAGGCCTGATTGACGATCATTCCCGTGCAGTCTTTTCTCAAAATTTTGCTTAAAATGGAAGGATGAAAAACGACGTCGCCATTAAGCCATAGGACGTCGTCGTCTATTTTTCTGAGGGCACGCAGCAAACTTTTAGCCGTATTTTCCTGCTCGAAAAGTGGATTATAAATATAAATGAGATCGGGAAAGACAGACATGATGGCTTCTTTTTGATAGCCGACGACAAGATAGACTTGATCTAAGGAAAGGTATTCCTCCAGGGCATCCAATTGGAATTGCAGAATGGATTTTCCGTTGACCAACTGAGTAAGGGCTTTTGGCCGATGGTCTTCCTTTCCATCCAGCCGACTCCCCACTCCGGCAGCTAAAATGACGACTTTCATGATTTATCCACAGTTAAAGAAGCGGACTGATCTTCTACCAACCACGTATTCCCTTTTCGCACAATTGGCAATAAAAGGTAAGAAGGAAATTTTTCCCCAACGTAAAGCATATTTTTAGCGACTTTAAACTTGCCCGTATTTCCTCCGATTAATCCCACATTCATATTTTTCTCATAGCGGGGATAACTGGAGCTGCTAATTGACAAGCGGATAGAGTGTCCCTTAGCAAAAACGATGCTTGTTGCCCATAGGTCAATGGTAATGGGAATCGGCTGGTTGGGTTTGAGCTCCTGTGGCTGCTCACTTTGAAAGCACATGACGCCAAGGCGGTAGCTTCCTTCGGAAATAAGAATGCTACGGCCATCCGGATAAACATCGCATAAGCGGATGACGAGATCGGTATCCTTTTGATCGGAAGCAAAAAAGAGCTTGGCCGAGAGATTGCCTGTGACTTCGATATCCTCTTCAAGCGGTTCCGATGTAAAAACCAGGATATCGTCGCGCTCTTCAATAGAGGCTTGATTTGTTGGACCGGACGGCAAAAACAAATTGCGTCCGCCATTGGTCTCAATGGGATTGCGAGGATCATAGGTATAGGACAAAATCCCGGTAAAGGGAACCTGCAATTGCAGCCCCTCATAAGAATTCAAATAGTAAGGCGTTGCCTTGGAAGGCACAGGCCATATATTTGATGTGCGCCAGACATTGCCGCTTGATTCTTCTCCATCAAAGGGTCCCATGACATAGTAAGTCACAGGGGGCAAATGCTCGATCCCATTATGCATCCCTTTTAAATAATAATCGAACCAGCGCTTGGGCGAAATATCAAAGGGAGGACTGACCCCTGCAGCGGGCACTTCAAAATCTCCGAATTGCTTAGAGACGGGCCAGTAATGCGTCCATGGCCCCACGACTAGCTTTTGCTGGCCCTTTGCCCCCTTGCCCCCTTCGTTTTGTCTGGAAGCAAAAGCGCTCAATGTGCCCTGCAAAAAGGTATCATACCATCCTCCCACATGCATACCAGGCACGTGGACGCGATGGGAGACTTCCAAGGCATTTAACTGTTTCCAAAATTCATTATAGAAAGGCCGCTGACAAACGTAATTTAAAACGCCTGTATCGCGGGCATAAAAACCAAGCCAGCCTTCGGCCTGATTTTTCAGCAAGACGCCTCCTGGAAAAATGCCGTGATGATAGAGGCTCGCAGCAGCCACAATAATATATTGGCATTGCAAATGCGGAGGATTAGAAGGCGCCATTAGAAGCTGAGTGATCCCTAAGGCTGAAGATCCCCAAGTGCCGATCTTTCCATTTGTATAGGGACTGCTGGCAAGCCACTCCACTGTATCGTAGCCATCCTGGAGCTTTCCCCATCCATCGGAAATAAAGGGGAATGTTTTTCCCTCCGTGTCGAGCACATTGCGCGTATCTTGAATGGCTATGACATAACCTGCCTTGCTCATTTCAGCAAAGCTTTTCCAATAAGCAGACTCGCGGCCGGCCGGACTGCGCAGTAAGATGCACGGCAGCCCCTTAGCCTCCGGTGAAGGCAAATAAAGATCTGTGGGCAAAACGACCCCATCCCGCATGGGAATCATGACCGTTAAATCAGGCTTGAGCTCATCTGCTGCATGTAACAGCTGCAGAACAACTAAAAAAAGACAAACATAACGACGAATGCAAACCATGATAATTCAACTTCATTCCTTCTATTAATAAAAAACCACAGGTCCAAGTAAGAAAAGAAGAATTGGATGAGAATTCTTTTCTTAGCCGATCGGCTGCTTGAAAATCCTGTGGCGGAAGAGGGGCCTATCGCTTTGCAATTTTTCTAAATATGCGACGCCCTTAACCTAAAAGTTGAATGAATTGCCTAAAAGCAGGAGAAGATCATTAATATCGCATAACCTGCAAGCATCGTTAAGCAACCACTTGATACAGGCCTCTTACTCCTAAGCGACTAAATTCAAAACTTCAGGCCTTCTTTAAGCTTTAGCAACTGCGCGTGCAGCTAAACGAGATTTTGTGCGGCTAACTTTGTTGAGTTTAAAAACGCCTTTCTTCGCACATTTGTCTAAAATGCTATAGACTTCATCTAATTTGCTCTTCGTTGCTGCTTCATCCCCTTTTACCAATGAATCTTGGAAAGAGCGGATCGCCGTTCTCACGCGAGACTTGTAAGTTTTGTTATTCAAGCGTCTTTTTTTATTTTGGAGATCGCGCTTTTGCGCTGTTGGACGCTTGACTTTTTTTGTTTCTTCTTGCTTTGCCATTTTTCCTCTAGGGTTTAAAAACTTTTATAAGAAGGAATCCAATTATAGGAAATAGAGCTTAATTCGTCAAAGATTACTTGCATATAAATTGTCTTGGAAAAAACTTTCATTAATAGCAAGATAGTTGTTAAAAACAATAAACAGCATTTAAATTTAAAGATTTTATGAAATATCTTGCTCAAAGCGATACCTCTATTTTAGAGGCCTTAACCCAGTTGGCACCTCAAAGTTCTAAGAATACCTTACGTTCGTGGCTGAAAGAAGGACGGGTACAGATTGATGGCGTTTTAATTAAAACCCCCAACTTTCCTGTTCTAAAAGGCCAGCTTGTTACTGTGGTCCAACGTAAGAAATTTATTGGACAAGGAATTGAAATTCTTTATGAAGATAACGACCTTGTCTTCATCAATAAACCGTCAGGCCTCTTGAGCGTTTCGACTGCTTTCGAGAAAGGTGAAACAGCCCATGCCCTTTTAAAAGCCTATTATCGACCACGCAAAGTGTTTGTCATCCACCGCTTGGATCAAGATACATCCGGCGTCATGATTTTTGCCTTCAACCAAGAGACCTGCGACCGCTTAAAAGATTTATTTGAAGTCCATCATATTCAACGCTCTTATACAGCCATTGTCGAAGGGCAATTCCTTTCTCCCAAAGGGACCTGGAAAAGCTATCTCTATGAGGACGAGCAATATGTCGTCCACGAAACGGAAGATCCTTCTTTTGGACGGCTGGCCATTACGCATTACCGGACATTAGCTGCCCTCAAGCGCTATTCCCTCCTTGAGCTGACTCTAGAGACAGGACGCAAAAATCAGATTCGCGTCCATTGCCAATCAGCCGGGCATCCTGTCGTAGGAGATAAGAAATACGGCGCACAAACGAACCCCCTCAAGCGCCTCTGCCTACATGCCCATCTGCTCGCTTTCCGGCATCCCATCAGTAAAAAAGAATTGAAAATCGAATCGCCCATCCCTGAAGAGTTCTATCGCTTAATTCCCAAAAATTAGGGAAAGGGTATGATGATGCACCGCAATCCCCTTTGGATCGCCTTCCTCTGCTTAATCGGTCTGTATGTCATGGGATATACCATTTATACAGGCCCGCAGCTTTATCATTATCTCCGCCTGACAGAAAAGCTTACTCCTCAACAGATCGAATGGTCGGTTGCCAAACTTGGAGAAGACGCCTTTGCGCCAGAAACCCACTACACCTTCTCTTTCGGAGGCAAAACCTATCAAGGCCAAACAATCTGGCACTCCCCTTATCTCAATGCCTGGGCGGGAAACGAAGCAACCGAAAAGCTCAAACAATCCACTCTGCCCGTATGGTTTGACCCCTCCTCGCCGCAGGTATCGACAATGGATAAGCACTTTCCGGTTAAACCCACTCTTTATTTAATCATGCTGTGGGGTTTGCTGCTTTATTTTATTGGATTGGGACGGTACGTCATCCGCTTCAACAGCGATAAAAACTAACGCAAGTTTTTTAGAACAATTTTTGCCAGTATCGTGCCCTTCGCTCCAAACCATGGGTGAGCAGCACCCATGGCGCGTAAGAGATAAGAGATAAGGTTAATTTTTGATCAAGATAACTTGATAGCCGCTATATAGCACTTTCCATCCCTTATCAATCAAATAAGGAATGACCAAGGCCCCTTTTCCTCCTCCCGGCACATCGCAGTCGTCAATCATAATTACGCTGTTATCTGTGAGCTTGGGATAGACAGCTAAAATTTCTTTGAGATGGTGCTCTTGTGAAGGTCCGGGATTGAAAATATCGTAATCAAAGCTGTCCAAGTATAAGAAATCAATGGATTGATTGAATTGGCTTAGGAAGGCAATCGAATCTTGGCAAACCAATTGAACGTTGGGATTATAAGGCCCGATGCTCATTCTGGCAGCGGTAATGGCATCGGGATTGATGTCTACAGAATAAAGCAAGCTGCCATGGTCTAAAGCCCACTCTCCAAAAATTAACGTCGCCGAGCCGTCTCCGATAAATCCCTGCGCTCCGCATCTTGCCGTTCCTGTTTCTACAACAATTTTGGCCTGCCGCTGGCTCATCAAATCAAGGGCAAGCTTTAGGCTGGCATAGCGCTTATCTGTGCTTGGAATGCGATCTGCCAAATAACTAGTCGAATCGACAAACTCTTGCGAATGAGCAAAAGCCGAAGTCTGAGAAACAAAAGCCATCAATAATAAAGATAGAAACCAATACATATCCTTCTCCTGTTAAAAATGCAAAATAAGGACAATCTAGCAAAAACAGCAAAGAATGAAAACAAAGTCTTTAATTTTGTTCAATTTTATGTCGGTCCGCATAAGAGGCATTTTCAAATCGATTAACCCAAGTTTGGAGCTTTGAAATAATGAGAGCTTAGCCCCGAATTCATAACGGCCTAGATTCAAATTCTTTTCTCCTTAAGAAAAAATCCAAAAATTTTGATTTGAAAAAAAAATTTATTTATCCATTTTAAAAGACATGGCTGAATTCATAAGCAATCGAATCAAGCGAGTTTTTGACTAGGAATAGGAAAGCGGATGGATAAAATTATTTTAGAGAATCAGACCTCCAAAGGAGAACGTCTGCAAGCAGCTTTTCTTCCTGAAAAAGGAATGAACTTGATCAGTTTCAGAAAGGGCGATCTGGAGGTGATCGAGCAATCTACAAGGGATCTTTTCGAAGAACGCTTTGCAGGGTTAGGCGCACTGATCGGCCCCCACTTCCATCGGCGCCGCCCAGAGCTTGTCCCTCGCATTCCAGATGAAACGCTCTTTCCCCATATCGCCCGTGTCAAAGCCAAAGGAATCCAAGATCCTTTTTCTCATGGCATCGCCCGCTATGCCCCTTGGAAAGCCGAAGCCACAGCGACTAAAGTCAAAGCCGTTTTAACAGGCAAAGATACATGGAATGGCGTGCCTTTGGCAGCTATGGAGGGGCAAAATTTTAAAATAGAGTTCGAAGCCGACCTGCAGCCAGACGGCCTGCACCTTCACTTGTCTATTGTTAGCGAAACAGCGTCTCTCGTCGGCATCCATTATTATTATGCCCTTCCCCATGGAACTGGAAGAGTCATTAGCGATGTGCAGAATGAAGCGCGCATGCAAGGAAACCTTCAGCCCATTCCAGCCGACTGGCTATCGGATTCACATCGCTTGACTTTTGATTTAAATCAAGAGGCCGATTTTACTTTTCGTCCTCATCCTGATCCTTTAAAAGGTTCTATTCTGCTTGAGACAGGCGCATACGCACTTCGCACACGCTATCAATGCCTATGTGCGGAGAACTGCTGGCAGCTTTATCATCCAGCTAATGCCCCCTTTGTATGCATTGAGCCTTTAAGTTCGCAAGATCCCCGCCATCCCAATTTATCTGTGAGCGCTCTTCAAATTCATTTAGAGATCTTGTGAATGAATTAATTACGCTTGCGTATACGGAAAAATTAAAAAAATAAGCCTTTGAGTATAAAGGCAATTAACCTATTAAATGTGTATTCATATCAAATGTGAGCATCAGCCCAATGGATGAACCTATTCAGCCCCGACAACCTGAAAATGTAGTTAATGCACAATCTGCTGATAAAAAAAATGAAAACATAGAGGAAAATAACAATAATAAAACAAAGCGAAATGGAATCCTTTTAAAAGTTTTTCTCGTACTTATTCTATTGAGCATTTTGACTTTCTTATATTGGTATTTTTTTATTCGCTTTCATGAAACAACCAACGATGCTTATGTCAATGGCAACAACGTCAACTTAATGGCCCCTCAAAACGGCATTACCGTTTCCATTTATGCTGACAATACGGATTTCGTCAAGCAAGGACAATTACTAGTCGAACTCGATACGACAACTTATCAGTTGGCCTTCGACAAAGCCCAAGTTGATCTGGCTTTAGCTGCCCGTCAAGTCCGGCAATTATGGGAAGATACTAAACAACGGGATGCGGACGTCTTGCTAAGAGAAGCCGAGCTCAAGCGCGCCCATCAAGATTTTGAAAACCGCAATGCGCTGCGCAACACCCAAGCCATTTCTAAAGAAGATCTTACGCATGCCCAAGCTGATTTAGAGGTCGCTAGGGCTGCTCTGCATTCGGCTCAGCATCAGCAAGAATCCGCTCAGGCCTCTTTAGGAAGTACCCCTATTGAAGAGCACCCGCTTATTCGAAATGCTGAAATTGCTTTAAGAGAAGCCTATGTCAATTTGCAGCGCTGTGAAATCTTGGCTCCGGTCAGCGGATATGTCGCTCAGCGCAACGTGCAAGTCGGAGAATGGGTGACTCCTACTAGGGCTCTGCTCAGCATTATTCCTTTGGATGAGATTTGGATTGATGCCAATTTTAAAGAGACAGAATTGAGCGATATCCGCATCGACCAGCCTGTTTCTATTGTAAGTGATCTATATGGCTCAGACGTTGTCTATCATGGTAAAGTCGTGGGCATGCAAGCAGGCACAGGCAGCGTCTTTTCGCTTATTCCTCCTCAAAATGCAACCGGAAATTGGATAAAAATCGTCCAGCGCGTTCCGGTCCGCATTTCTTTAGATAAGCAAGAGCTGCAGCAACATCCTTTGGTATTGGGCCTGTCCGTTCATGTCAACGTTGACACGTCCGATCAAAGCGGCCTGCAATTAGCTGAAAAACCTCTTTATTCACCGCGATTTATTACCCCTGTTTTTGATATTACTATGCAGCCTGTCGATCAATTAATACAGTCCATTATTCAGCAAAATTTGCATTCGACAGGAAACTCAACAGGAAAGGGAACGCCTTAGATGACAGGCTCTCATCCATGCCTTCACGGAATCCGGCTTATTCTTCTCACTCTTTCTCTAGGGCTTGGAACCTTCATTCAAGTCTTAGACAGCTCTATCGCCAACGTCTCCATTTCCCACATTGCCGGAGACCTGGCCGTTAGTCCCAATGAAGGGACATGGGTCATTACCTCTTTTGCCATCAGCAATGGCATTATTTTAGCCATTACGGGGTGGCTGGCAGAGCGATTCGGCGGCATTAAGCTCTTTGTATGGTCGACAACTCTTTTCTCAATTACTTCTTGGCTATGCGGACTCGCCTGGAATCTCCCCTTATTGGTTTTTTTCCGTATCCTGCAAGGCGCTTCAGCGGGAGCATTAATTCCCTTATCGCAGGCTTTGCTGTTGACAAATTATCCGGAAGAAAGAAAGGGGGTCGCTCTGGGATTTTGGTCCATGATCGTCATCGTGGCCCCTATTTTAGGACCGATCGTTGGAGGATATATTACAGACAACTATGGCTGGCCTTGGATTTTCTACATTAATATCCCCATCGGCTTCTTCTCCGCTTGGCTGACTTGGTTTCTCATCGGCCAACGCCACGAGAAAACAACCAAGCGCCCGATCGATTTCATTGCTTTTGCCTTGCTGACCATTGCCATCAGCACCCTGCAGATTTTTTTAGATAAAGGCGAAGAACTGGATTGGTTCAGCTCGAATTTTATCTGCGTCTTGATCACCACCTCTATCATTGCCTTTACCTTCTTTATTCCTTGGAATGCCTATTCCGAGCATCCCATTATGAATTTTTCTTATTTCAGGCACCGCACTTTTACCATTGGAACCATCCTAGGCGCATTGGGATTTTTGATGTTCTTCGGAAGCAATGTCCTTCTTCCTTTATGGCTGGAAACACAGATGAACTATACCGCTTTTTGGTCCGGGGTTGCCGTTATGCCCGTCGGGATATTACCTCTTTTTTTATCTTCTTTTGTTGGAAAATTTGTAACCCGAGTAGATCCGCGTTGGATGTCGACCTTTAGCTTTCTAATGTTTTCTATTACTTTTTTTTGGTTCAGCGTATTAACTCCAGACATCAGCTTATTCGAACTCATGCATCCACGCTTTCTGCAAGGACTGGGGTTAAGCTTCTTTTTCATCCCGCTTGTCACCATTTCCCTATCAGCTATCCCCAATCCTGAATTGGCCGGCGCCTCAGGAGTATTCAATTTTGTGCGGCTAATTGCCGGAGGCGGGTTCGGCACCGCACTTTACGTGACTTTATGGGATAGAAGAGAAATTTTTCATCACAGCCGCTTAACAGAAATCACAACGATTTATAATCCCTTAACTACACAATTCTATCGCCATCTCGACACAACGCTTGGCACTTCCGAAGCTGTCAATCATAATATTTTGGAAGGCCTCATCACCCAGCAAGCTTACTTATTGGCCGTCAATGATGTCTTCTATTTGACCGGCTGGACCTTTCTTCTTTGTATTCCCCTCATCTGGTTCTGCGGCCGCATTGAAGTCAAAAAAGGCCAGCAAGCTGCATTAGATTAATTTATCAAAGCTTTTATTTATTATTTAAATTAATAAAACAACAATTGATTGATTTAATCTAAAAATCTAAAATTAATCAAATTAAATTAGTTTTAAATATTAACCTGACTTGAAGTTTTTTACTCTTTCGATTGCGTCAAAGCTGCGAAGAGGAACAAATGGCAAAAAAACTCCAAACGCAGGTTATTAAATGACAGGTGGTGAATAATGAGAAAATCGATCTATTTTTTAATTCTTACTTTTTGGTGCTTATTTAATTCCGCAGCCTCGCTTGCTGCGCACACCCAATCTGATTCCACTGCAGTGCAAGCAATTATTGCCTCTCCTGACTGGCAAGAAGTTGTGGAATATGCACGTGCGAATCTGCCTTGCGAAGGGTATTTACTGACAAAACCGGATGGATTCGTTTATGTAAAAGTCGATGACGAATACATTCACACCCTATTTCCTATGCTGGGATTAGAAGAAGAAGGATATAAGAAGCCGCCCTATTTCCGTAAAAGTGACTCCCCCGGTGCGCATATTAGCGTCTTTTATGAAAACGAAAATGTGAATCCGGAAGAGATTGGCCAACCGTTCGCATTTGAGCTTAAACAAATCGTGATTGTCAGGCCGTCCAAAGGCACAAGCTATGCCGTCTTGCAAGTCGAATCGTCTGAGCTTGAGCAATTGCGCCAAAAATATGGTTTAACCCCCAAGCTGCATGGACATGAATATCACATTTCTTTGGCCAAAAAAACGTCTGGCCACAAGCATTAACCTTGCGCTTGCTTCTATCTTTAACTTTTCAAGTTAAAGATAGAAGGCTTAACCCGAAATGCCAAGCATTTCGGGAGGATTTAAGCGCATGCACCATTAATAGCCTCGATAAAGAAAGAGAACCTGCTTGACAAATGGCCCATAGGCATAAGTCAGAGCTTTATATCCAGCTAAATAGAAGGGCGGTTGCGTTAAATCGACCGGACGATACTGCCCGGGTGCAATATTTGGATTAGCACTTGTCAAGGTGACGGGATCCACATCGTTAGTGATGAGACAATATTTAAACTTGGGAAGCTGCCCAAATAAAAGAGAAATATCTTCATTGGGAAGATGCTGTAAGACATCTTTGCAAATCAACAGATCAGCGGACGGCAAGTCCATTCTAATCGCATTGCCATGGACAAAATGAATATTCGGCTTGGCAAAGCGCTTTTGGTCTCTTTCGATTACCGATTGAACGACATCATAGCCTGTATAATCCATGCCGTCCCAATTAATCGCCTGGGAAAACTCCCAATCTCCGCAACCCAAATCAATCACAGAGCGAATTTGAAAATCTTTTAAAAATTGCTGTAAAAAAATTCGGTAGCATTCTGTGGCTTCTAAAGTCGATCCGCCCCCGGACACCCCTTGCCCTTCTGCATTGACTCCCCAAATGCCGTAATTGTAAATCGCTGTAAAGGCCTCCTCTGCAGTTTGGGCGGCCAAAGAAGGCTGAGCGGCCAAGCAAGCGAATAAAAAGCCAGCCATAGCCTTAGTTTTTAAATACTGTTTCATATTGAATGGCTCTTGTTTTTTAAATTAATCTTCAATCAATCGCTTATCTCATCCAAGAATGGCAGGAGACATAATGATAACCGGCCGCTTGATAGGCCGCCAGGTGATCGATACTGTTGACATTATCCCATTTTAAGAACCGGATTTCCACTTGTTGGGTTCTGGCAAAGGCAAAGTTGAAGTAAAGCTCATATTCGGCTGCTCCAAAGAATAGATAATTTAAATCTACGCAATCGCAGAAAGCTTTCCAGAACTCTTTTTGATGAACGGATTCTACGACGGCGAATAGGTCCTGCAGAATAGGCCGCTGAAAAAGCATATGATGGGAAATGCCCGAATAAAAAGGAAATTGCTTTTGGAAGCCTGGAATCAAGCGATCGCCGTGTTCAAAATAAGGAAAATGATATTCCGTTCCTGGATTGAAAAGGCCAGCTCCTTGAGCATTTGTGAATGCCACAGGATTGAGAAAAATCGTATCGGAATCTAATATCAGAACATTGGAAGAAAGACCGGGTATCACAAAAGAGGCATAGAGTTTTAAAAGCTGCTGATAATACCATCCCAATCGGTTTTCCGGGGTATTTAAATATGCTTGGGCCATTGCCTCATTTCCTTTTAAAAGGCGCAGAGCTAGATTGGCCTTATTGAAGGGAAAAAGGCGTTCATCAAACCATTCGGCTTGATTGGTCAAAGGCTCTGCCGATACAACAATAATTCGCCTGACTTGGCTGCAATTGGCCCTAATGCCATTAATGCATAAATCCAAGGTAAGCAAATCTTTGTTAGTAGAAGGAATAATGACATCAATGGGCTCAAGATTAAACTGATAAGGCCCGCTAAGAAAGGAGGAGTGGTTCAATTCCGCGGTCGTTAATAAATCAATCTCTGCCGCCTGCGCATCTAAGCCAAAAGATAGGCTCATAATTAGACTGCTATAGAGGCAAAATAGAAAAGAAATCCATGCGCGCATATTATTCCCTGTCTTTTTCAAAGCTAGTAAACTGCGTTTGTCAACTCAAGCCATTAAGAAGGTGTATTAAAACCCATCATAACCGATATTTGAGGTTATTTTCTCATTAAAGGCATGCCTTTCTTATAGATAAACAAAAAAAATGCGGCTGAGATAAGTTATTCCAGATAATAAACCTGTATTTGAAATTTTTTTGCTCGTTCGACTGCGTTAAAAGGGCAAAAAAACTCCACGCTCAGATTAATAGTCTGCACACTAATCCTTCCAGTTATAAAAATCCAATTTTATTTTAGATTCAATCAAACTTAAAGGTTTTTAAAAAATTTGCAATAAAAAAGTCTAATCAGATAGAGTGCGGCAACACACTTGATGGGGCAAATTGTGAAGCGTTTTTCCTTTCTTTTTATTTTATTTCTCCTTCTATTTAAAAATTTCTCTTGGAGTGCGGAATCAAATACTCCCACCCTCGTCTTTATTCACATTGGGGACCATCTACCAGATCACCTAGAGGCTTCTGTTCGCCAAGCGCGCTTGTTTAATCCCGACAGCCCCATCATTCTGGTCGCCAATCAACAGGCTTTTACCTCTCTTTCTCCTTTGCTGCAGCTGCAACAACTCCTTCTCATTCCTTGCGAATCTTTAATTCCGACTGCGGAGCATATCGCCTTCCGCCAAGCTGCCCCTCAAGCCGGATTCTGGCTGTATACTTCCGAGCGCTTTTTGTATCTGTATGATTTGATGGCGCAGTACCAGCTCAAGGATGTTTTTCATTTAGAAAATGACAATATGCTATACGCAAACCTAAAAGAGCTGCTTCCTATCTTTCATGCCCATTATCCAGGGATTGGAGCGACTTTCCATAACGACGAGCTTGGCATTGCAGGCTTTATTTACGCAGCCACCCCAGAAGCTATGCGCAGCTTGGCCTGGTCTTTTGCCAACTATGTCGGCTATGGCTTCAATGACATGCAGCAGCTGATTATTTTTAAGAATCTTACGAATCGCTCGGCAATCGATTATCTCCCCACTATACCAAGTACATATGCTCAAAAGTATCCTTTACAAAGCTTGGAAGGACACACAGTCAAAGAGCCTGAGCGTTTTTCCCATTGCGCCGATCTCTTTCAATCTCTTTTCGATGCAGCCGCGATCGGGCAATATCTAGGAGGCGGCGACATTTTTTTTCATGCCTATGCCAAACCGGGCTTTGTAAATCCGAGCTCGATCTTTAATCCGTCTTTTTTCAGCTATGAATGGAGGCAAGACAGCTTAGGCAGAAAAATTCCCTATGCCATTTTTGACGGGAAAAGCTACCGCATTAACAACATCCACGTGCATTCTAAACTGCTTTACCAGTTCTACTCCTATAGGGAATAAGCGATTCGATTAACGTAAATAACAAAAAAGAGATTCTTTAAAAGAAGGCATGAATGATGATAAAGAAAGCTATTAGGAATTTTTTTATATTTGCAATGGGGCTAACCGCTTGTGCAAATGGGCTGGGTGCCCTTGAACCCGTCGATCAAATTACCTATGATACTTTAGCCAATAGTCCTTGGACTGATCATGTCCGCGCATTTAGGAAGCTATTTGAGCTTGAAAAAGTCAATTCCTTCTTTGAATTCGGCCTAGGCCTAGGAACGAAGTACTTTCTAGACAGCTGCCCTCAAGTCACTTCCATTGAACTCGTCGTCAAAGATCGCGCGCAATATATTGTTCCGTGGTATTATGACTGTGTTAGCCTATTTCAAAGATATTCCAATTGGACGCCCATTCTTTATGAATTTTCCGATACCGTTAATGCAGCCAACCAGCTCGCCTTGCTCAATCTCAATCCTGAACTGTTCGACGCTTCCTACTTGAATGAAATTCGCCAGCTTTGCCAGGGCATTTTTACAACCATCCATTATGATGTAGCTTTTGTCGATGCAGGCATTCACATTAGAGGAGATTTGGTCAATGCCCTATTCGGCTACGTCGATATCATTGCCGCGCACGACACAAACTCCAATCACGCCTGCTATGGATGGTACAAAATCAACCCGCCTGACAATTACGAACAAATTACCTCTACTTATGGATGCGGGATTACCTTTTGGATTAAGAAAGACAAGCAAAACCTGATCAATCAGCTCAAGTTTAGCCTGCTGACTCCTTAGAAGGTTTCTTAGCTTTAAGCCTTCTCTTGTAGCTTGAATGGCTACAAGAGAAGAACACACTCTCTCTAAAAAATTCCGCCTACTCAGTTATTTCTAATGGCAAAATAATTGCTATAGACATAATTTTCCAGCTCAGGCCGCCATTGATCAATGTAGATCAATCCCTCGGGAATAATGCGATAAATCGAATAACCGCAAAGAGTTAAATACTCATAAATTTGCTTCAATGTCGCCTTAGAATCGAGATAGCATCCTCCATATTCAAATTGGATCATGTCAATTGCCTGTTTGCGAATCAACCCATCCGCCCCCGCCAACACCAACCATTCATTGCCTTCAGTGTCAATTTTAAGAAAATGAATTCTGGAAATATTGCGCTCTATACAATATGTGTCCAAACGCTCTGTTTGAACGGTTAAGAAAACGGGATCTAGGCCGAGCATCTTCTCCACTTCAGGGCGTTGATGAAGGGTACTTAAGCCGGGAAGGCTGGGGTAATAAACAAAGGAGGCCTCTCCTTTCGTATAAGATAAGGCTAAAGGGCTGATCTCCGCTTGATAAGGCTGCAAGGCGGCCTTTAAAGTATCAAAAAGCATCGGCAGCGGCTCGAATCCGTGAATGCTGACTAGCGGCTGGCGGCGAAGGACATGCAGGCTCCATTCTCCTATATGGGCACCGACATCAAAGACCATATCCCCCGGTCGAATGACCTTGAGAATATTGGCTTCTCCATTTGTCTGCATATCGCCATTGTTGTAGCCCAAGATATCCATATATCTTCCATCCGGGAAAACGGCAACATTGGCCAAGCGCTCGTCTTTAAGCGAAGCAAAACTCAAGGCCGTGCTCATCATCATGACAGCAACCAATAAGAACATCTTTTTCAAGCATTTCATTGTTTATTACTCCTTTCTTACATGCGTTTATTTTCAGAGCCCTATCAAAGTGAATTCAAAATCTAATAACAAGAATATCAATTTTATGAACAATCCTTTATTAATTGATTAGGGTATTTATCAATCAACTAATAGCCTAGCTTTGAGTTTAAAAACATACCCCAGGAAAATAGGTTAATTAAGTATGTACATGCAAGAAGAGAAAAAACGGCTTTTTTTTGGGCTTGAGGTGCTTGCCCCCTGGCCTTCCAAGCTGCCGCACGGGCGTCTCTTAGAAGAATCCGACCGCCACCTCACACTGGCTTTTTTAGGCGAGGTCCCGTATGCCAAGCTTTTCGAACAACTGCCTACTATCCCTCTCCCTTCTCGCTCGATCGGCTTTGCCGGTCAATTCGACGCCTGTCTTTTTTTACCAAAAAGGCATCCGCATGTTGCCGCTTGGCATGTTCAATGGGCCAATGACGGAGATAAATTGGACGCTTATCAAAAGCAATTGACTCAATGGGTCAAACACCTAGGCTTATCCCTCGATGAAAAGGACGCATTTTTATCTCACGTAACAATTTGCCGATCACCCTTTCAAATCCAAGCGTGGAAGCGGGCATTTACGCCCCTGCCAGTGATAGCCCATCAACTTCACTTGTACGAAAGCTTGGGCCATTCCAGTTACAAGGCGTGCTGGACCCACTCTTTTAAGCGCCCTTTTGAAGAGATTGAACATACGGCCGATATTGCTTTTCTAATACGTGCAGAAGCCCTTCAACATCTCTACCAGCATGCTTATTTAGCGCTCGCCTTTAAATTTCCTCTCTTGCTCGATTATTTCGTTCCTCAAGAGCCTATATCCGATCTCGATGATATCGTGATTCATCTCAATAATGCGATTGCTCAAGCCGATGTTGCCGCTGGCTGCCCTTTTAAAGCGATCAGCTTTCATGGCAGCATTCAAGAAGAGGCGGATAAAACCTTAACATGGGAGATGATTGTCGATGTTTGATTTAAAGGAAATCCAGCCAGCTGTTTACATGCTTCCTCAAACGGGAGGCATGCGAGTCCCAGGCCTCGTTATCGCCACCCCTACTTTGCTGCAAGAAATGGATATTGACAAGCCATTGGAGCAAGTGCGCAATGTTGCCTATCTGCCGGGCATTGTCGGCTATAGCATCGCCATGCCGGACATTCACTGGGGATATGGCTTTCCTATCGGCGGCGTAGCCGCGACAGACGAAGAGACAGGCGTCATAAGCCCCGGAGGAGTGGGATATGATATTAATTGCGGCGTACGACTGGCAATGGCTCCTGGCCAATTCAAAGATCTTTCAGAAGCAGTCAAGCATGACCTCATTAAGACCCTCTTCAAGCTGATTCCATCGGGCGTGGGGCACGAACATAAAGGGACCGGGCTTAGCGAGTCGGATTATCGCAGTATAATAGAAAAAGGAGCACGCTGGTCAATCGAACAAGGATTTGGATTGGCCATTGACCTGGATCACATCGAAAGCCATGGCGTGATCTCAGGTGCCAATTTAGATGCCGTCTCCCCCCTAGCTAGAGAGCGTGGACGCAAACAGCTGGGATCGATCGGCTCGGGCAATCACTTTGTTGAAATCGGAGAAGTCAGCCAGATTTACCTTCCAGAAACCGCTCAAGCCTGGGGAATAGAAAAAGGGCAAACCTACATTTTAATCCATTCAGGGTCCAGAGGATTCGGCCATCAAATCTGCCAAGACACGTTGAATTCCTTTATTAAGCAAGGATTCGCAGAAGACCTTCCCGACCGGCAGCTCGTTGCCGCACCCATTAAGAGCAAGGCCGGGCAAACCTATTTTCAGGCTATGGCCGCAGCCGCTAATTTTGCCTTTAATAACCGCCAGCAAATTCTGCATTGGGTCAGGCAAGCCTTTAGAACAGTCTGTCGCATCAATCCAGAAGAAATCCAGCTTGTTTATGACGTCTGCCACAACATCGCCAAATTCGAGGAATATGAAATAGAAGGCAAAAAGAAGCGCCTCTGCGTGCATAGAAAAGGAGCGACGCGCGCGTTCGGGCCGGAAGCCAAAGAGCTCGCCCCTATCTTCAGAAAGACCGGGCAGCCTGTCCTAGTGCCGGGAGATATGGGGCGCGCCAGCCATGTCATGGCAGGGCTGGGCAATCCCTTGACTTGGTGCAGCGCATGCCATGGAGCCGGACGGGCAAGAAGCCGCGTGCAGTCTTTAAAGGCTTGGCAAGGCAGGGATCCCATCTCTTACATGTACCAAGACAAAGGCGTCCGCGTCATGGCCTCTTCCCACCGGACAGTTGCCGAAGAGATGCCGGATGCTTATAAAGATGTAGATGCCGTCGTAGAGGCTGTCCAGCAAGCTGGATTAGCCAATATGGTCGCCAAGCTTTCCCCCCAGCTAGTCATCAAGGGATGAGAATTTGAGAAGATTTTATCTATTTTTTAAATAATTGATTTGAAGTTTATCGAGAACCAGGCTACGATCGTCCTCAAAAAATTTTATTTTAAACGTTGGTGATATGTTTACAGAAATTTCATTTAGCTATTCAGACATTGAACGGAACTGTTCGGAGATCATTTCTCAATATACCAAAGAAAAAGAAACGCGCGATTCTTCTAAAGAAGAGAAAATCATATTTGTTGCAAGCAGCCGTTTTAGAGAAAGCTACGAGCTTCAGTTACAGGGCAATCAAATGACGTTTAGAGTGAATGGGGCCCTCAGTTCCGAGAATTTGCAATCTGCCAGTCAGCTCATTCAGCACGTTGTTGCCTTTGCCGCCATCTGCGGATTGACCGATGCGGACAGCAAAGGAAAAACAGATGAATCATGCTTAGTAGAAGCTGAAAAGAAAAAGAAGCGTACGACAAGCTCAACGGATTTTTCCGAAGAAGGCGTCGATGTAAAAAAATCCAATTCCCTTTTAACCCCCACTGTTGCAAGAGATAAAAGGCGAAGAAACTTGGAAAAAACTTTTAATAACCATGGAAAAGTTTATAACGCCGGCCTGCTTTTTCCCAGCCGCCCACCTCGTTCTTTATCCTTCCAACTAACAATAGCATCCCATCAGGGAACAAGAGACTATATGGAAGATGCCGGAACGATCAAAGATGAGAAAACGGGCCTATTAGCCGCCGTTTTCGACGGCCACTGCGACCAAGGACGGCTTTCCCAATATGCCGCCGATGCATTTAAAAAAGAGTTTTTAACGGCAATTGAAAAAGAGCCGGATCAAATATCTTACCTCTTTCACCATTTCATGGATCGCATTCATCGAGAGATTGGCTCCTTGCGCTTAAAAGGGGGAACGACAGCTGCTATATGCTATCTAGATAAAACGACGAATTATCTCTATACCTCTACTTTAGGGGATTCGCAAGCTATTGTTTTCCGTAAGCAAGGGCATGCGATTACCTGGTTTCCTGTTTCATGCGTCCGCGATTGGTCTAGCCCAAAGGATGCCAAACGGGCTGTAGAGGGGCTTAAGCTCTATTCGTTTAAATATCCCTACGCATCTACTATTGACTATCCCACCTATCTAGATATAGGAAGCTGGACTTCGGCAAAGAATCCCAAGCTGCTGCGTTTTCCGCCTAATCGCTTTGGAATCAATGTCAGCCGCAGCCTAGGGGATTATAATAATATCAATAATTGGCCGCCTATTGAGATTCTGAGCCACAAGCCCAAAACAACCGAATTCTTATTGAACGCAGACGGCGAATCGGAAGAGTGCATTGTCATTGGAACAGACGGAATCTGGGACTATGTCGACATGGATGAATTGAGTGAGAAGGTGATGCTTCCTCATTGGGGACAAGCGGATCTTGCCCAACGCATTGTGACCCTTGCCGTCGAGCTACCCACAGATAGTGAAGAATCCCGCGATAACGCCACGGCCATTTGCATTCATGTCAGCCCGCAAACTAAGGAATAATCCATTGGCCGCTTTTTATTTGAGCTAACTGCAAGGAAAGATTCAAATTGGCATCCGCTGGAAAACGGGTGCCAATTTGAATTGGCCTGATTTGATGAGTTAGCCGCTGAAACGGATGTCACCATTTCCATTTTAAGGCTGCATGGCTTGCCAAGCATGCAGAACCATCTCATCGATGGAAGGATAGATAGGTTCCCAATTTAATTCCCGCTTCGCTTTGGCCGAATTGGCAATCAAAATGGCCGGGTCTCCCTTCCGCCTATCGCCCTCAATCGTGTTGACTTTTCGGCCGGTCACACGTTCGGCAGCGGCAATGACTTCCCTAACGCTGAAGCCTTTTCCATTGCCTAAATTATAACAGCCGGATGGAGCGCCATTTAACAGCCTTTCCAAGGCGGCAATATGGGCTGCGCTTAAATCTTCTATGTGAATGTAATCGCGAATAGCCGTCCCATCCGGAGTAGGATAGTCTGTGCCAAAAATTTTGACGGCTCCATTTTCCTCTTGAAGGCTTCTTAATACAATGGGAATGAGGTTTCCGGCTTTTTTCTGATAGTCTTTGATTTTACCTTGTGGATCTCCGCCGGCGGCATTGAAATAGCGCAAAGCGCAAAAGCGCAGCCCATAAGCGGCGTCTAAATCTCTCAGAATGTTTTCCACCACCAGCTTAGTGCGCCCATAGGGATTAATCGGCTCGGGCCTGTCGTCTTCGGCCACTTCATCGATGGGCGGCAGGCCAAAGATGGCGGCAGAGGAAGAGAAGACAAATTTATTCACGCCATGGCGAAGCATGGCCTGCAAGAGATTCAAAGTATAGGAAACATTATTGAAATAATACTTCAGGGGATCAGATACGGACTCTCCTACATCTTTGAAGGCAGCAAAATGCATGACGGCATCGATAGGATAATCTCTAAAAGTTTGATCCAATAATGCCTCATCGGCAAGATCGCCTTTTATAAAAAGGCCATGGAGAATGGCCTGGCGATTTCCCGTGCTTAAGTTATCCAGCACAATCGTCCGATAGCCATTTTCATGAAGCCTTTCGTTGACATGTGATCCAATAAACCCACCTCCCCCCACAACCAATATATAACCGGGATGTGACTGATGGCCATGTAGCGAGTGAAATAGAAAAAGGTTTAATAAAATAATTAAAAACCGGCGCATTTTCATCCTTCAAAATAAAATTTTATACGCATTATAGTGACGCCTTATTTGACTGCTAATATTTTTTTTATTACATAACTCACCTGACATAAATTGATAAACCGGGATCTTTCATGCGTGAGCCGCTTTCTCTTCCAACTGTTAGGATTTTTTTTCCTTCTCACCTTTACCGGCTCTTGCTGCCCAAGCTCTTCCATGCCTGCTTTGTGTGCCTTTCTTTATATTTCCTATTCGGCCTTGTGCGATTGGAAGGCAAGGAGAGCTTTTTCCCTCTTATTAAGGAAGAGCCCGCATTCGCCGATGAAACAGTTCCGCAATATGAATTGGTCATTTGCGCGCTTTTTCACAATGAAGCCTTCTTCCTAAAAGAGTGGATTGAATTTCACAAGCTCCAAGGGGTCCAGCATTTTTATCTTTATAATAATTTGAGCACGGACAATTACTTGGAGATTTTAACGCCTTATATTGAAGCGGGCGAGGTGGACCTGATCGATTGGCCTGTCGAAACAAGCAACCAAAAAGATTATATGAATAATCTTCAGCTGCCGGTCTATCAACATGCCCTCGCTCTTGTCAAACATAAGGCCAAATGGGCAGCGTTCCTGGATTTAGATGAATTTCTCTTTCCCGTTAAGCACGCTCATTTGTGCGAACTACTGGAAGACTATGCGGACTACGCCGGTTTAGCTGTTAATTGGCAGGTATATGGCACATCCTGGCTGGATGCCCTGCCGCCGGATGGGCTCATCATTGAGAATCTAATCCTCAAATCAGATGAGCGCTGGGAAATGAACAGGATTGTGAAGTTAATTGTCCAGCCAGCCTATGTCGAATGTATTCCCAATCCACACTTTTTTATTTATAAAGACGGATGCTTTGCCGTCAATACTTCCAAAATCCCTCTCGAACCGGGATTGATCGGGCATCCTGTCGTCATTGATACCGTCCGCATCAATCATTATTGGTTCGGGCCTTATGAATGGTTCCTGAAGAATAAGCTGCCTCGCCGTCAAAAATGGGGAATGGACCTGTCCAAGGAAACTTGGGACGGGCTGATCCAATCCTGCAATCAATACAAAGACGAAGCGATCGTCCGCTTCGTCCCGCAGTTAAAAGAGCGCCTGTTCAATCGACAATCACCCACTCCTCTGGAATGAGGTCTCTCGTGTCCCGGATATAGGTCTCGCTAAACCAGGCGGCAGGAGCGGCCACAATTTTCTCTGGATTGCGGTTCAAGTAGGCAGCCCACCAGGAGAAGCTCGAATTGCAAATAATGTTATGCTTGCACAGGCTCATTAGGTAGAAATCATGGTAATGAGGCTCGCCTTCTATAAAGCGGATGGATCTCGACAAAGCCAGCTGACTGAGTTCTTCTTTGCACCATTCCATATCATTTGAGAACACGACAAAAAGGGCATCCTCAGGGAAAAGAGACATGGCTTTTTTTACATAATCCGCGCCCAAATGGGCATAGGCCATGCGTTGCTCTAGCGGCTCTTTCAAATAAGAGCGCAAATGAATGGCCACTGTTCGAGGATGCTGGAGGATATCGCCATAATTCTTTTGCAGATGCTCTAGAATTGCCGGAGGGGGGGAAAAAAGGTCAATGATCTCCTCTTTATGATTGGCAAAGTACTTCTCCGATTGGAACCAGCCTAGCAAACGCATGTTGGGCTGATAAGGAATAGGATCGTAAGAAAAATTCGGCTCTAGATAAAGATAGTCGCATGGCTCAGGCGGCTTAAAGGCATTCAAATGGTAAAAAACTTTTTCGTAATTAAGAGGAATCTTAAAAACAGGATCCATCTGTTCCGAGAGCAAATCCGGAAAGGTATAATCCGCTCCATGGTCCAACGCCAAGCTGATCGCTGCAGCCATAATGAAAAGTTGATTGCCGAATTGCCCCATTAAATGGGCTGTCACATAAGGCTGGGCCATTAGTACAGTCGGCAGAAAAAAGGCAAAAACAACCAATTTTTTAATCCATAGTCTCATCTTATTCATAATCATCCTTAATTCCATGCGGCAGTGTAAATCACTTAATCGTTTTCTTGTTCTAGCCTTTGGTAAGGCTCTTTATGCCTGATGAAGGCATCCAATTCATTTTGAAGCTGGGCATTCACCTTATTATCATTCAATTGATTGGCCATATTGTAGACATAATTAACTTCAGATAAATAGGCATGCCTTTCCCCTGCCATTTCTATCATGGGAAACATCATCGCCATGTCCCAAGTCACGGGAAAGAAGCGCCCCTCATATAAAAGATCGTCGAGCTTGATCTTCTTAAATAGCCACGTATAAAAAGTCCTCAAATGTGAAGGGCATTTAACCATTCGAAACGCATTTTGGCTCACAATGGCAGGAGGAACAGGCTCTGACCAGGTGACATTTCCCCAGGGATATTCGATCAAACATCCATGAGTTAGCCAAACTTGACCGGATAAATAGGCTTTATTCACCCGCTTTAGCACATCCGCATCATAAAGCCAGTCATCGCCATCCACTGTGACGACTATTTCATGATCGCGGCAACTTTGAATGGCCCGGTATAAGTTTGTCAAAGCTCCGCAGCGGATTTGGTTTCTTATCAACGTAAAATAATGGTTTTCGTCATTGACTAAAGCCGAAAACCCTTCCGTTGTGTCCGGAATTCCTTCAAAACGTCCCTCATCAAAGGCGATTTCGCGAAAATCGACATGGCGATCTTTAAGCCATTCTCTTACCGCCTCTCCTGTCCCGTCGTTTGAGCAATCATCCACATAAAGAATGCGATAATTTGTATAATTTTGTGCCAAAATGGAATCAAGGTTAGACTCCAACCATTCCATGTTATTGAAAGAAGGAATGATGATCACCAAATCTTTTTCCATCTGTTCTTCCGCCCTTAAAGGGGAAGCGCCGAGCAAAAAATAGCTAACCAGCCAGCCAATCTGATATAAGAGGCAGAGAATGGGAATTGACCTGCCGTTTAGCTTTTTTAAAAAAAACAAGCGGATTGCATTAATCATTTTCATCCTTTCTCATTTCATCGTGATTTTTATCTAAAGCGAGCAATTTTTTAGGATAAGGAAGTTCCCATCTTTCGGGATAGCAATAGGAAGGCGATAAAATAACGGTGGGCTCATGGTCGATGCAGTAGCGATTCCAATGACTTTCATCATGCCAAACAGCAATAATGCCATTTGAAAGATCTTCATCGATATGGGCTGCATTTATTTTAGCAATATTTAAAGCTTCCTGGCTCGAGCCTCCCCAAAATCCCCCTGCATAATAAGCTGTGCCTTCTTGCTCGGATACACAAGCTAAAGAAAGCGGGCTTGCTTCATAAGAACCGCGCTGATGCGTAAACCCCGGATGCAAAGTCGCCACCCGCTCTCCTAAAATCTCATCTCCTACTGAATCGACAAAAAGCATATCCGCATCGCAGGCGAATAAATAATCCTGTGTCTGCAGTAAATCCTGATTTTGCGCATACATTTTAAAGCGCATCATGGTATCAAAAGGCCAGCCTAAACGCGGCTGATAAATACGGACAATATTCGGCGCCTCTTCTAAAGGGCCATCTGTGAAAATAAAATAGGTCACTTCATGCCCTTTGCAAAAATGCTTTTCAGCAGATTCGATTAAAGGCCCGACAAAGGAAATATACCTGCCGGTTGCCACAACTAATAAGCCTATTTTCTCTGCAAAAATGTTTTGATAGGAAGAAAGGAGCAATAAAGCAATAACAATAATTTTTCTTAACATAAACCCTTATAGCTAGATAGATATAAAAAAAGTATAGGACTCATTCAATCCATCAAAAGAGGATTGCAGCACATGCGTTTGATTAGCGACAAGTGGATTGATTAAAGAAATAGCTTCTTATTTGCGTAAGAAAATAAAAGGATAGAAAACGCTTTAACATAAAAGTGTTTTTCTAACTTTTATTTTTTATTAGGCAAAAAAAACTTATTAACGCATGTGCGATTCTTTGACTATTAAGATAAAGTAATAAAAATAGCTGCTTTGCTAACAATAGCCAAAGCATTCTTTTTCCATCTTCAAGCAAATTGAAAATCAAAGATATCCAGCACACGCATTGATTAATCAAATTCACAATGGATGCTAAACTTTGCTCATTCCATGCTTTTTCGACTTAAAGAGTTAAAAAGGATTTCCTATTAGCTAAAAGCCTTAGAGCCAGTTAAAAAGCCTTCTAATGGTTGGAATTCGAGTTCTTCTTTCGTGGTAAGCACTCTTGCTTACTCGTGAGAAAATACTCTCAAATGCAAACTACTATAAGTTATTTAAGAGGCTCTTAGAAAATGCCTTTTTCACCTTTGATCATTAAACGTTTATCGATGCTTAAATTGCCAGCAAGCCAGACCGAAATAAGCTCCGGCTTGGTTAGCGATGTTACGACTCTGATCATAGGCAACAAGAGCCGAAGCATAATCTTGCGTCCAGTAGAAGATAATTTGTTCCGCATCAAATTGAACGAGTTGATTGAGAAAATTATGAGCAGTCCCTGAATCGATCAACGGGTTAACGGAATGCAAAAATTCAGCGATAGCCCCCCCATAAGCTAACCATTGGGAGTAAATTTGCTGAATTTGGTTTTGATTATTTGCTTTAATAGCTGTAATCATTTGCGAAGCAAACGTATCATAAACAGCGAAAAAGCTGCTAATTTGGTTTCCTACTGAAGTTCCAAGTAATCCTCCAAAGAAAGAACCAATTTCCACATCGCTTGTAGATAAGCGTCCTTGTACAGCCGTTTGTTCTGCTGCTGGATAGGATGAATAAGGAAAAAGGTTGCCAAAATTAATTAAAGCTGTTTCATGAATATAAATGGCATGATCTTCAAATGCAGTCGCACCAGTCAGTTCTTCTACAAGTTGCGCCTGGCTAAAAGAAGTTGTCACAACAAATAATGCGACAAAAAAATATTTCAAAACTTTAATGGATTTAATGATCATATCCCTCCTCATTAAACTTGATTTGGTTACCCATTTAACAAAAGGCCTTATTTTTTAAAATAGTTTTTGCCCATCCTAATAAATTTACATTTATCTATTATTTGTTGGTTGGAAAGCTCTGATCGAGTATCTGCTCCAAGGCACCATAGAAAAGACGCATCTTTTCTGCCCGTTTGGCAGGATCCATTTTATTCCAGTCAGAGCCTGCTCTGAAATGAATAAACGCATAGTCCATATAAAATTCGTAGTCATAAGGCATTTCTGTTATCAGCTGGAACATTTTTGGGAAATTTTTAAAAAAATCCATAATGGCAGGATCAATGGGATTTCTGACATCCTTCAGCGGAATAGTAATGCAAGTCGTTTTCAACCATTTTAAAAATGGGTGCTGTTCTATATAATAGTGAGTAAATCCCCCTGTATCGACACGGACGCCGTCAATTTCTCCTATATTAAAATTGAGAGTCCTCTTATCTATTAACCTCTCCATATTGAAAACAAGTAAGTTAGGTAAAAAATAAGTCACTTTACCATGCTCTCCTTTTCTATATTGAGGATGGGCGGCTACTTCGCTATCTCCTAAAAGGGAAGTCAAATTGATCTCTCGGATAGGGAACATATCCGAATCAATCACGACAACTATTCCGGGATAGTCAAATCCAACAGTGTCAAGCATATATTGAATGGTATCTGCACATTCTGCACTGGGATCTCCCAGTGGATTGCGGCTTCCTGGCAAGTAGGGTGCCGTATAATTATGGATGGCTTGGGGCACCTCTACGCAAGAGACGTTCAAGGAACGGCAAATCTCTTGAATTTCTAAGGAAAGCGCTTCGTTGGAGGCATCATTGAAGACAATAAAGGTGTAGTCTTCTTTTAAAAATTTCTTAAGCGCAGCCTCTTGCCAATAAATCAATTCGGGTTTGTTATAGGCATGCGTCATCACTAGAACGTCGGCATTTAAAAACGATGCTGCCAAACTGAGGAAGCCTAGAAATAAAAACATTCTCCATTTCATCTGAGTGTCCTTCCCTTTAATCGATTCCTATTTTTGCAAAGACAATTCATTGACAAATTCCCTTTCAATGACAATCAAAGTATTGGCATTAATTTGATTTTTATTATGGGCCATTCGATCAATGCTAATAAAATCGGAAATTCCCAGCTGATAAAGAATCACAGACAACGCATTTTGATCCGAACGAGGCGAAAAGAAGGCATTGGGATCTAAAGCAGCGTTGTACCATAAATCGACAATCTTGGCTCCAATTTCACTTGTAAAATCGACTCCAAAAATACCTGCTGAGCAACTTGGAATATGATTAGCCTCTTCCATCGTCACACCTAGAGCCGCTGCCGCCTGCGGATCCATATAGGGGCCGATCATGTGAGAATTGCCCAATACAAAATACCCTTTTTCTTCGATCATTTTAAAAATGGTATTCAAGCTGACATAAGGAAGCACGGCCGTATCCAGCCAGAAAGCACGCTTATATCCCAATCTTTGCGCCTCTTTGAGGAAGGATACCTTAAATGCATAAGGCACATGAGCTAAGACAAGAGAGCCGCCCTCTACATTCGGCCATCCTCCCAATCGATAGAGGATGTGGCCTTTAAAGTCTGATTTTGCGACGAAATTAACTAACCTGGCCAATCCCCTGGGGTAATTTTTATTAAATGAGGAATAAGCGACTAAACAATTTTCTCTTTCACTTTCTTCGCTATTGACGGCGATCAAGCCCGAGCTGGGAAGTTCGTCTTCTGTTTCCCCAATAATTTTAAAATTTCTTGCATTTGGCTCATAATCGCGCAAGCGCGCCGTAATGGGCCGATATCCATTCGTTAAATAATTTTGAATGAGGCGGTAGTCATCCAAAGTGGGATGATAAATGTCGGCAATCTCCTCATAAATATCGCTCGGTGAAAGCGCGTCTTCTGCTGCTAGAAACGAAGAAAATAGAAGCAAAAAACAAAAAGCTAAACGAATGGCTTGGGTTTTCATATATCCTTCCTATCAATTTTGAGGCCTTCTCATCCCTAATTTTCCTTCGCTAAATTATTTAGCAATGAGGAATTTGTAAAGTTATTTTTTAATAATTATTTGAATGCAAAGGGAAAAGAGCGTAGTGAAAAATCCAAGCCTTTGGCTTCAAGGCTTTTATAAGAATGCTGTTTGGAAAACGCAAAGAAAAGAGAAAGGAAGACGGAAAGAACAAAAGGACTAACGGCGAAATGGCTTAGCCTATCCTTTTGTTCCTTAAATTTTTTCTATCGTTGGACGTAATTGACTTCCATCCATTGGCGATAAGCGCCGGTTTGAACACGCCTGACCCAATCCATGTTATTCATATACCATAGAATGGTTCGCTTCAGGCCTTCGGGGAATTTATGCGAAGGGCCCCAGCCGATTTCTTTTTTAATTTTAGAGCAATCAATGGCATAACGCAAATCATGTCCAGGCCTATCCTTGACAAAGGTAATCAATTTTTCAAGTTCCTGGGCAGGCATGCTTTGAATATCGGCAATGATGCGGATCATTTCATGCACAAGGTCGATATTGCGCCATTCCGCCTCTCCTCCAATATTATAGGTCTCGCCTTTTCGGCCATATTGCAAAAGCAAATATAAGGCCTTAGCATGGTCTTCGACGTATAACCAGTCTCTTACGTTCAAGCCATTTCCATAAACAGGAAGAGGTTTTCTATCCAAGCAATTGAGGATCATGACAGGGATAAGCTTTTCTGGAAAATGGTAAGGCCCGTAATTGTTGCTGCAATTCGAAAGGCAGGTGGACAATTGATACGTATGATGATAAGCCCTGACAAGGTGGTCGGAAGAGGCCTTGGAAGCGGAATAGGGAGAATTGGGCTGATAAGGCGACTCTTCGGTAAAGTACCCGGATGCCCCGAGAGATCCGTACACTTCATCGGTGGAGACATGATGAAAGTGAATATGCGGATTTCTCTTGACGACTTCGAGCAAATGAAATGTTCCCAGGATATTTGTTTCAATAAATGCCTGAGGCCCTAAAATGCTGCGGTCAACATGGCTTTCAGCCGCAAAATGAATGATGGCATCAATCGCATGCTCTTGGCATAAATGCTCCACTAAAGCCTCATTGCGGATATCGCCTTTTTCAAAGATATAGCGCGGGTCTTGATCGACAGAAGCTAAGTTCTCCAGATTGCCGGCATAAGTTAAGGCATCTAAATTGACGCACGTCCCCTTAAAAGCTGCTTCAGGAGATAGTAGATAACGGATAAAGGCCGAGCCGATAAAACCGGCCCCGCCCGTAACGAGAATATTTGTGATGTTTCTTTGTGTCTGCATGCTTATATCAATTGCTGGGTTTCTTGATATCTTTTAAATGTCGTTAAATAATCATACAAGGCTTCTTGCCAAGGCCTTGGCATCCGGCCCAAATGGCGCTCGATTTTCTTCGTGCTTAACGTCGAATAAGCAGGTCTCTTGGCTGGCGTCGGATAGTCCTCTGTTTGAATAGGCTCTATTGCACAAGATTTAAGCGGGAAATTCAATTCCTTGCCCTGCCGATAAATCTCTTTAGCAAATTGATACCAACTGGTCTCAAAAGCATTGGCAAAGTGGAAAATGCCTTCTTCATCGAGCAGATCGAGAGTGGCTTCAGCCAAATCCTGACAATAGGTTGGCCTACCGATCTGGTCGGAGACGATGCGAAGCTGATCTCGCTCTTGCATGAGGCGCAGCATAGTATCCACAAAGTTTTTTCCAGGCAAACCGAACAGCCAAGATGTGCGTATGATGCAAGAATGCTCGTGCTCATCCAATAATTTGACTTCTCCAGCCAGTTTGCTCATTCCGTAAGCCCCCATCGGCGTACAAGTATGCTCTTCTGTGTAAGGAGCGCGGCCCTTCCCATCAAAAACATAGTCGGTGGAAAAGTGGACAACGCGTGCGCCATGCCTTCTCCCTGCAATTCCCAGGTAATGCGGGCCAACAGCATTGATCAGGTAGGCTTGCTTTTGCTCCACCTCTGCCTTATCGACTTGGGTATAAGCCGCGCAATTAATGATATGAGAAATTTTTTGTGTCCTGACAAAGTCGGAAACCATCTCAAGCTGCGTAATATCAATCTGTTGATGGTCATTGGCAACAAAAGGAATAGCACGCTTAGTTAATAGGCGCGTAAAATGCGATCCTAGCATGCCGGCAGCGCCGCAAATCCAAATTTTTTTCATACCTATCTTCCTGTATGCAAAGGTAAATCTTTAAAAGAAGGGGCTTGTTGATCCCGCTCAGATACGATGGGCTGCTGAGTGGGCCATTGAATATTGATTTGAGGATCATTCCAACGAAAGCCTTTTTCATGGACAGGATCGTAAGGCGTGCTGACTTTGTACATGACATGCGCCTCTTCGCTCAATACGCAAAATCCATGCGCAAAACCAACAGGAATAAAGAGTTGATGGTGCTCTTGATCATCTAAAACAACCGCCTCCCATTGTCCATAAGTCGGAGAGTCGGGACGGATATCTACAGCGACATCATAAACCTTACCAACTGCCACCCTGACAAGCTTGGCTTGGCCCGGAAAGGATTGAAAATGCATGCCGCGGATGCAATGCTTTGTAGAAAAAGAATGGTTATCCTGCGCAAATTTTTCCTGAATTCCCATCTTCTCATAAAGAGGCTGCTTAAAGCTTTCTAAAAAAAAACCGCGCGGATCTTTAAAAACTTTCGGCTTAATCAGCTTCAGCCCCTTTAAGCGCAAATCAATGACTTCCATGATGTGGCCCTTTTTCTGCTAATTCCATTAAATAACGCCCATATAAGCTTTTGCCAAGCTTTTGCCCCAGCATCTTCAACTGCTCGCAAGAAATAAAGCGCTGATGATAAGCAATTTCTTCTAAAGAAGCAATGCAATGTCCTTGCCTTTCCTCAATCACTTGAACAAATTGGCTTGCTTGCATCAAGCTTTCATAGGTTCCGGCATCCAACCAGGTAAATCCTCTGCCCATTACGTGCACAGAAGCTTGCCCGCGTTTTAGATACTCTTGATTGACATCGGTAATTTCAAGCTCCCCTCTCGCAGAAGGCTTCAAGCCATGCGCAATGTCGACCACTTGATTATCATAAAAATAAAGCCCTGTCACTGCAATAGAAGATTTGGGCTGCTTGGGCTTTTCCTCAATCGATAAAATTTTTCCTTGGGAATCGAACTCGACAACGCCATATCTTTCCGGATCTTTTACTTCATAGCCAAATAGAGTGGCCCCTTCTTTCTTCTCTCGCGCACTTTTCAATAAGTTGCTTAAATGGCTACCATAAAAGATATTATCCCCTAAAATGAGGCAAACCGGATCCTTGCCAATAAAATCTTTTCCAATAATAAACGCCTCGGCCAATCCATTAGGCTTGGGCTGAATGGCATAGCTGAATTTTACTCCTAACTGCGATCCATCCCCTAAGAGCCGCTTAAATAACGGCATGTCTTCCGGTGTCGAAATGATGAGAATATCCTGAATGTGTGCCAGCATTAGGACAGAAAGCGGATAGTAAATCATGGGTTTATTATAGACAGGCAATAGTTGCTTTGTGACTCCTAAAGTCAATGGATGAAGGCGCGTCCCGCTTCCTCCAGCTAATACAATCCCTTTCATGCTTCACCTTTAGTCTCAAATTTTGAAGAGGGGCATATTAAAACGGAGCCTGGATTTTGTCAATGGAGGAACCTTATCTCAATAAATCCAGAGCCGGAACAGGATAGATACCTGACTTGAGGAGAAAAGTAAAAAAGATATTAGCTTCTTAAATTATGCGCCAATTTTAATTAAATACGCCTTTTATCGAGCTAGATCCGCTGAATTTATCAAACAGCCTCCGCATTCATTGAACATAGTTGTTTTCAGATAGATTGCTGATTGAGTACGACCTGCTCTTAGGAAAAAATCATCCTATTGATCAATAAAGACTTGAGTTTGAAATAAAATAATACAGGATAATATTTTGCTATAGACAGTTTTTTATCGAATTATCACCAAAATGAGTGGACTGTCAGCCTAATCGATGGGTTTTAATAAACCCTTTTAGAGGGATATAGATTAGATATTTGGCTCAAACGTCTCCTTATAAAGATCTTTCCTCTCTTACCTGTCAGGGTTCCAAGAAGCCTTTACTCTATCGTCTTTCAAAAGCTCTTCAACGATAGCGTTATGCCCCTCTTCGCTTGCCCATTTAATGGCCTGATTTTTGTTAGCGGTAGGATCAACTCTTTCATCTTTTAGGAGCAATTTAACCATTTCTAAATTTCCCCTTTGACTTGCCACTCTAAGCGCTCGATTATTGCGAGTACTAGGATCTACTCTTCCATCTTTTAAAAGCACCTCAAGCACTTCTACAGACTCTTGCATAACTGCATCCTCGATGGCCAAATCATCGATAGCGACGATTCTTTCATTTTGTAAAAGCATTCTAAGCGCTTCTGCATGGCCGTTCGAAACTGCCATCTTAATAATATTGGCCGATTCATTAACGGGAACCCCTCTCCCATCTTTTAAAAACGCCTTAATGACTTCCTCATGCCCTTTGGACATTGCAGACCAAAAGGCATCATGATCATTAACAGCAGGATCTACTCTTTCATCTTGTAAAAGTATTTTCACGACTTCCGCATGGCCATTTTGGCTAGCCAATCTAATCGCTTCCTGATTATTAGCAGTAGGGTCCACTCTTTTATCTTGTAAAAGTATTTTCACGACTTCCGCATGGCCATTTTGGCTAGCCAATCTAATCGCTTCCTGATTATTGGCAGTAGGGTCCACTCTTTTATCTTTTAAAAGCCCTTTTACGACTTCTGCATGGCCATTTTGACTGGCCAATCTAATCGCTTCCTGATTATTAGCGGTAGGGTCCGCTCTTTTATCTTCTAAAAGTACCTTAAGTACCTCTGCATGGCCGCCTTGACTGGCATTAATAATGGCTTGATTATTATCTTTAGAGAGATCTAATTCCTCATTTTTGAGCAACTTTCTAATGGTTTGCACACTGCCAATTTTGGCTGCAATTGCCACGCTTTGATTGCTAAAAATGTCTTTTTTAAACGAATCATTTCCAATTAAAGAAAACTCCCGGGAAAGTTGTATAATAGTGCGTTGATCTTCCGGCTTGTCTATATGAGAAAGAATAGAAAAAATCATCTCCATTGGAAATTCAGACAATTGAGATAAACCCCTTGTTAAAAAAGAATTTTTTTCGATTTCCTTTTTGGGAGAAACTCCCTCCTCATTTTTAATAAGGGGTCTATTGGGATCATAAAAGGGAAAATTTTGTGAAGAGGAAGATATAGGCATTGTTTATTTCCTTAAAGCCCATCAAAAAAACTTCTAAAGGCTTGAATTCGAATTCTTTTCCCTAGAAGATCCTCGTGTTCCCTAGGCAATATGGGTTTAATAGGATAGGGAGCAAAGCGTCTACTAGGAGAAAATAATTTTAAATGCAAGCCATTATAAATTATTTGATAGTTGTTTAGAGATTAATTAAATTAATTAAAACATAATATTAACAAATAAAGTTAAATTTCATCATTAAACCATTAATATTATTCTCTTTACAAATTACACTTTCATCAATTTCACATCAAAAATCAAATATTCATTTAAAAACTAGATTTAAAATCAAATAAATCTTTTATTTTTATTATAAATCTAAACCAATTTAAACAAACATAATTATTTAGCACAAATTGATTAATAAAAAAGCACATGAATTAATTTGTATTTAAAATATTTTTTAGATAAATGATAATAGTTTACATTTGAAATTATTTTCTCCCTATCCTATTAAACCCATATTGCCTAGGGAACACGAAGGATCTTCTAGGGGAAAAGAATGCGAATCTTCCCTCCTCATCCCCATCTGCATGTAAAATTTTTATTTTAATTTAAACCATCCTTCTTGCATCATTTAGTTTTAATAGCCTCGATTTTTTGCAGGCCAGCTTACTAAATTAAAAAAATTCTTTAAGGGGAGCTTTAAGCGTCTTTAAAAATTCAAGGGAGAATTTTTAATAAGAATGGAAATTTTTTCCTTTGATTTGAACAGTGAATTTTTCTATTGAAAAATTGGGCTTAAAACCTTTTATGGCCATGACAAAAATTGAATTTAGGTGTTGAGGTTTCTCACCAGCAATCAACCAAGAAAGAAAAAGATTGAAGCTTATAGAATAAAATTCATTAACAAAGGAGGCTTTGTGTCAGATAATTTTTTTTCTCAAATAATCACGAGAGGGGTTGCTGCTTTTCTATGCACTCTATCTCTTTGGACTGTTCCGGCGCCAATACAGGCTAGTTGCTGTGAAAGCAATCCATGCTGCGAAACAGATGAGTGTTGCGGAGGAGGTTGGTTTGGAGGAGGGAATGGGCGAACAGCTTTAGTCATTGGCGGAGCTGCTGTTGTAGGCGGCATTGCCGGCGCCATAGCTGGAAATGCCTCTAGTCATCGCGGGCATCGCGGGCGCACAGGCGATCCTGGAGCTGTGGGTCCCATTGGTCCTGTCGGGCCTACTGGAGCAACTCCTACAACGCCCGGCCCAGGCGCTTTTACCGTTGATGCAGCCAACACGTTGACATTTGCCATGGGATTGACTGTCACGGCAGCAACAGCCGGATCGATAGTTACGCCTTTTGTCGAAAGACCTGATGGAGTTACACTTGAGGGAACTCCTGTAGCTGTCGGCCTTATTGGCACACCAACTTTCGCGCCTATTACCATTACTGATCCCGTTTATGGTACGTATCATGCAGGTCTACGCTTCACTGCTACAGGCTTATTGACGCTTACGGCAGCTGTGACCGGAAGCGTTTTTGCTACACGCGACTCCTCCGTTACTAATATTGGAGTAGCTACGCTTGCGCCAACGACCCCTTTAATTACGGGAACGGCCACACAGGCTCAAATTACGCTTGATTTTACTTACGACGCATTAACCATTCCGTAAAATTAAAAAAGAGGGCTTTTAAAAGCCCTCTTTTTTAGTCATGACGCAAAGCCCGGATAGGATCCATTGTAGCCGCTTTATAAGCGGGATACAGCCCCGAGCACAGCCCCACTCCCGACGCCATTGTCAATGATAGTAAAATGGACCAAACGGTCACGATGGTTTTCCATTCCGCAATATAGCTGATTAATAAGGATAGGCCAATTCCCAGTGTAATTCCTAAAATAGCTCCGGTCAATGTAAGCAGAAGGGTCTCTAAAAGAAATTGCGTCATAATATGCCTGCGATTGGCCCCTACAGCCCGGCGGATGCCAATTTCGCGCGTTCGCTCGGAAACGGTTGCCAGCATAATATTCATAATGCCGATCCCCCCCACCAGCAAGGAAATAGCCGCTATGCTCCCCAACACCCAGTTAAATGTCTGCTGCGTGCGATGGGCTTGGTTTAATAATTCTTGCGGAATGATGATTTGATAATCTTCATAGCCTGCATGCATGCGTTTTAGGATTTTTTTAACCAGGCGGGCTGCCGCATCCATGTGCTTCGGCTGATTGATTTGCAACAAGATTTCGGAATACTGGTCTTTTTTTAAATTTAAGGCAGAGCGCGGCAAGGCTTTTTCCGTGCCTAAGGGGATGAAGACAACCTTGTCCAAATTACGTACCGTCATGACGCCATTTTTACTTGCTTTCCAATGCGTGGGCTTCAAGACGCCTGCCACTTCATAGCGGACATTCTCAATTCTAATCGATCCGCCGACATGCCCATCTTTGCCTAAGCTCTTTGCGACTTCATAGCCCAAAATGCACACCTGTTGCCGACGCTGGCTATCGAGATCGCAAAGGAAGCGCCCTTCGGCCAGCTGAAGATCTTTGATTTCGCCAAATGCGCGCGAAGTGGCTATAATTTCAGGAGAAATAGGCATCAACGTGCCGGTTAAGGATGCTTCTACAATGCGGATAGGAGTAGCTTCATAGGCAAGATAGGAAACATTATTTTGCAAGGCTTCCACATCTTCCCATCTCAAGCCTTTCGAGCGCTTTTCTGCCGCTTGCATCTGTTGTTCTTCGGACTGAGCATGCTGGCGGATGATAATGCTGTTCATGCCAAGCTGTTCAATTTGCTCGAGCGTCTCTTGCTTGGCCCCTTCTCCGATAGACAGCATGGCGACAACAGCCGCAACGCCGAACAACACGCCTAGCGTACTTAAGAATGTTCTTAAACGATGCATGAGCAGGGAACGGAAACACTTTTGGATCTCGTTTCTTATCCTCATAAGTCAATTACTGGGTTGCTTGATCTGAGACAATCTTGCCATCGCGCATGCGCACCAGCCTTCTGCAATAGGCGCCCACTTGCTCGTCATGCGTAACCATGACAAGCGTAACGCCTTGTTCATTGAGCGTGCGGAAGAGATGAAGAATATGCCTTCCTGTTTCGGTATCCAAATTTCCTGTTGGCTCATCAGCTAAAATCAAAAGGGGATTGATGGCCAAGGCACGGGCGATGGCAACCCGCTGCGTCTCTCCTCCGGACAGCTGAGAAGGCAAATGATATAAACGATGGCTAAGGCCAACTCGTTCAATAGACTCCAAAATTAAACGACGCACATCTTTAGGATGCATCTCTGCCGGTTGATACAGGAAAGGGACTTCTACATTCTCAAAAACGTTGAGCTGGGGCATGAGGTTAAAAGATTGGAAGACAAAGCCAATTTTAGAAGCGCGGATGCATGCCAGCTGTTGGTCATTCAAATCAGAAACGTCCTGCTCGTCTAGCCAATATTTGCCTACAGTCGGCCTATCCAAACAACCCAGTAAATGCAGAAGCGTCGATTTACCGGACCCGGAAGGTCCCATAATCGCAAGCGATTCGCCAGGTTTAATCGTCAAATGAATATCTTGCAGGGCATGAACGATTCCATGTCCCATTTGGTAAGACTTGCTTAGGTTTTTGACTTCTACACGGGCTGGCGGTTTCATTGTTCATCCTGCGTCAAAGGATTAAGCAGGCACACGCATTCGCCTTCATTCAAACCGGCCTGAATTTCTATCCACTGTTCATTGTTAGCTCCTGTTGAAATCGCCCGCTTTTCATAGCTTGGCCCGCAAGCGACATAACAATAGGATTGCTTTTGCTCTTCAAAGACGGCATGCAATGGCACAGCGAGGGAATCTTTGACTTGCTGTGCATGAATGGTGGCGCGCGCCGTCATGCCGGGGCGCAGCCGATCGTCAACGTTGTCTAAATTAATGCGGACTTCAAAGTACTTCTCTTCGCTGCCCCTTCCCAAATCAGCTAACGCTAATACGCCGATCGACGAAACAGTTCCATCAAAGCGTAAATGCGGATACGCATCCACTTCTATGCTCGCTTTTTTGCCGATGCCGATTTTAAAAAGATCAACTTCCCTTACGCGTGTTTTGACCGTCATTGAACTGAGGTCCGGCAGGTCCATCAGCGCCTGATTCTTTACTAGAATATCCCCCACGCGCGGCTTGCGTTTCTGTCCCGAGCGGTATTCTTCGCGATGAACGACCATGCCGGGAGCCGGCGCTAAAATTTGCGTTTGAGCCAATTCTTTTTCATCTTCCCGCAGTTGGGTATAATAATCTTCCAATAATTGCTTGGCCTGCAAGTAAAGGGCTTTGGCTTTGGCTATTTTATAAACGCCTGTTTTGGCCGCTTCTTCTTGTTTGATTTTTGCCCGTTTCAAACTAGCCTCGGCTTTTTTAATTTGCATGGGATAGACGTGGTTGATATAGCTCTCATATTGAAGCCGCGCCACCTCATACGCTTCTTGTTCTTCCAACAATTTTTTCTGGGCCTGCTTTAGCTCCGTTGGATTCAAGAATCCTTGCTCCTGCAAATCCAGCAGATCATTGGAATAGGCATTCAATTCATCGTATTTTAACCAAGCCTTTTGCATCGCTCCCTTCAGGCGCGAAATTTCTTGAGGCCCATCGCCATGCGTAATCTTTTCAATTTCTAAAGCTGCCGTTTCCACTTCATAGGCCGCATTTTTATTTTCATGTTCGGCCTGATTGATTTCCCATTCCAACGTTTGTTTCAAAGTCAGTAAATAGGTTTCCTGCTCTTTGATCTGGGCCTTAAGCTTCTCTACTTTCTCTTCAAACGGCGAAGGGTCCATTTTAATTAAGACTTGGCCTGGCGTGACATTAACCCCATCCGGAATCAAGTCAATGATTTTCCCCAAATCTCCTTTGATGGAAGAGGCAATGATGGTAGAGCGAGCAGCTTCTAGCTCTCCAATCGTTTTGACTTCGACGGCAAAATTGCGCCTCTCTGCTTGAACCGTCGGTAAATGGGAAACAGGAGAAGAAGCTGCCGTTTTCCATTTCCATCCCCCCAACGCTAGCAGGCCGCATAAGCCGATAAACAACAGGAATTTGATGAACTTTTTCATATTAATGTATACACGGTTTATCTGTTAGCAGGCCGATTGCTGCTAAAAGTTGATATTCTCCAATAATGTGATCGATCAAAGCGGCCCAATACGTTTGTTCAGCCGCTCTTAAGGATTTTTCGGCTTGAATGACATCAAAGTTATTTGCCATGCCGCGGTCAAATTTAATTTGGGCCAAATGCAATTCGCTTTGCGCGGTATGAATTTGCTCTTCCTGTACTTGAATGCGCTTAAGCGCTCTTTGAAGCTGGCGAATCGCTTTTTTCACTTCTAAAATTAAATTGGCCTGGGTCTGTTCCAATCCTCTTGCGGCTGTTTCAATGGCCAACAAGCTTTGCTCATAAGCGGCCCGGTCTGCAATGGGATCGAAATCCGTAGAAGTCGTAAAGCCTATTCCCCATGTACTTTCCCGATGGCGCGTACAAGAACGGGTAAAAATTTCATCTCGCCCGCAATTGGCATAATTAAAAACTAAATTCAATTCTGGGTAGAGGTTATTTTTAGCCACTTTGGCCAATCGATAGCTCTCCCGCCACTGGTCTTGCGCCTGATCAATTTCAATGCGGTTTTGCAACGCCAGCTTGACAGCTTCGTCTGTATCCAGCGGATTAGACGTATACACAAGCGGAACCTCGACCTGGATACAGGCATCTAAAGGCAAGGCCAATAAATCGCGTAACATATCTTCGGCGTCTTGCAGCCTTTCCTGTGCACTAGTCAAACTATCTTCCGCATGGTGAAGCTCAATCTCCGCTCGATATACGTCCAAGGCATCCGACAAGCCTATCCTTTCCTTCAATTTGGCCGCTTGATAGAACTTACTAATGCGCTGATAAGATTCTTCATTGAGAGCCAGCGATTTCTGCGCCTTAATGACATCATATAAGCTATTGATCGTGCGAATGATCAGCTGCAACTGCGCCATATAAAGATTGCGCGCGGCTGTCCGCAATGAGAACTGAGCCCCTTTGACACCTGAAAGCTGATAATCGATGCCAAATCCTCTAAGGAGAGGCTGAGAAATCAAGGCCCTCAAATCAGTATGATAATGCTCCTTGGTCTTTAGAATAGACGGGCCTACCGTCACTTGCGTTCCGCTAATAAACTTCTTGCTAAAGTCCAGGCCTCCTCCTACAGACATGCCAGTTCCTTCACGCCCGCCTCCCACATAACCGGCTTTGCCGTTAGGGGCGATATCCAAAGCAAATTCACTAAAGGCAATATCTAAGCCATATTGCGCTTTGGTAACATTATCAGCAGTATTAATCAGCTGCCGATTATAGCGAAGAGCCCTTGTCAAAGCTGATTCCAAAGTCAACTTTATGCATGCCGGCTCCGTCCCCTCCATACACGCATCTTGAGACAGCGGTCTATCCTCTTGGCCGCTCCCCTTGCAGGGACATAAAAATGGAAGCATCAACAGACAGAAATATAATAGACGACAGAGGCTTAACATGATATCTCTGCTTAAGTTTATTTATTTTTAAAATAATTATTTAAATTTTACTTGAGATATAAGTAAAAATAATTTTAAAAAATTAAGAATTAAATTTTATTCCTGCTATAATGAATTTTATAATTTATAATCAATTAAAGACTGTCATCCAATTACGAATCTTTTTGCTTTTCTATCAATGACATAGGCAACTTATGCAGCTTACTCCTGAACATCTGCGTCTGACCGAGCACCATGAGCACAAGGCCAACTGGCGCAAGTGGGGGCCTTACCTAAGTGAACGTGCCTGGGGAACAGTACGCGAAGATTACAGTGAGAATGGAGAAGCCTGGGATTACTTTCCTCATGACCATGCACGCAGCCGGGCTTACCGTTGGAATGAAGACGGCATTGGCGGAATTTCCGATCGCTATCACTATCTTTGCTTTGCCCTTGGCTTATGGAATGAGAAGGACCCAATCTTGAAAGAGCGTTTCTTTGGATTGAATCCCAAAGAGGGCAATCATGGGGAAGATGTCAAAGAGTATTATTTTTATCTCGATAATACTCCTACTCATAGCTATATGAAAATGCTCTATAAATATCCCCAGCAAGCCTATCCCTATAACCAGTTAATTCAAGAAAATCAAAAGCGCAGCTCGCATGAGCCTGAATACGAGCTTCTTGATACAGGCATTTTTGATCAGCACCGTTATTTTGATGTTTGGATCGAATATGCGAAAAATAGCACGGACGATATTTTGATCAAAATGACGGCAGTTAATCGAGGCCCCGATCCGGCTCCTTTGCATTTGTTGCCCACTTTATGGTTCCGCAATACGTGGAGCTGGGGGTATGCAAACGGCCCGATGGGAGATATGGCAAGCAAGCCTCTTTTATTTGCCAAGAATCAAGGCTCTTTTTCCGGCATTCAGGCAGACCATTCTGCCGCCGGCACTTATTATCTTTATGCAGAAGGCAATCCTGAGTGGATTTTTACCGAAAACGAGACCAATCGAGAGCGCCTGTACAATAGTCCTAATCCCACTCCTTATGTCAAAGACGCTTTTGACCGCTTTCTCATTCACCGGCAAAAAGAGGCCATTAATCCAGAAAAGAAGGGAACTAAAACGGCCGCTCATTTCTCCTTTTTAATTCCATCTCAGCAAACTATCAGCATTCGTTTGCGCCTATCCAAAAAAAGTCAGGTTGATCCTTTCGCTGATTTTGACTCCATCTTTTCAGCCAGGCAAAAAGAGGCCGATCAATTTTATGAAGCCATCCACAATTCCATTTTAGACGAAGATGAAAGGCGGGTTCAACGGCAAGCTTTTGCCAGCTTATTGTGGACAAAGCAGATGTATTACTATGACATTGAGCAATGGCTAGAGGGCGATCCCAATTGTCCCCCTGTCCAGCGCGCGCTCAGCCGCAATAAGGATTGGATTCACCTAGTCAACTTTGACGTCATTTCGATGCCCGATAAATGGGAGTATCCGTGGTATGCCAGTTGGGACCTTTCCTTTCATTGCATCCCCCTGACTTTGATCGACCCGGATTTCGCCAAACGCCAGCTGATTTTGATGACCCGCGAATGGTATACCCATCCTAATGGACAATTGCCCGCTTACGAATGGAATTTTAGCGATGTCAATCCTCCTGTCCTTGCCTGGTCGGCCTGGCGTCTTTATAAAATCGACGGCAAGCAGGCCGGCAAGCCGGACCGAAACTTTTTAGAGGCCATCTTCCATAAGCTCCTTCTCAATTTTACCTGGTGGGTCAACCAAAAAGACAAGTTCGGCCATAACGTCTTTCAAGGGGGATTTCTAGGCTTGGACAATATCAGCATTTTCGACCGCAGCACCCCTTTAGAACAAGGTCATATCGATCAATCGGACGGAACAGCGTGGATGGGATTCTATTGCATTTTAATGATGAAGATTGCCATCGAGCTGGCAAGAACGGATCCCGTCTACCAGGACTGTGCGACCAAATTTTTTGAGCATTTCCTAAGAATAGCTAGCGCCATGATTAATCCGGAAAGAAAGGGATTTGCCCTTTGGTATGAAGAGGATGGTTTTTTCTATGACACGCTGCATATCAATAGCACCGTCATTCCTTTGCGCATCCGGTCCATTATGGGCCTGCTTCCCTTATTTGCCGTCGAGACTATTGATGCGAGAATTTTGGATAATCTTCCCATCTTCAAGCAACGGATGGAGTGGTTCTTGAGCCAAAGGCCCAACTACACCAGCACTATGACCTGTGAACAAGATCCAGCTAAAGGAGAAAGACGGCTGATGGCCATTTTGACGAAAGAGCGCCTTCTATCCACCTTGCGCTATATGTTGGATGAGAATGAGTTTCTCTCTCCTTATGGCATTCGTTCCTTGTCCAAATACCATCAAGACCATCCTTATACTTTAACAATCAACGGAGCCCAGCACTGCATCGGCTACCAGCCCGGCGAAGCCGTGTACCGCATGATCGCAGGCGGCAATTCAAATTGGCGCGGCCCTATCTGGTTTCCGCTTAATTTTTTAATTATTGAATCTCTCCAAAAGTTTCATTATTACTATGGAGAAACGCTGAAAGTTGAATTTCCCACAGGATCCGGCAATTGGCTCAATTTAGGCCAAGTTGCAACAGAATTGTCCATCCGCCTGATCGCCCTCTTTCTCAAAAATTCCAATGGTGCCCGCCCCATCTATCCGGAAAAGAGCCTTTTCAATCAAGACACGCATTGGCAAGATCTTATTTTATTTCATGAATTTTTCCATGGCGATCATGGCATGGGATTGGGAGCTAGCCATCAAACCGGTTGGACGGCCTTAGTCGCCAAGCTTTTACAGCAATCCGGCGGAGAGAATTGACCCCTTCTATCTCTTGCTTAATATTCATCAAATAGATAGTTTGATTTTTAATTATTGAGTTAGAAGAGGAACTTCCATGTCCCAACGTCGGATTGCCTATGCGATTTTAAACATTTTCCATCGAGCTCCTGTCAGCACCATTCTTATCTTTGCCTTACTATTTCATTGGAAAATGGCCTATGCGATCGTTCAAGATCGCCCTTACGATGAAGCGGTGAGCTTAGGATATTCCTGCCAAGTTGCCCAGCAATTAAATGATAATGGCATCCGCCATCAAGCCTATCCTTTTGACTGGATGCTTAGCAGTGCGGAAGGCCTGATTTTATTTATTCACTATGCCGGAGCTGGATTTTTAGATTTAGATAAGATCGCCATTGAAGAAAGGGTGGCCGGAACGAATATTTTAATTGTTGCCGACACGCTCTATGGCTTTCGCCTGCTGCATGATTTTTATGATCCTTTCGACACCTTTTATCCAATTGTAAAACAAAAATACGAGCGAAGAATCGCCCGGTTTTTTAATCTGCTCAGATCAAATAAAAAAGTCCTTTTTGTCCGCATTCAATTCACACGCGAACAGGCAGAGCTGTTAGATTTCATCCTGCATACGCTTTATCCGCAATTGACTTATACGATTTTAGCCTTAAATCCAGAGCCTCAAGCCGATTGGGGATTAGAGCGCGTAAAAAATCTTCAACTCCATCAAATTCCCGATGTTTGGTATGGAGACCATACGCGTTGGAGAGAGATTCTGAGCCAATTTAACGTCAAGCCTTCGCCTAATCCACCCCAGTTGCCTACAGGGGAATGAGTCGGCTTGAAAAATGAAAGTCCGGGCCTCTTAAAAGAGGTCCCCTCTTTTTATTTTTTTACCCAGCCGCCAATTTTACCGATCTCAAGCAGATAATGGGGATCGATCGAGCCAAACAGTTTGATCAATACAGCAATTATCCCTGTCCAACCTGTCTGATGGCTTGCCCCGATTCCCGCTCCATTATCCCCATGAAAATATTCATAAAAGAGAAGATAGTCTTTCCAATGCGGATCGCGCTGAAACTTTTCACTCCCTCCAAAAACAGGGCGATTACCTTGCTTATCTGGCAGGAAAATGCTGATCAGGCGATTCCCTATTTCTTGGCTCACTTCAAAGAGGTTCATCATCTTTCCAGATCCTGTCGGACATTCAATTTTGAACTCATCTCCATAATAAAGATAATAATTCAAGAGCGCTCGGATAATTAAAATATTGATGGGCATCCAAATAGGTCCGCGCCAATTTGAATTTCCGCCAAACATGCCTGTATCGGATTCCGCGGGAATATAACTCACTTTGTATTCCTGCCCATCTACATAAAAGATATAGGGATGCTTCAAATGATATTTGGACAGGGATCGAATGCCATAAGCCCCCAAAAATTCATTTTCATCCAACATCTTTGTTAAAATTCTTTGAAGCCTTTCTTTATTAACAAGAGCGGCAATTCCTCTTTCCTTTTGTCCAAAATGCCCAGGCCCAGTCAAGTGAATGTTGTTAAAAAGGTCAGGCATCCGTTTAATGCGCTCAAAGAACTTCTCGACGATTGTTGGAAATAAATCTCTGGATTTTTTCTCCGTAATAGTCGTCGCACACAGGGGAAGTAGTCCCACAATAGAGCGGACCTTCAATCGGTGGGCTGTCCCATCCGGCAAGCGAAGCAAATCGTAATAAAATCCATCTTCCTCATCCCACATGCCCTCCTCTCCCACTCGGTTAAGAGCAGAGGCAATCCAAAGAAAGTGTTCGGCAAATTTGAGAGCCATATCTTCATAAGTGGGATCACTAGTTGCTAAGGCAATGCTTAACTCCAGCATATTTTGACAAAAAAAAGACATCCATGCTGTCCCATCCGCCTGCTCCAGATATCCCCCTGTTGGAAGGGGTTTGCTTCTATCAAAGACTCCAATATTGTCCAACCCCAGAAAGCCGCCTTCAAAGACATTTTTGCCAAAGCGGTCTTTGCGATTAACCCACCAGGTAAAATTGAGCATGAGTTTTCTAAAAGATTGGCGCAAGAAATTCTCATCCATTTTCCCCTTCTCTGCCTCTTCCATTCTTGAAAGAAACAAAGTGGCCCAAGCATGGACAGGAGGATTGACGTCGCTAAAGTTCCATTCATAAGCTGGAATCTGGCCGCTTGGATGAATATAGACTTCCTGAAGCATGAGATCTAGCTGCTCTTTGGCAAAATCCAAATCGACAAGTGACAAGGCTATAGAATGAAAAGCAAGATCCCATGCTGCATACCAAGGGTATTCCCACTTATCGGGCATCGAAATGATATGTCCATTGATCATATGGAACCATTCTATGTTCCGGACATAGCGTCCGCCTCTTCCAAATGGATTGACTTGATGCTCTTGCAGCCATTTATCGAGATCAAAGAAATAATATTGCTTGCTCCATAACATACTAGCCAGAGCTTGACGCATGACTTTTGCAGCTTCTAAACTAATAGAAGGCGGAGTAATAGAGGTATAAAACTCATCAGCCTCTTGCTTTCTCTTAGTAAGAGCCGCCTCAAAGTTTTGACCAAAATTTTCACTCCTTGCCTTAGGCGGCAATTTAGATAAACGCAAGCAGACTGTGGCTGTCTGGCCCCCCTCCACCTTCAATTGGTAGTGGAAAGCCGCTTTAGTCCCCTTCTTTTCCGGATTCACGGCTTCTTTTTGACCATGAATAACATAGTTATGAATGCCGTCTTTAACATAAGGACTGGCATTTGAAGTTCCAAAAATCCGCTGATTGTTTGTGTCATTTTCAGTAAAGAGAAGAGGCACATGGCTATCTGCTTGTAAAATATACTCTCCGAGTTCAGCGTGATGGGCAACTATGGCACTCCCCTCTTTGTCAGCAGCCTCATTAAGCTGTGGCTTTTGCTTGCATTCCCACCATGTCCAGACGTTGCGAAACCAAATGGTGGGAAGAAGATGAAGCGTGGATTCCGCCGGCCCCCGATTGCAAACGGAGATTTTGATGAGCATCTCTTCTGGCGATTCCTTTGCATATTCTACAAAGACATCAAAGTAGCGATCTTCATTAAAAATCCCAGTATCAAGCAGCTCGTACTCCATATCTTGATGGGTTCGCTCTTTATTTTTCTTTATCAATTGTTCATAGGGATAAGCCGCTTGAGGATACTTATAAAGATATTTCATATAAGAATGCGTCGGCGTACTATCGAGATAAAAATAATACTCTTTGACATCTTCCCCATGATTGCCTTCGCTGTTAGTCAGGCCGAACATGCGCTCTTTGAGAATGGGATCTTTGCCATTCCACAAGGCAAGCGCAAAGCAAAGACGCTGTTTGTCATCCGAAATGCCCGCTATCCCATCTTCACCCCAATGATAAGCACGAGATCTGGCCTGATCATGCGAAAAGTAATCCCAAGCCTCGCCATTCTCGCTATAGTCTTCGCGGACAGTTCCCCATTGCCTTTCGCTTAAATAAGGCCCCCATTTCTTCCAGGGAATATCCTGCTCGCGAAAGGCTTCGAGTCGCTTTCTTTCTTCAGACATGACGCTTCCTAATTTTGTTGATTGCTTGTATTAAATTTATTTATCAGATCGATTAAAGGCTGCTGGCTAACTTTAATGAATCCTTCTTGGGGACGGTCAAGGTCTGAAATAAGCGCAATGACTGAAGAAAAAGTCAAAATGAAAAGCAGAGTAATACCAATATAACGGGTATGTGTAAGCCCAAATTGATAGCCTAAAGATCCAATAGCTAGAATCGTCACAAAAAAGAGCGTTCCCCAGATGATAAATGGAATGCGAAGCCGTATACCAATATTGACTCGCTTGGAGTGAAAATCAATCAGGTCATTCAAAGATTGTATGAAAAGCCCCGCAACGACAGAGTTGGGATTTCTCTCCGCTATGGCCACCGCTTGCTTCCATAACTGGTCTTGCAATGCGTCCGATTGTTTGAGTGCCTCCTCTAACTTTTCAGGCTTAAGCGCTTCTACCCGTATGGCAACATACTCTCTCAATAAGGTTCTAATTCGCGTTTGATAGGGGTCAGCCAGATAACCTGCTCGTAGATAAGTTGTTCCAATTGCATTTGCTTCATCTAAAACAAGTTCTCGTCTCTCATCAAATTTTGCTGCTCCCATTCCAAAACTAAAGGCCAATAAGAAGGCTAAAAGACCTAGAGAGGCCGCGACAATCGAACCAATGGGACTGCGATCTTCTTTCTCAGTGATTAAGCGATGTCTCTTTCCTAGTAATACTCCTCCTTCAAACGCAAGCAGGACAACTAAAAAAATGAAAATAAAAACTCCCCATAGGGGGATAATGTTGAACAAACTAAAAAGCATATTAAGAAGCTCTTTGAGTTGTTTATATTCTTAAGATTCAATTAAATCCGAAAATTTTATCTAATCAAAAGTACGCTAAATTGTAAATATTTTTTTTAATCATAACCCGCCTCTTCCGCGCCCTTCCATAAAGCTTAAATCCGCTTATTAAAACCGCTAATGGCCTAGATTCGAGTTTTTTTTCTCTTCGAAGCAAGACATGCTTCCTAGAAAGGAAATAAAATTTCAAATATAGGGATTAAGAATTTAGGACGCTCTAAGGCGATTATGAATCGTAAGAAAGCTTCTCATTTATTGAGATCTTTAACGGGGGACTTTACTTCCGCCAAAATTGCGATAAAAGGGAAAATCAGCCAAGGCAAGCAGCTCTTTGTCTCCCCGGCTATCGCCATAGGCATAAAGGACATATTTATCCTTCTTCCCCATTTTCTCCAGTAAGCGCTTACTTTTTTCCGGTCCCCAGCAGTTGAGATCTTGTAGCCGACCTGTTACGCAGCCTGCTTGATCGAGTTCCAAGCGCGAGGCAATCACGTCGTCAAAACCATGGCGCTGAGCCCAGGGACATAAATAAAACTCTAAGGACGCGCTAATCAACACACATCGATGCCCTGCTCGCTGATGCCAGCGCAAACGCTCAATGGCCTCCGGCTTCAGGTAGGCATCCAAAGACTCTGACGCGTATTTTTTTCCCCACTTTTGCAATTCAGCGTAAGGCATGCCTTTAAAAAAAGAAGCGAGAATTTTCTCTTTAATTTCTTGTCGAGAAAGCGTTTTAAAAAGAAAGTGGATAAAAGAGGGAGTCAGAGCCATCAAGCGACTGGCAGCCTTAAAAAAGCCGGCCTGATAGAAAAGAAAAGGAAGAAGCGAGTCCCGATCAGTCAAAGTATTGTCAAAATCAAAAGCCGCTATAATGGGTAAAGAGGAAGACATGGAGTATTTAAAGCATTAAAAAGATTCTTTCAGATAAATGTTAAGGCAATAGGTATAGCAAGATCAACGAGAATGTGCAAGGAACTCTCACTTTTTCATATAAGCGGAAATGGCATAACGCCTTGCCATCCTTCTCCATTCAAGAAATTGGCTTGCTGCTTTTATTTATTATCGAGGGACTTGCTCTCATAGTCTTGCATGTCAGCCGGATAAGGCGCATTATAATCATAAGGAATGCGTATCCAATGAGGAAAATAAAGGTCATCCAAATTAGGAGCTCCCACATAGTCGGGATGTGTCCAATCACTTGGTGCAACGACCATTTGATGGGGATTTTGGCATAAATAAGCCGCCCACCAAGAGAAAGTAGAATTGGCTAGGATGTGGTGCTTGAGCAATGACATTAAAAATAAATCTTGAATATAGTCATTGCCTTCAATGAAGATCATATTTTTATCTTTAAAGTTGGCAAAATGATGCTTACACCAATTAATGCGGTCGGAGAAGACAACAAAAAGCGTGTCCGAAGGAAAAAGGTCCAAGGCTTTTTTATAGTATTCCAATCCTACAAAGGGAAACATTTTGCCATAGTGCAAGGGAGCATCATAGGTCCTGACATGCACGCTAACCGTGTTGGGATGGGACAAAAGTTCTCCATATTTAAATAACAAGTAATAGCAATCGATCTCTGAAGGAGCAAATACTTGCAAGAGTTTATCGCGGTGGTGGTGAAAGTATTTCCAGGATTGAAAAAAACCAACAAGATAGTGATCGGGACAATACGTAATAGGGGTATATCCAATGGGACCATTAAAAATTTGAGTAAACGGTCGCGGCAGAGGAGAATTGTCCAATCTAAAAAAAATGCGGTTGCGATTATAAGATTGAGCGTAATCGCTTTTATCTAATTCAGGAAAAATTGGCCGCGCTTGATGATCCCATGCATAAGCTAGCGTTGTGGCAATTTGAAAAAGTTGATTGCCCAACTGTCCCATCAGGCGGCAGGTGACATAAGGCTGTTCAACCGAATTAGCAAGAAGGAGAAAAGGAAATAGAAGCCATGTGCCTATGCATGCAAGCCTATACTTATAATAACTCATAGCCCTATCTTAAAATTAGATTTATTTCTGTATATGTAAATTCCGAATGAATTATGCACAAGTAAATTCACGACCGATCAATTGTCACATAGATCTTTCGGACAAACCGTTCGAAGAGGAATAAATATGGATGGAACCTTTTTTGCGCTTGACCATACAGCTTTGGGGATTTTAGCATTGGGTTTGCTTTTGGCAAGCCTTATTAAAATCTTTTTCTTCCCCTCTTCCCTTCCTCCGCATTTTCTTTTTTCGGATGTGAAAACCTTGCTCTATCCCAATCAACGCTCGCGCTTGGCCCATCTACCTAAACGCTTGCATCAATTGGCTTTAGCCTGCTTCATGCTCGCTTTTGCAGACCCTCATTTTTTGTTTCCCAAAAGCCGCCAGCCTCCTCCACATCCTTTTGTGCGCACAGAAATACCGACTAAGGGAATTGCCATCTATCTTCTTCTAGACCAATCCAGTTCGATGGCTGAAACAATTTCATCATTTAAAAGAAATAAAACACAGCCTGCACCCTCTAAATTTTATCTTCTCAAGCAGCTTACCAAACAGTTCATTTTAAGCCGCCCATCAGACTTGATCGGGCTCATCTCATTTGCCCGTGTTCCTAAAGTCATTGTTCCTTTAACCCTTGATCAAGAATCTCTTATCGATCATCTCAATCAATTAGAAGTCGTCCAAAATCCCGAAGAGGACGGGACGGCAATCGGCTATGCAATTTTTAAAACAGTCAGCCTGATTGCTGCGACACGTCATTTTGCGGAAGAATTGCAAGGCAAAGAAAAAGCCGCCTATGAGATCAAGCATGCCATTATTATTGTTGTCACAGATGGCTTTCAAGACCCCAACCGTCTCGATTATGGCAATCGTTTGCGGACAATCGAACTAGATGAGGGGGCTGCTTATGCCAAAAGCCAGGGAGTTCGCTTATATGTGATCAACATCGACCCCCACTTCTCCTCCTCTCCAGAATTTGCCCCTCATCGCCGGCAGATAAAAGCCCTAACAGAATCGACAGGAGGGCAATTTTATGCGGTCAATAAAAGCGAGGACTTGGAGCAAATCTACAATACAATTGACCGCATTGAAAAAGAAGACATTCCTATTGTTTTAAATCCTAAGGAAAATTTGAAAGCCGCCTACAACCGTTTTTCGCTCTACCCTTTCCTCGTCTCGGCAGGAATGTTCTTTTTTCTAAGCGCTGCTTTTTTAGAAACAACTTTTTTAAAAAAAATTCCATAGCTTACGATAAACATAAACACACTTGAATCGATTTTATGATAAGAGACATTTTTTTTGACTTCCCCCAGGCCACTTATCTTCTCTTTATGGCCATTCCCCTTTTCTGCCTATACCTTGCCCTCCTGTACGACCGCTCTAAAAAAACCGCCTCTTTTGCCTCCTCTCCTATTTTATCCCAGCTGCTTCTTCCACGCTCTTTGCCGGTTTCAATTTTTAAACTTTGCGCCTATAGCATCAGCTGGGTGTTGGCTTGCTTGGCCTTAATGAATCCCCAAGGGAACTTGCGCTACCTTCCGCTTGCTTCCAATCAGCCAAGCGAAATTCGATCCGATGCTCTTCCTCGCTACCGCCCTCATGAAATTGTTCTTCTAGTCGACACGTCCAACTCCATGTCGGTGCCCGATGCGTCTCAAGGACAGACACGTTTAGATCAGGCCAAAGACATCATGAATGGCCTGGTTAGCCAATTAAAAGGCCCAACCGTCTCCCTCTATAGCTTTACTTCGACCTTAACCCAGCTCGTCCCTCCTACCAATGACTATATCTTTACGCGTCTCATGATCAAGAGCTTGACATTTGATGCGGGCGATGTAGGGGGCACGTCCTATCAGAAAATTTTATCTGACCTTAAGGACAAACTTTTTCCTGTTCCGACCTCAAAGCTCTATACTCTCATCATCCTGAGCGACGGCGGAGATAATAAGATAGAAGAATTAAAAGGGGAAGAACGCGAAAAAGCCATGCAAGCGGTTCTGAATGCCCTCCCCAATCCAAACGAGTTCCATTTCAGGCTTTTCACAGTAGGCATTGGGTCTTTAAAGCCCGGTTTAATTCCGCATGTCACGACTTTAGAAGGAAAGCCCGTCTATTCTCAATTAGATCCCACTCTTTTAAAACAGCTGGCCCAGCGCTATCAAGGGCAGTATTATCAAGCGCAAGAGTGGACCTCTTGGAATTTATCCCATGAGCTATTCCGTCAGATTCAAGAAAGTATGCTCGAGCAACAAATGGAACCCGCCCGTTCATTGGAAAGAAAGGTCTCTATTGCCAAGAAAGACGAAGTATTGTCTGATTTATATTTTCAAGTGCCGCTCGGCCTTGCCATTCTTTTATTAACAGCAAGTTTAATTTTACCTAATGTACGCCGCTTATGAAAGGCTTGATGCATGTAATCTGTCTTCTATTTTTTGCCGCTGCAGCCGCTACTGAAGATATGGCGCAAAAAGGGCAGCAGGCACAGGCATTCGCTCAAGCCAATGATTTAAATCAGGCGAGCCTAATGTATGAAGATATCCTCAAGCAGCCTATGCCGGATTGGCAGCAAGCCATTGTTCTATACAATTTAGGGACTATTAAGATTCTTCAGCAGCAATGGGAAAATGCCTTGCAATATTTCCATCGCATGCCTTTGAATGCTGTCTCCTTCCCTTTGCTAATCCGCTATCTGTATCAAAATGAAGGAGCAGCTTATTTAGGCAGAGCCTGGTCCTTAGCGGCTCGCTCTCCCGATCAAGATTTGGACCAGCAGCTTGATTTTGCCATTCAAAGCTTGAGGAAATTTAAAGAAGCAGCTGAAATGGACTGCCGCATGCAGCGCTTAGAAGAAGAAAGAGAGACCTTGAATTGCCAGCCTTCGTGGGATTTGGCGCATATGCTGGCACATGTGCGCTCCCAAATTGATGAGATTAAACAACAGCAGCGCAAGCAACTGCTCCAAAATGCGGATTTATCCGCTAGCGCCTTATTGCTCTCCAATGGCCTTGAGCAATTGCTTGCCCATCTTCGTCCTTTTGAGCGGAATAAGGAAGATTTGCATTCAACCCCATACCGCCATTATTTTATCTCTCAAGCCAGCACGCTTCTACCTTTATGGCAAAGAGCGGACCAGTATGCTTTTTCCCCTGAGCAGCTCAAACTCAAAAATGAGGCGGAAGATGCCTATAAAGCAGCTTTGCAAGCACTTGAGCATGGAAATTTTTCTCAAGCGATCGATCAATTTCAAGCATCCTTGGCAAAGATAAAAGCTCTCTCATCGCCCTCCGATCAAGAGCGCTTGCTAATGGAATACCGCCTTTTATTAATAAACGAGATTGGAATTGAACGGATACAAGAGCTTTTAAAGCAGCAAAAGCAGCTTGCTTTGGAAAAAAAGGAAGCGGAAAGCCTTAAGGAAGCAAATGCCTATTTGGAGGAAAGCCTCCAACAGTTAAAAGAGAAGCGCGAATTTTTAGCTCGCTTCTTCTTGATTGCTGCCTATATTAGCTTGGAAGATTTTTTGAATCCTTCCTCAAAAAATGAAGCGCAAAAAAACAATCCCGCTTTGTTCTTAAAACAAGCCCTTCAGCAAGCCCAGCAAACATTATGGTTGACCCGCTTGTTCAATTTGTCAGAGCAAGCCGGGCAAGCCGTTCACGACCAGCAATTGAGCATTTTGAGGAAAAGGCAAAAGACTGTCGTTGAGCAAGCTCCCCTGTTCATTGAAGCGGTGCTGGCAAGCGAAAAAGAGCATTTCTCAAATGCAAAAGATCGCGCCCATTGCCAAGAGCATCCTTGGAAGGAAGCCCTTCCACTATTTGAAGAGGGCAGCCAAGCAGCCCAGCAGGCTCAGGCACTGCTGTCTGCTTCTCACTTGGATTCTTTTCAAGCCCCCCTTCAGCAAGAACAGACGGTGCAATATTGGAGGCAGGCCCTTAAAATTCTGGAGAATCCACCTTCTTCAGAATCCCAACAACAGCAGCAGCAACAACAGCAACAAACGACTCCTTCGCAACCCAAACAAAGCCCGTCTTCTGCGGAAAAGACCCCTAAGAGCATGAACGAAATTTTACGATTGATCCAAGAGATGCAGCTGCAAGATCAACCGCAATCTGGAGAGAAGCCTCTAGAGGAGCAGCATACATGGTAAAATTGCGTTTAATCCTATACTGGGTAATTTTCCTACCGATTTTCTTACAAGCTGTACCGGCGATCGTTGAGATTTCCATTGAAGATACATCCAGCATTGAGAACCGACCGATTGAAGGGATGATCACGGTTACACATGACAAGCAAGACAAGGTGGATCCCGCTTCGTTTCAAATGGAAGAAAAGCCGTTAAAAACAACTTTTATTCAAGATGTCGGCATGACTGCCGGATCAGGCAATACAATCGTTTCCATTTATAGCTTTACTTTGCCCCCTCAAGCCAAAGGGCTCTATATTTTGCCAGCTGTTTCCGTAAAAGTAGGAAATCAAGTTTATCAAAGTTATGCCAATACATACGAAGTGCATAGCCCGGATAAAGCTTTAGCGCCTCAAACGCCGCACTTTTCTACTTCTGCTTCCGCTCCCACTTCAGCTTCCGTTCAGCAGCCCAAACAAATTCCTCGAAAACCCGCCATCCCGGTTTCCCGCTCATCTGCCCATTCCCCTATTGTTTTCCGCTTGCAAGCCTGGGTGCAAGGCCCCTCTACGCTTTATCCTGGACAGCGTACGACTTTGATGTATCGCATTTCCTTTAATCGAAGCATTGATCTGACGGAATCGACATTGCCTTTCGTCCATCCTAAAGACTTTGAAAAAATCGGAGACGTGCATATCAGCGATCTTCAGCAAGGAGCGCTCACCATTCAAGAAATCTCACAAGAAATCAAGGCCTCCCGCCCGGGCATTTTCCACTTTGGCCCTTCGAAAATCGCGGGTTATGCGTACCTGCTCAATTCCTTTGGGCAAAAGGTCTATGATAAGCAGTTGCTCCAAGCAGAGGCTCCGGTCGTCGAGCTGAACGTTAAGCCCTTTCCTTCCAATTCTCCCGCTTCTTTTAATGGAGCGTTGGGACGCATGCAAGCGGATATTAAAATGCTCTCATCAGAAAAAATTAAACTGGGAGAGAAAATCAATTTGCAGCTTACGCTTTCTGGTATCAGCAATTTAGAAGAGCTTCATCTGCCTTCTCTTGCTTGTCAGCCAGGATTTAGCGGTTTTTTTCAACTTAGCGATTTGCCTCCATCAGGAGACATCAAAGGGGAATCCAAGATTTTTCAAATTGAATTACTTCCTATTTCCGCTTTTGTTAAAGCCATTCCTTCCATCGAACTGTCTTCTTTTGATGCTGCCGAACAAAGTTACGCGGTTCAACATACGCCTTCCCTTCCCCTTACACTAGATGTTCCCTCCCTTCCCCCTCCCTTTACTCCTCAGCCTGAGGCGGCGACTACGCCGGATTGGGACAAATTATGGGATCCCTCTGCCTGGCCTCTTTCTCCACTTGAAATTAAAGGCATCGCACTCACTTCGCACAATTTGCACCCTAATTGGCTTCAAACCCCTTGGGTCTTGCTCATGCTGCCTCTAACCATTTTCTTATTGGGATGGCAATGGCGCTGGCATCAGCAACGGATGCAGCAGCCTAAGATCGTTAAAAAAGTAAGTGAAGAGCTGTTAAAGCAAGCATTGAAAAGCAAAGGCCTGCCGCCAGCTCAAGTCATTAGCCTGTTGGAAAAAGCCTATTGGTGGAAATTATGGGAAGAGGGATTGGCTCCTTTGCATCAATTAAGCCCAGAAAATCTTCCTCAACAAGGACTTGTCGGCGAAGCACGCACTTTTATTTCTTACCTGCAAATGCTGCAGTACAGCCCCTCGCCTGTTTTCGCTTTAAGGGACGTCGAACAGCAAGCCAAAGACCTGTTTATTCGCCTAACTCTTTCAAAGAGTTCCTCTTAGAGGATGTATAAAAATCGCTAATGCTTATGTTTGAGGTTATTTTTCCCTGCTTAAGGAAAAAGAAATCGGCTCTAGATGATTAACCTGAATTTGGAATTTTACCCTTTGGACTGGCGTGAAAGCTCTTGCAGATGAACAAATGGCAAGATGGTCCCTATTTTTAATAGTGGCCGCCTTGCCATTTGTTCATCTCTCAGAATTTGACGCAGTCGAAAGAACAAAATTCCACACCCAGGTTAAGAACATGCTCAGTGCCCATATAATTAGCGCTGCATGTAATGCTTTCAATCCAAGGGATAGCCCAATTGAACTTGATAATGTCCCCAATTCTTCTTAAAGAGCTCGATTTGGTGCGGCGTGAAATGCTCTTTCCAAGACCCAATTTGTCCACTGCGAAATGTAACGGAAACGGAGGGAAAAGTCTGATTGCCAAATAAATTTTCTTGAATACAGCTTAAGTGCTCGTCTGTAAGTGGAATGTCTAATTGAGAGGCTAAAGCTCTTATCGCCCCTTCTTGTGCGAGATCGCTTCCCCCGCCTTTATCTCCGATCAATTCTTCAAAGCGTAAAATGACTGTGTCCGGTTTATTTTGCCATTCGATGGCGAACTTGATGATATCTTCCCAGCCCCACGCCAATTCATCTGTTTTATTTAAGACATGGGTTAACAACGCATCAAAGGTTGGCTCTTCTCCTACTCTGCTTTGCAGATCCAACTCTAATTCTAATTGCTTCATATGGTAAATATAAGAGACCAAGCAATCTCTTAGGTCTCGGACCTGTAGGATTTTTATATAGTTGGGATGCGTTGATGCAAATGTCTCTAATTTACTGCCATAAGTGAGAGGATCCATATGCTGGAAAACAAAGAAATGATTTAGCCAATATGTTTCCATTATTTGTGCAAATTCTTCATCTGATATGTGAGGAATCACATTTGCATAAGCCAGCAAGGGATCGCAATTGCGGCCGGTCAGCATCAGGAGTAATTTAACGCTCAAGTGTGTTCCTGATTTTGGAATGGTAATGAGGAAAAATTCCTTTGAAGAGGGAACCGAAGCAAATAAGCCCTGATTAAACGCACATATAAGCCCTATTAATAGGACAATCGCCTTTTTCTTGAGTTGATTCAACATGTATCTTCTATCCTTTAAAGCTGTAAAATTTTTGTCTTTTCTTCTTCAAGAAGCAATCCTCCTATTCATTTTTTTCTAGGAAAAAATTGCCTCGCATCCAGTCCATTGATTAATGGACGGCTTGATTTTATTAAGCGTTTGTTTTTTTGAGAAAAAGAATAGAGCCTGCCAGGCTAAACAAGCCATGCGCATGGGAAGTAGCTGTAGGTAGAGATACAGCCGAACCCCACGGGCAACGCATAAAGGAAAACAATTTTGAAAAGCCAATTGATTCCATGCCCTATCTTCCCATAAGAGCACCCGCCTTTTAATGGCAAGAGAGCGCTTTTTCTATCTCTTTTTGGAGTTCAGGAGAGACACACCCTTTTAATTGAGATAAAAGAGAGCGGATTTCGGCGCTTACGGCTTGCGGATAGTGCTGCAAGTAAAGGACAACGACGAAAGTGCGGCCTTCTTTTAAATCCGCGTCATTTTTCAACCATTCCAGGGGAGTAAAAAATTCAAATAACTGGACTGCCTGCAAAGCAGGTATCAAGGCACGGACATCGCTTAAAATCTCTTCCAATCGCTTTTTCTTCGCCTCTGAGGCAGGCTGATCGATGATCCCTTCAATGGCTTTGGCATTAAAAATAGTCGCCGCTACGGTTCCTTTTCGAATCTGCCTCCCCTCTCCATCAATAAAAAAATTTTGGTTATCCGCTAAAACATCTTCTGCCTTGACCATCTCTTTCTTCCTCTTTTTATGCGAAGCGCGCAAACATTTTTTATTTACTTTAAAACCAAAAATAATAGTCTCAATGGCAAATACCGCCTGAGCTTTGGTTCGATTTCTAAAGAATGATTAAACTAGGCTATAGCTCAAACTCTAGCCCATTTTATATATAGTGTAGGATCATGAAATTCATTTACTATGCTTTTTTTCTCCTCCATCCTCTTTTTGACCTTTTAGGAAGTTCGCTTTTAGAAGAGGCCAATCTTAATTATCAAAAGGGCGAACAAGCGGCTTCTTATCCAGAAAGAAAAAAAGCGTTCAATCAGGCCTTAAAACTCTATCTTCAGCTTGAAGAACAAGAAGGCGGCTCTTCAAGTGCGCTCAATCAAGCATTAGCGGATACCTATTTCCAATTAGGCGAATATCCATGGTCGATTCTCTATAACTATCGCGCACTGAAACTCGATCCTGGCAATTCCCTTATTCTCTCCCATTTGGCCTTAGCAAAAGAGAAATTAGGGCTTGATCCAGCCCCTCCATCTTATAGCCGGCTATACAATTTTGCCTTTACTCCCTTTCTTTCTTTTCCCCATCGCTTTGAGCTAATCTTTTGGGCCCTCTTAGCCACTTTATTGACCGGTTCAATGGCTATCTGGTGGAATAAAACCTTTCTGAACTATCTATTCGCTTTTTCTTCCCTCTCAGCATTCTTACTTCTCTCAAATGTTCTCCTTACCTTTTACTTCGGCCCTATCGAGGCCATCCTAGTCAGGTCAACCGGACTTTACCGCGCTCCCGATATCCAATTTTCCCAGTTAAGTTCCCAGCCTCTTCTAACGGGTTCTAAAGTGCGTGTGGCCAATATAGAAGAGCAAGGAACGTGGCTCAAAATCATTACAGACCAAGGACAAGTTGGCTATATCCCAGCCTTTGCAGCTCGATTAATATAAAAAGTCAATATTTAGCTGTTTATTAATAAATTTTATTAAAATAAACACTTCAACATCGAATTAATAAAAAAAACGAAACAAATAAGAGCTTTAATCGCAAGTCAAGTTCTTTTCCTCGACCGTATCGTCAATTAGGCGATGGCCTAATTTTGAATTTTAAAAGCTTGTCTTAAAGAATAATAAAGCTATAAAATTTATAAAAAAAATGCTATAATGGATATATAGGAATTTAATAATCTATCTTTGAGCCTATTTCTTTTAGCCCATGTGAATTCAAGTCATTGAAAGGTTTTAAGACCCTCTAAGACTCCAGAAAAATTAGCTCCAAACCCGCTTCCGAAAAATGTACTGTAAAAAAGACACCGATTGCCTATAATTGATTCTTTTAGCTCGATAGATTAAAAATTGTAAGTTTTTATAGAGATCTTTCGGCAAAAATTTATAAATAAATTTAATGATTTCATGGATACACAACACAATTTCAATGTTATGAATGCAATAGAGCGGCGCGCCTTATATAATTTATTACGCATGAATTGGCTGAATGATCCGAAGATGTCTGTTGAGCCTTGGCAGGTCGAAGATTATCGGGCGCTTTCATTGCCAACTCTTTTCGAGCGTCTCAAGCGTTTATCCGTGCAATTAGACCGTACGAGCTTTATCGCTTATGCGGATGAATGCGATTCCCCCGAAGATTTAACCGAACAGCTCGTTGGCGACCGCCAGTTAAAAGCCGAAGCCGAAGATCAGATTTATTTGCTTATATTTGAGCTATGGCGCCGTTTGATGGCCGAAAAGCCTTCCCTGTCCATTTTCTGTAATGAACTTGACCATCAAATTTACCTTTATGACAATAGCGAATTGGAAAATCCAAGCGAATTGCATGATGCGTTGGCTAACTTTATTTTGATATTAGATGAGAACGCCGATGAAGGCATCCCATCAAAAGAAGTCTTTAAATTGATCTCTACTTATTGTGCGAACGATATTGAAACGTTTCTTTATGATTTTATTTCCGAACAAATCGACGAAGACCATGAATCCTACGCTCAAGATCTTCTAGATGGCTTTAATTCTTATTTGGAAGGCAATAAATGGTTTGATTTGCTTCGCGCTCGCCTGTTGGGGCATTCAAATCGCAAAACTGCCAATAAATTGTTCACCCAAATTATTGAAGAGCATTTAGAAGACAGCGATTTGGAATTTAAGCTTGAATTGCTTTCCCTTATGGCAGAAATCGGAGATAAGCAGCAATTTACCTTAGTGCTTCAGCATCTCATCGGCCTTTTGCAAAGCGAAGAAGACTTTCAAGACCTGCTACATATTTGCTTGGATTATTTCCACCGCCTGGATCAAGAAGATCAGGAAAGCCGCATTCAGCCTATCCTTAAAAAGCGGCAATCCCTTTCTCTTAAGCTTCCTTTTAATCCGCAGGATAGCGGTTTAAAAGCTCTACTTGAAATTTTTGAGCTCTAAGAGAGTGTATTAAACCGCTAATGACCTAGATTCGCATTCTTTTCCCCTAGGAAGCGATAGGAAAGAACAGGCCATATTCACTCAATATGGTTCGTTCTCTTCTCTTGCCTCCTAGGCAGAAAATAATCTCAAATATAAGTTATTAAGAGGTCATACGGCTCTAATAAATTTTACTAAGTTCTAATTCATCAAAAAGCGGCTATTTCAGAAAAAAAACTCCAACACTAACCCATTGACTATCAATCGACTCGAAATTCATCATTTTCTTTTTTTTGCTTGTTGAACTGGTTCAAAATCAATATCTTAAAAAACAGCTCCAGAAAGCATTCTGAGGGATAGTAAAATAAATTCTGCATCTTGACTTTAAAGCAAAAAAAATAGATACCAAAGGCGTTTTTAATACAACAAGTTGTAATTTTATAAACCATTATCTACAAGATCTTGTATTTTGGCTTAAATTCAATACCTTAAAAGAGAGAGGGCATCATGACCAGACCAACAGCGCGAGCAATGGCCACAGCTTTGCGTACTTATCACAGACCGATTAAAGAAGGCGATACGCTATTAGAAACATGGGATCAAGTGGTGGATCGTGTAATCTCTCATCAACGCTGGCTATGGGAACGCGCGCTGGGACGCTCTTTGAACGAAGTACAAGAAGATGAATTGGAAGAAGTTAGAACTCTCATTTTAGGGCGCTATATTGCTCCAGCCGGCCGAACCCTATGGCTGGGAGGAACTGAATTAAGCCGTACGCGCGAATCGAGCATGTTCAATTGCTCTTATACGCATGTAGAGACGGTTTATGATATGGTCGATGTATTATGGCTGCTTTTACAGGGATGTGGAGTGGGTTTTAGACCTATTACAGGGACACTCAATGGTTTCCGCAGGCCGCTTCAAGAGATTAAGGTCATTCGCTCTGGCCGTACAGAAAAAGGCGGTGTGCAGCATAATATTGAAACATACGATCCCGAAACGCAGGTTTGGACAATTAAAGTCGGTGACTCCGCCATTGCGTGGGCCAAAGCCATTGGCAAGCTTGTGGCAGGTAAATTTCCGGCCAAATCCTTAATCCTTGATTTCTCTGAAATCCGTCCGGCAGGAACCCGTCTGAAAGGCTACGGTTGGATTTCATCAGGCGATGAGCAAATCGCCAAGGCTTTTAAAGCTATCGCAAAAATTTTATCGGATCGCGCCGATCAGCTTCTGACTCGTATTGATATTTTGGATATCGTTAACTGGCTAGGCACTATTTTATCCAGCAGACGCTCTGCACAAATTGCCCTTTTCGAGTACGGTCAACCAGAATGGGATGAATTTGCCATCGCAAAAAAAGAGTGGTGGCTAAAAGGCAATGCTCACCGTCAACAATCTAATAACAGCTTGCTTTTCCGTACCAAGCCTTCGCGCCAAGAATTGGAAAGAGTGTTTCAGCTCATGCTGGATTCCGGCGGATCTGAACCCGGTATCATCAATGCCGCAGAAGCAGAAAGACGGGCGCCTTGGTTCAAAGGATGCAACCCTTGCGTTGAGATCCTGCTTGGCAACAAGAGCTTCTGCAATTTGACAGAAGTGAATGTCCTGGCTTTCAGGGGAGATAAAGTCGGCTTGGAGCGCGCTCTTTATCTGGCCGGACGCATGAACTATCGCCAAACGATGGTCAACTTGCGCGATGAGATTTTGCAGGAAGCTTGGCATCTCAACAATGACTTCTTGCATCTGTGCGGAGTAGGCTTGACCGGTGTTCGCGCACGGCCTGACCTGACTGCTTATGACTTCAAGCGCATGCGCAATATCACGGTAAGCGCCGCTTATAGCATGGCCAATGAATTGAATGCGCCTCTGCCCAAGAATGTGACTTGCATTAAGCCTAGCGGAACCATTAGCAAAATTATGGGAACGGAAGAATGGGGCGAAGTGCCAGAAGGCATCCATATGCCACTTGGAAAGTATGTTTTCAATAACATTACTTATTCCAAGCATGATCCTTTAGTCGCAAAATTCCGCTCCGCTGGATATTCTGTCGTTGAAAAGCCTTATGAACCGGAATCTGTTTTGGTCAAATTCCCAGTCAAGTACGAAACTGTGCCGTTCGCACGCACAACAGTGACTAGAAAGAACGGCAAGGTCGAAGAAGTGGAAGTCAATACGGATTCAGCCGTTGCTCAGCTCGAATGGTATAATTTATTGCAGACGACCTGGTGCGAGCAAAACGTTTCTAACACGGTATCCTACGATCCATCAGAGATTCCAGCCATCATTGACTGGCTCATGAAAAACTGGGATTCCTATGTTGGCGTGTCCTTCCTTTTCCGCAACGACCCGACTAAAAATGCGGAAGATCTAGGCTATGCTTATCTTCCACAAGAAGTGGTGACCAAGGAAGTCTATGAGAATTATGTGGCCAATTTAAAAGAAATTGACTACTCAGGCATTCACATTCGCGACGACGAATTTATTGAAAGCTGCGCAACAGGCGCCTGCCCTGTTCGTTAAGAATCTCTTTCAAGGGCTTGCCAGCAGGCAAGCCCTTATCTTAAAAAATATCTTGCTCAGATTGCCAGCCATTGCCTATACCTGACTTAGTTCGATTAAATAGGTATTCATATTACACAGCATAGGGGTATGCAATGCATCAATGGAAGACAACATTAAGAACTATTCTGACAAGCCTATTTTTCTTTTTCACCCTTGAAGCCAAGACTGTAGATTCGATGTCCGATGCAGCCCTTCCCTGCCAAATAAAATTGGATCCGGAGACAGCCGCCTTTTTAAAAGAATTCGACCAAATGTCTCAGCCCGGCCCGATTAAGGTGGAAAACATGCGGCAGGCCATTTTCCCCTCTTATCAAAGCAAGGCATCTATTCAAGGGGTTCGCGATTTATCCATTCCCGGCCCATTCGGGTCCATTCCCGCCCGCCTTTATTTTCCCAAAGGAAACGGTCCTTATCCTGTTTATATTTCTTTTGAAGGTGGAGGATGGATTGCAGGCAGCTTAGACAGCAATGACAATTTATCCCGGGAAATTTGCCACCGCTCCGGTTGCCTAGTTGTTTCGGTCGAATACCGCAAGGCGCCCGAATATCCCTTTCCTAAGCCCTTAGAAGATTGCTATGCAGCGGCCGTTTGGATCGCCCAGCATATTGCAGAATTTAACGGGGATCCCCAAAAATTGGCGATTGGAGGAGACAGCGCAGGAGGCAATCTAGCGGCCGCCGTCACTTTGCTTGCACGGGATCGCCGTGGGCCTTCCTTCCGCTGCCAAGTGCTCATTTATCCTGCTACCAATTATGATTTTGATACGCTGTCTTATTATGAAAATGCCCAAGGCTATTTCTTAACGCGCGATGCAATGAAACAATTCTGGGCTTTTTATTTAAAAGGAGCCAATGGCAAAGATCCGCGTGCCTCGCCTCTACAAGCTGATCTTGGCCGTTTGCCTCCTGCTTTAATTTTAGTGGCTCATTTCGACCCCTTGCGGGATGACGGCTTGGCTTATGCCCATCAATTAAAAACCTTTGACGTACCGACCGTCGTCTATACGTATCCCACTATTCACGGCTTTGTCAGCTTTGCCAACCGCCTTAGCCTCGGACGAAAAGGCATCAATGACATTGCCCAATATTTACAGCAACAGCTTCGTTCTTAGCGGGTGTATTGACACCCCTAATAACCGCTATTTGAGATTATTTTCTCCCTAAGCGGCAATAGGAGAGAAGAATGCGAATTAGGCCATTAGCGGTTTAATACCCCTTCTTAGAGAGTGTATTAAACCCATCATCACCTATATCGCGTTGGCTCCTAAGAAGAAAGGACGCTCAATATGGATTATAGGGAGTTCTAAGGCCGCTTCTTAGAAGATTTCTTAAGGATAGACAAAAAATTCCCTCTTCTCCTTTACTTCTATATATAAGGCAAAGCCGTCTAAACACCATATAGGTTCAAAATATGAGTTCGATAGCAAATCCTCTTCCTCTAGTCAATCCGCCATCTGCAATCCATACAAAAAAAAGGCCAAGGGAGCCTTCCGATCCCTTATTGCATAAAAAAGAAGCGATCCAAACGGTTATTTCTCCGATCCTGGCAGCTTCTGCAGATTCGGGCGCTTGGAAGAAGGGAAAAAAGCCTAGATTCTTCACTCACTGGTCAATTATTGAAGACCTCGCTTTATTGCAAGCGATGCGCAAATTGGGACGTGCCTGGAAACTAATTATCCAAGAAACGCCTGAATTGATAAATCGACAGCCGGATAGCTGCCGCAAGAGATTTGATTGTATTTGGGCGAAGCAAATTTCCCTAGCAGAACTTCAAAATTCGGAGGGAGAAATTGTAATAAAAGGAAATGGCCGCTCACGCCGTCTCGTCATTCTCAATTCAAAAGAGCGCTCGGACTCTTGCAATGGCGAATCCCCCCTCCCACACTTTGTAGAGCCTTGGCCCTTGCAATCCCCTCTTTCTCTACCGCCTATAGAGACAAAAATCAACAATGAGGAAGTGGGAGACTTAAACTTATTTGACCCTGTTGAGTTCTCAATCGATACAAGCGATCCTCTTTACCAACAAATATTGGAGTCTTTGATTTGAGACTTTAAATTTAGACAAAGGCTTTGCTTTTAAATTATTTATAGCAAGCCTCTTTTGGTTCATGCGCACATAAGATTTAGCAATAGATCTGTTGATATAAGCTCAGTTGCCATCTCATTAAATGAAGATAATGCGCTTTATTTAGGAAAGAATCATAAATGACCGTCAATTGTTTGGGATACGCGGACTCATTCGATTGGCTCATCAAGGTAATTTCAATGATTTTTTTTGTTTGTCCGCCCTCTTTCTCTTTCATTTGATTGCCTTCTTTTTTTTCGAGGTTCTCAACCTTAACAATAAGAGCCTGTTTATCAAAATGCTCTCCCTTGATGGAATAAGCGTAATGGGGAGGAATAGCATCCAGTTGATGGGTCTCCAAATAAATGGATTCAAAATCTGCCTCTTCAAAATGAGAAACCTCTTTCTCCTTTCCTTTACGGTCATTATCCAAATTAAAATGGAAAATTTGTAAAGGGGCAGCTTGCTTCAATGGCATGTCCGCTACGCTAAAGTCCGGCCCATTTAGAGCAAGAAAGACACTCGCTTTGAAGGAAAAGCGCAAATTCTTAATAAAAGTATACAATTCTGTTTTGACCAAGGGCATATCCGCACCAAAAAGGCCTTCATTTTTTTGCCACAGATTTGTCAACAAGGGATGGGCGGCAAGGCAGGCATCGAAAATCTCCGCCGGATTTCCTTCCCTTTCTAAGCATTCATCAGGGAGGTGATAAGGCTTGTCTGTCACTTCTCTCATGTTTTCTTCTTCCTTTTCCGAAATCGCTTCCTCGGCAAACGTATCGATAAAGGCTTGAAGCAGTCTAAAAAATGGCGATGTCAAAGAAGACGCTAAAGGAATTCTAAGAGGGAGATGAAACGTATAGGCTGCCTGCAGATTTTGTAAAGAATTCAGGACCGAAACAGAGAAGCGCATCTCTCCAGCCTCTGGATGGCAAGACCAATGGCAAAAGCGGGCGGGCCCGTTGGGGAAACAAGAGAGAATGGGGTCTAAACAGTTATGAATGGGAAAATTTTCATTCTTAAATAAAAGATTATTATCCTCAATCGAACAAGGAATAAAGTTGTAAAAAGAAGAAACGGGTTTTGGATAAGCGGCAAACTGAAGCAAAAAGACCATATTAAGCATTCTTTCCATATAGAAACCCAATCTTTTCTGTCCAACCGAACCAACCTCTCTTGGCATCAGCTGAATCGCTCCAATAAAGTGGTTTGCCTCCTGCTCCCAGGATTGGTAAGCAAGGGAGGGAATGGCAAGCTTATCCGAATACTTAATGACGCTGGCACGAACATCTGCATAGGCGTCTAAAATCTCAAAGACAGATGCGTTTGCTGTTTGAAAGAATAAAAAATCAGCAATGACTGGAACCGGCAAGCTCAAGCCGAACGTCTCTTCTATTTGCTGCAGAATACGAAGATGTTCCTCAGAAGTTAAATACGGAGAGGCAAGTGGAGGATCATCATCTGAAACCACCTGCGTTTTTGAGAAACGCAGAATAATATGGGCCGTCTCTTTTAAAGGAAGCCGGCTTGCATATTGGATAAAGGCCGGACTTATTTTAAACGGCGCTCTTAGAAATCCTTCGCTTACCCATTTCTGGTAGCGTCTTTTCTCCTCCTCCTCAAGGCTGTGAATGGCTGCAAAGAGAAAGGCAGCCTGGGATTGATCCACAGAGAATTTGACCAGGCAATGAAAATAATGGAGGCATGTATGCAAAAAAGGATAAATAGCATCCGACCGATCAGGGACCAAAGCATTCAATAATTTAAGCATCTCATCAAAGGGGAATTCTTCTCCTTGATCAATTTTTTGAATCGCCGTGTGCAAATGGTCAACGAAGTAAAGGGCATTTTGTTGGGCCTCTAAAGATGCGGAAAAGAGAGCTGCCAATTCCTCCTTTATAGAAGGAATAGAAGGCAGGCGTGTCTGCGGATGATGAAACAGCAAATTAATGGCCCGCCCGATTGCAAATTCATGGAAAGAAAGGGAAATTAAATGGCTTGGTTCAGGCAATTGCCTTAAAGGAGGAATGAGCAGCTTATCAAATCTAAAGCTTGTTCCTAATTCTTCTTGAATTTTTTTTCCTCCTTTTACAAGTCTTGCCCATGAAAACAAAAGATGCCCCCAAGACAAGATTTTTCCATGCCCTTTCAAAGCTCCATATTTGAATAAATCCCGCTCTTGCTTCATATTCAAAGAGAGCGGCAGGCTCGCTGCTTCTTTAAGCAAGGTCGCTTGAAAGAGAATAGTCAATGTGCGATCCATCTCTTCTCGTTGCGCATCTATGGCACGCTGGATGGCGGGTATAGAATAGCATTGCCAGCGTCTTGCTTCCTGTGCAGGCATGGGAAGCGAAAGAATATGATGCGCCATCTCTCTGATCACGCTTTCTTGAATGGTATCAGGAGAAAAAACAGAAAAGGCATACAGCGCGTTCAGACTCTCCAAATTCAAATGGCGTCCCTCAAGTAAGTCATTAAGAGCAAGAGTCAATAGACGGTGAAAGCGATCTGTCCGCATCTTTAATTTAGCTTGGATCTTTTCTGCAAGAGGCGGGGGAAAACAAGAAGCAAGCTGCTGTTGATTCATTCGCCCAAAAATCTCTATGAAATCATTGAAAAGGGAATCATCGAGGCTTGTCTTTTTCCTGAATTTTTTAATAAATTTCTCGGATAAAGTGCTGGGATCGTTGGTAAGACGGATAAACCACTTAGGAAAAGAATTGACTTGCATAGGCTTAGAGGAGTTAAAAAATAATTAGAGAATGAAAGGACAAAGGAACTTAGAGAATGTATTAACTCATAATACCCCGAGTTTAGAGTTTTTTGCCCTTTCGACTGCGTCAAAGCTGCGGAGATAAACAAATGGCAAGAGCTTTTACGTCAGTCCAAAGGACAGAAAACTCCAAATTCAGGTTAATAATCGATATGTGAGATTAGGATGGGCTTTCATACACCTCTTAGCGCTTTAAAATTAAAATTGTCTAACAAAAGTTTTACTCAACTCTTGCATGGCAACAGGAGGAGAGACAGGAAGAACGGGAATACGAGGCTCCTGAATATTAATCGCCCGGTTGTTGCCGACATTCAATCCCCAGAAAAACCAGGAAATTAAGGACAACGCATACAAAGCATCAGAATCGCCATCCAATTGCTCATCGCCAATATCGACTTTGGTTGTCAAATACTGAAAAAAAACGGACAAAGCCAGTGCGGAATGGATCAAGCGAAAGTTGAGCTCATTATGCAGGCGATTATGGCCTTGGGGACGCCCCTTTTTAGCAATCAAATCTGTGAATACAAAAGAAGATAGCGTCGTGATCAAAAGAACGACAATCGCATAATCGACCCGGGGAATATTCGTTGCTGCAGCCCAGCCCATAAAGCCTACCATAGCGGAAAAAAAGCCTATTGAAGGCAGATATGTCTTTGCCACGCCTTTGATTCGTTGGCAAAGCGTAGGAAGCTGTCCGCCATTTTCCGGATAAGCAACCGCATGAAACCTTGAGCTCAAGTTTTCAAATTCCCTGCGAGCCAAGAAAAGATCCGCTCCATATATCCCTCCTACGCACATCTTGTTGAGGTAGTCAGTCCATGTATTCGGCGGAATTTCTACCGATAAGCACGCTCCAATTAGCACGGGAGCAGAAAGGATTCCGATATTTTTTATAACGCGCATGGCTTTTAGGACTATCGAGGGCTCTTGTGAAATTAACTGTTGAAGATGCCTGCTCTCAATTGCTTCTTTTTTATCATCAAACAGCCTAGCAATCATCTCCCCGACAACGCTGCCCGAAAACAAGGCAATCAGATCCTGATAAAAACCTATTTTTCCCAAATCCCCTTTACCAAGATATCCCTCAAGCAGGGTGAAGTTCAACACGGTCAGACTAAGCGCAGTAGTTGCTAGTGCCGTCATCCACATTTTGGAGGCGCGGGAATAATTCCGGGTATTAAATCCCAAAGTGGGAAGGATTTCTCCTTGATTCGGAGGAACGTGAGAGACAAATAGCTCGGATTGATCCATTGAAAGAAGAGCGAGGATATCTTTCATTTGCAAAGCGCCCAATGTCCATACAAACGGCACGGCAAATAGCTTCATTTGCTCCTGGGGTGCTAGATTCAAGTAAACTTGACTGCCTGCCAGAATGGCTTCATAAGACCAGGCGTTAATCCATTCATTGGCTTTTTTTCGCGCTTTTGCAGGCAATAGCATATGCCCAAACGAAGCACAAGATGCCCCATTGGCCAATGCCTCCAGAGATAGGCCTTTCACATTGTGAGATCCAAGACTTTCTCTCACTAAAAAATAAGTCGTCAGGGCAAATACGCCTGATGTGAGAGCTAATCCCATCACCCTTGCTGCCATTTTGCGGTCACAGCGGGAAAGAAGCCCTCGCTTCTTGTCTTCTATTTGTGAGGGATTATTTAAAGCAGATGCCAATGGAACGATCTCGTCATCTATAGGGATAGTTTCGCCCCAAAATTCCTCCGTAGGAATAGGCCCGCCCCATAATTCATCCGTGAAATGGGTATGAATAGAACTAAGATCAGGGCTGCTAGCTGATGCTTGCATAAGCGTTCCTTAGAATAATCGATTTCGGTTGTTTTTTAGCGCGTCTACTTTTTATTTTCTAGCTGGGGCGATATTAAGACCGCTAATGACCGGGATTCGAGTTCTTGTCTTAGGAAGAAAATCATCTCAAATCCAAGTTATTAGGAATTTAATATATCCCTCTAAAAGGCATTACGCCTTTTCTTGTCGGATCGCATAAGGCATCATGTTTTTTGCATTTGCATTTCCGCTAGGCCCAGGTCCAAAATGAATGGCCCTTTTATTATTGGGGCCTGGCCCAAAATGAATCATCGCCTGATCACTCGGCCCTGGACCAAAATGGATTTGACGCATAGATCGTCTCTCGGATTTCAACCCAACGGGGCTTGCATGGGATTGCGCTTTATCCAGAGATCTATACGCCACTTTCTTCCTATCTTGCTGGGTCGATAGGCGCTTTGCCAATCGATGGCTGAATGAATGTGCTGGAGAGCGCTTTTCAGCAGCTTCTAAAGTCGGTCCGCTCAGAGACGTCAATGAAAGGATAATAAATAGAGCAGAAAAAATTTTGAATCGACCATGGGAAAAAAACATAGCAACCTCTTTTTTAAAACTGATGCGACATCATATGGATTTTTACAAAAATTTCAAATTGTTTCTATATTTTGGAGGATTTCTTAAAGAGTGTATTAAATGGAATGGCATAGATAAGAAAGCCACATGAGTGGCACATGGGCAGTAGTCATTTTAGGACAGCGGATGTGGCCGAATCCAAATCGTTAGATAAACTCATGGCTTTGGCCGAACAAGAAAAAAACGCTATTCTTTCTTTCAATGAAAGAAAAAAGAGCTGTAATTAACCCCTCTGATGAGGCTTTAATTAAGGTTCTTCGGCAATTTTGAGAGGCTTAAAATCTGGCAAGTAATCGCAAGCGGTCAAGTAATAGCGGATGCCATGATGGGTTCCAAATAACTGCAAATGGGATTTGACGTTATGAAGATGGCCAAATACACAGATTTGAACGCCATATTTCTCCAATAAGCGTGTGGCTTCCGTCTCTTGCAAGTTAGGCCCGATAGGAGGATAGTGCGTCATGGCGATGCGTAATTTAGCATCTGGAGACATCGCCTTAAGGCTCATCTCTAACCGACCTAATTCCCTTTGATAAATTTTTTGGCTCTCTTCAGATTGATCTGTTTCTGTTAATTTTTTTACGCAAGCATGCTCTTGAAAATTGATGATGGCATCAAAGCTTAATTGGGGAATATCCCATAATCGCGTTCCAGCAATGCTGACGCCTTTCCAGGTGAAGCTGTTATTTTGAATGAGGTGGCAAGAGGCGGGAAGAAAAGACTTGATCTTAGATAGGGATCCCCACCAATAGTCATGGTTGCCTTTTAAAAGGACTTTTGTTCCGGGCAAGCGGCCAATCCAATCTAAATCAGGCTGAGCCTCTTCCATACGCAGGGCCCATGAAATGTCTCCGGGAATTAAGATAAGATCTTCTTCCGAAATATTTTCGCGCCAAGCCTGCTCTATTTTCTCAGTGTATGCTTCCCATTGGGGGCCAAATACGCTCATGTGCTTATTCGGAACGCCAAAAGACAAATGAAGATCGGCTATTGCCCAGATTGACATAATGAGTGAAACTTAAAATTAGAGGATGAAGCCGTCTGGCAGGGTCGCTCCTCGTGGAACAATAATAATGCCATCGCGGATAAAAATATTTTCCCCATTATAATGGGTGAGGTTTTGCTTATTGATGAGCTGCACTCCGTGACCGATATGGACGTTCTTATCAATGATTGCACGCTTGATCAAGCAATTTTCTCCAATGTGGGGAGCGGGGGGAAGGCGGTGATGATCGCTGACCGTTGAAATATAGTAATCATTGCCCATGATATAAGTATCTCGGATAATCGAGCCTTTTCTTATCATTGTCCGTGGCCCTAACAAGCTATGAGTCACCTCATCCGCTTCGACTATTGCCCCTTCGCAAAGCAGACTTTTATCAATTTGGGTTTGAAAAAATTTAGCGGGCGGAAGATCGTAACGGGAAGTGAAAATGGGGCGAAGTTCATTATGAAAGCTAAATTTTGGATTAGACTCCGTCAACGCCATATTAGCTTGATAAAACGTTTCAATAGTTCCAATGTCTTCCCAATACCCATCATATAAGAAAGCCGCAGCTTGGCCGGATTGAACTTTGGTTGGAATAAGGTGCTTACCAAAATCTTCTCTCGGATCTTTCATAAGGAGATCGACAAGCGCTTTGCGTTTAAATAAATAAATTCCCATCGAACCGAGATGGTGGCGTTTGCTGGCCGGATTGACGCCTGCCCGTTCCAAGGTTTCGGAAGGACTGCGAAGTTTTTGCAAAAGCTCTTTTTCTTGAGGCTTTTCATAAAAGTCTGTAATAAAGTCGTTCTCGTTGATTTTTAAAACTCCCATGCGTGTCGCTTCTTGGGCAGTGACAGGCAGGGCCGCTATGACCACATCGGCATCTGTTTTTTTAGCAAAAAGAACCATCTCTCGGAAATTGATGTTATAAAGCTGATCTCCAGAAAGAATAAGGAAATACTCGACGGGGCATTCCAGAAGATAATCCATATTTTGCCGAACCGCATCCGCTGTCCCTTGAAACCAATTCTTATGCGTAGGTCTTTGTTCGGCAGTTAATATCTCAATCATTTCGGAAGCTCTTCCCCCTTGCATATAAGTTTGGAAGATATGGTGATGAAGGGAAGAAGAAAGAAATTGAGTCAGAACAAAAATCTTATGGCAATCTGCATGAATGGAGTTGGAAATAGGGACATCGATAAGCCGATATTTTCCACCAAAATTGATTGCTGGCTTACAGCGCGTTAACGTTAAAGGATACAAACGGGTCCCTTCTCCGCCACTTAAGATCAAGCTCGCAACAAGCTTCATATCGACTGATAGAGCAGGGTCTGGAGAATTTGTTCGCCTAGTCATTAACTGATCGAGCACTGTTAGAGTAGCCATATACTTTGCCGTTCTAATGTATTTTAGACTGAAAATGTTAACCTAGCATACGTCGAATAAAAAAAAAAGACTTATTGAAAATTCACCGCTCGGAAAGACTCCTTTTTGTTTCGCTGAAAATCTTTTAAAGGCTATCTTAACCGCTTAAGATCGATTCTTGAAAAGCAGGCATTTAACTTCATGGGCAACCGCCTTAAACTGCGCCACTCGCCTGGCTTGGTTTAGTCTAGCAAGCCTTTTTCGTATGTATGCCATTCAAATGTGAGATTTAAGGCATCCTATTAACCTGGGTTTGCTCTGCGCAAATTCTAATAGGATTTCTTAGCACGCATGCCATGAATAGGAAAAATCTTTTCCAATTTGATTGATTGAGAATTTAATCTGCTCCCGATAAGATAGCATAAAAAAAGGCCTGCCTGTTTTCCATAAACTTCAAAAGAACTTGCTAAGAATGTGCATTGTCAAAGATAAGGAATTTGATTGAAATGGAATAGAGCCGTTCCCATTTAAATATGGAACAATACAAGTGAATTCAGTATTGCCCATAGGAAGCTTCTGTGAGGATAGATCGAAAGTAGATCGACTAACGGAAAAGGACTATTATCACTCTCAATATTAAGACATTTTCTTTCTTCCCGCTTGAAATGAATTCACTTATGTACAACTAATAACATGACAGGGCAACAAACACAAAACAGGCAAATCCAGGCGATTAGCCCTTTGTAAATATACTCTATAGGCGTTGGGCAAGAAGAGAAATTCTATGGCAGCTATTCCTTCACTCTCAAAGATAAAAGATTGGATTTTTTCTTCAAAAAAGCGAAGCTACGGAATAGGGCTTGCCCTTCTTTTATTTTTAGCCTTGTTTTCCATTCGCGGATGCTCCACGCCCGTCTCTTTCAATAACAGCTATACCATTGCCCAAGATGTCAGGTGGATGGGACTCAATTTAATGGGAAAAGAACGCAATCTTTCCGCTTTTAATGTTGATCTGCTAGCAACCATTGCAAAACTAGAAAATATGCGGATTCAATTAAGTTCCATCCAGGATGATAATAACGCCATGCTTGCAAAACTAGAAAACGGAGAGGTGCAGGGAATTATCTCCACAATGCAACCAACGCCCATTAATCAAAATGCGTTTGTTTTCTCCGACCCTTATTTTCTTCTAGGACCCGTTCTCATTATTTCTAAAGGAGCGCCGGTCAAGGGATGGAATGAAATGAGCCGCAAAATCGTGGGAGTTCAATCCAATTCTCCGGCTATTTTAGATTTAGAGAAAGACCCGTCCATTCAAATCAAATTATATGACAATATTTTGCGAGCAATGGCTGATTTAGATGATCAACGCATAGACGGGATTATCTTTCCGGTCGTCCCTGCCTCTATCTATACCAAAACTTTTTACGAAGGACGCTTAAAAATTGCCACTCCGCCTTTAAACAATGAAGGCCTGCGCTTAGTCGCTTTAAAAAATCCAAAAGGCGAGCAATTAATTAAAAGCTTTAACCAAGCCCTCAAAACAATCAAGGCAGATGGCCTCTACGATCGCTTATTAGAGCGATGGGGATTAATGAACGCAGAAAAAGTAGAAGGTTGACCTTCTTAGAGAATTTCTTAAAACCGCAAATGACCTAATTTCGAGTCCTTTTCTGGACGAATGAGGCGATCTACCAAAACATAACTTTGCTATTGAATGGCTGAAATAAGCCATTTACTTCGAAAGAGAGGGAAATGCTTTGCCAATCACCTTTTCTCGCCTTACCCCTCACTGTTAAGCGAAATAGCTAATCGCTTGCTTATTAACCCGAGTTTGGAGTTTTTTGCCCTTTGGACTGACGTGAAAGCTCTGGGAGATAAAAAATGGCATAACAAGCCATTTCCAATAGAACTTGACGGACATGTGCTTTATCTAAAGAAATAGCAAAAAAAGTGTTTGAAGCAAGTCTAATGGATTTTAGAGCGTTTAAGAAAATTCCACTATTTATAAATATTATTTTAATAATTACCATCCCTTTTGCTTTTATTTTCTTTATTTCACCTATTGATTTGATCACTCTTTCCCAAAAAAATTAATTAGCTTTATTTTTTTAAAGCAAGTGATCGCAAATTAACACTTAATTTAATAGAAAAAACAAGTTGAAAGTTTGAATATTTTTCTCATTTAATTTTCTTAATTCATTTCTCATTGTTTTAATCCCAATGATTCACTGACAGATTCCTTGCAAAAAAATCATTTTCAACAACAACATTTTTTAATTAATAATTATTGAATAAAATACAAAGATTTAATAAATTGAGGTTTATCTTCTTAACTAAGTTTAGGTGAATAGGAGCTTAAGTAGATAATCCTTAGAGACTATTCATGATTTGAAATAGTATGATTTGTATGTTATTTAGTTAAAAACGTGTAAAAATTTTTCGCTTGATTAAAAATATGGCCAAAAATTTTTCCACGTTTTTAACAAAATGGAGCAGCAATGCATACTTATTTGAGATCATGGACTGCCTCTTAATCAAAAAATCCATTTAAATAGGTAAAATAAATGAGTTTTAATTATTCAGTGAAATCTACCAACGACGCTCCAGGAAAACCACAAGAAAAAGCGCTTGATTCCAAACCAAAAAAGGCCTCTAATTTATTCGGTAGAAAAGTTTCCGTTTCCAATCCCAAAAAAGAGAAAGAAAAAGATTCACATTCCAATTCCACTCCTCAACTTCCTATCCCAACCACTCCCCCCTCCTCTGCCACAGACGAAAAGTTAATGCAAGAATTAAAGCAAAAGCTAGAGGAGCAAAGAGAACAAAGAGACGAATCGCTTCCCCTTACTTCTCCAAGACGTCGAGCCAATTCGGGTGCTAAAGAAATACCTCCTCTTAGGGACAGAGATGTAATTACTCATCCAGAAACTGAAAAACGCAAATCTGTCAACTTTCCTCCCACGCCTCGCAGTTCTGTTCACTTCTCATTGACACCGCCCAGTCTAACTAAAGACAAATCGATCATTCACTCTCCACCCAAATTTACCCCATCATCAGATTCCAAAACGCGTTCAATGAAGGAAATTGCAGTTGACTTATCGAATTTATCTCATCTACTTCTATTGGCCGCTGAACAGGCTGAGATGGAAAATATGGCATACTATGAGACACAACAAGACTCTCAGGCCCATACTCCTGTTGCTATGCAAGAGCGCGCCCATCAGCTCGTATTTGATCAGTTAGGAAGAAAATTTAATGAAACGTTTCAGTTAGCAGCAAGAGAGGCTGATGTGGCTTTTAGAAAAGGAGAAGCTCGTCCGCGCAGCTTTACTTTCCGCAATTTTGACATGACAGATATGCGTGCCTCCCCATCTTCGTCAGAAAAAACCTTGCCTTTTGCAGAAGCATTCAAAAAAGACTCCAGTCATAGTAAAAATAAAACGGCCTTACAGATCGGAATTGAGGCTTACAGGTATCTCATCCTTAATCCTAAAGAAGAGATAACATCTGAAAGCAATGCGGTGAAGGCAGGGCAATTCGACAGTAAGCCGAGCGTTTATCATTATATACAGGATTTAAAGAAACTTGCAGAACTTTTAAATAGAGTCTGCAAGGAATCGCTAAAAAAAGAGGACAAATCGGACCAATATAACCGTTTTGTCACCGCATTTATCAAGCAATTAAAGCAAGCAAAAGACATCCGAGATATCCGCAATGAGAACCAACAAAAAGAGCTTATCGTCCAGCGCTGCCATGAACTGTCAGCTTTAGTGCTAGTACATGTGGAAGAGATTCAAACGGAATATGCACAAATTTATCATAACAAAATTAAATCTTCGCTTAAGCATTGTGTTTTCAATATAGAAGATAACCTATTATTTAAAACTTTCACAACCTTCGGGGCTGACTTTACGCGAGCGCTTTATGGCGGTTTTTTAAAATTGTCTAGCCAGAAATTTGAGAAAGAAGTTGCCTCTATCAATTTTTCAAATACCCGTAAAGACCCAAAAGCCGTTCCTAACATGCCAACAGCCATTTTTTATCGGCATTTAGTCGATATGCTAAAATTGTGGATGCAGGATCTCAATATCAGTTTGAAAACCCCTCAAGCCAAAGATATTTTTAAGCAAATAAAAATGGACATAGAAACTGGCGAATCGACGCTTGAAGCAGAAGCATCAAAGGAAGATGTCCTCTATCTCTTCGGAGAGTTATTCAGCAGCTTAGATGTCAAGTTTTCCAGTGCGATGTTGGAGGCAGTCACAAAAAATCCTAAGGAAATAGACATAACAGATAGGCTAATGCAAATGCAAATGCACAAAGACATAGCAACGGGGATTATGAATGATCCAAGTACAGCTTATCTGAAATTGATTCCGCTTTTTCGGGCTTTTAGCCAATCTATTCTTTTGGAAATCCAGGCCCGTACGTTTATCCTTCATAGAAGTTGGATAAACGGCAGCAGCTCGGATAAACTTGTTCGCGAAGTTAACGACAGGAATGATTGGGAAAACAAGCAAATTCACATAGCCTTTGCTCATAATAAGGTGATTATCACGATCAACCGTCTCGGGCATTTAGAAGATCATCCGTCTTGCCTTCTGCAATCTCAGCTCGTCCTAACAGCTGATATTGACAATTTTGGCAATTGGACAGTCGAACCCTGCATGATCATTGAGAAGCCTACGAGCAGCAATTTAGAGTTCGAACAAAAATATCATGAACTGATGTTTACTCTACAGAGCATGGGCATCCCTCATAAAGAAGAGAAAATCCATATCTAACAGTTAAAACCCCTTCTACTGTCTTGCCAAATACGGCGAAAGCTGTATTTGGCTTTTTTATTTAAATAAGAGCCTTTTATGATTCATTCTGCCTGTTATACAAAAATTACCTATTCTAATTCGCTACCTAATAAGGAAAATATTCAACCATTGACTAACCCGTCCTCCTCAGCAACAACCAATCCTCCTTGCGGAAAGCCCCCTTCTTTGAATCAGATAAATGTCCTTCCCGAAAGGCTTTTATGTCTTTTAAATTCTCACTCAGTTGATTGGATGCCCATCTATGCAGAGCTTTTCTCTTTAACTTCTTTTATGCCGGAACACTTTGCCTTCATTTTCGAACACGAAGCGGATATACGCCAAGCCATTGCAGAAGCGGAAAAGGCTCCCTGGATTTCCGAACAGATGCTGTCCGAAGCCAAAGCCCTGCATAAAAAGATCCTCCTTCCGCTGCTTGCAAAAGCGAAAGCTTTTTTGATCAATCAAAAAGCGCACTTAACCATTCATACGGCAGCTCAAATGGGGCGAGCTTTGCATGCAGGGATCAAAGCTGTCACTAAATTGATTAAAGAAGGCCACGCGATCGAAACGGCCGGAAACTCCAATCAAGAAGTCTTTATTCTACCGGAAGAGAAAGTTGTCTTTAAATTGCTCAATGAACGCGCTCGGGGATAGGGAAATCTTCTTCAATCTTTATTCCAAATTTATACTAAAAACGGATTGGTTCCTTCTATCAGCCTTAAAGGAACAAATTGGAAAAGATGGGGAGTTGAATTGATCTCTTTTGAGCAAAAGCAAGTAGGCTATAGCGCTCGGGAGCTGCAATCCGATAGCCGCTTAGCGGCAGAATTGCTTAGCAAGCAGAAGGAGGATTCTTTAAATTTTTACTACGCCTGGGAAAGTTTGCAAGATCCCTCTTCCCCTCGCTCATGGCAAGAATGGCTAGATAAGCAGCCATTGGGTTCCCACCTTCTTACGCAATCCTGGAACTGTCAAATAGGCGAGCATTCGCAAAGCATCTCAATTGAATTGCTTAGGAGTCTTTATCAACGGGGCCGCTTGGATAGCTCAGATAGGATTATTGAACTCGGCCAATCCATCGCCTCTCTTATTCAAAGCGATTCTATTTTTGGGAAAGCCTTGACCTATCCTTCCCCAAAAAAGGACGAGCCCTTTTTTGTGCCGGTCTTTCCGGATTCCTTTACTAAGCAAGCCTACCGAAAGTGCCAATCGAGATACTGGTCTTATCAAGCAGGCGGTGTCATGAAGACGGGAGATTTCAAAACGCTACAAGCCCATTTTTTGCAAAAAGTAGCGATAGCTAAAGCATCTCCCTATCCATCAAATTCAGCCCGCCCCCACTCGCCTATTTCACAAGAAGAATTCACAGCAACCAACCAAGTTTCTTGGAAGGTCATGATGCCCGAATTATTTGGCTACATCAGCAATGCAGAGGATGAGAACACCCTGCAAGAGACAGCCTTGGATGACATTCAAGTCCAACCTTATATTGAAGGCATGCGTCTGCTTTCCTTCCTCCATACTAAACCCCAGCTTCTAAAGGCTATTTTAGAGCGTTTAGGGCCAAAAGAGCAATTAAAAGCCGTGCTGACGGCCGTTTTTCAGATGCTCGACTTGCATGAAAACAATATCGGCCTTGCCCCACAAACCAACGATCAAATCAAAGCCTTTCGCAAAAAGACATTTTTTGTTTTAAATCTTTCCAATCAGACGTTCGAATTCATGAATTCTACGCCTTTCACCTTTGATGAGTTGCATGAAGCTTATTTGATGGGTAGCGTTCATGCAAATTCCATCATTTGCCTGGATGACCGCGCCCAAGTTTTATCTCATTTGCCCGAGTTGCATTCCGCTTTGGAAAGCCCGTGGGAATGGGTTCTTTTTGATCACGATCTTTGCTTTGCAGAAAGCAATCACTGGCAAATCATTCGAAGAAAAGAAAAGCTATGGACAATTTTCCCTCTGCGCTCTGTATTCCTATCCATGGATTACAAAGACATTCCCCTAACAGATGCCACGCTGGCCGAATTGGAGAACAGTCTGGAACGCGATCTTATCGCCCATCATGATATTGGACAGCGCTATTCTCCTATTCGCAGGCGCTTATCGCCCGGCATTCAAAATCAGCTCGATGAGCAGCTAGATTATCTCTTGCGGCAAGATTGCTACTCATTGACGGCAACAAGGAAAGTCGATAAAGAAGGCCTTATTACCACTGTGCAGGAAATTTTTGCCCAAGATTTGGCTGAAATGAAAGACCCTATTCACCAAGAGATCTGGAAGCTGATAGAAGACGATCTATCCTTTGTATTTGTTTACCCCAACGATACTTATGAAACCCTGGCCAGGCGCCATCGCCAAGATGTCGAGCAGCTGCGCGCCCTCAATAGCAATCAGCCCCTTATCCCAAAGCAAAAAATTAAGATAACCTATTCTTTATCCTCTCCCGATAAATTTGAGGAGCGCTTTAAAATAGCCATGCAGCTTTTTCCTAAGATGACTTGGCAGCAACAGCAGGCATTGAAAGAGCGGCTGCATCAAATGAGGGCTTATTTAAAAGCCTATCGCCAGCTTTGCCAGTTCAATCCAAATCCAAACAAGGTTTTAGAATGGTTGAAGATATTTATTGTAAGCTCTCTTTTCTCCAGCATTGATCGGCAAAACTATTTGGCATTCCTTGACACTAATTATTTAGCCTTCTTACAGCAGCCCATTATGTTAGAAGAATTCAAAGGATTGATTATAAAGGAGTGCAGGCCAACTTTATTCACATTAATGAAGGCCATGTATCGGCATTTAGCCGATACAGAGTTGCTGACCAGGCTATGGGCAGAAAATAAGCCCGACATCAAGCATTTGGACCTCGTCGGCCATTATAATTTTCCGCTAGAAACGATTATTCAAGATGTCCAGCAGACTTATCCTGTTCAAAGCCTAATTTATCGGCTTAGCAAAAAAGTGAACCAAACAATTTTAAAAGAAAAAAACCCCTATTTCTTCTTTGATTTTGAAGATGAAGAAATGAAATAAAGAGAAAAACTAACCGAAATCGGCCTCTATCAGTTCATTAAACTGATAGAGGGTTGCATAATCATTCAATTAGCTGCAGCGGTTATGTGCAGCATAGTCGTAGCGCACGCGATCCAAAAGCTCTTGATCAAGCGGGCAGGGTTGAATACCCCAAATCAACTCCGCATATTTATGAATCGAAAAATCAGTCGAGAATTTACCCATTCCGGCAATATTGTGGATGGCATACTCAGCCCAGCGCCGCGGTGTTTTATATAAAGCCTCGGCTTTAAGCTGGGTATCATAATAGCTTTGCAAATCTTTCAAAGTAAAATAGCGGTCGGGGGCCTCTCCGTAGTGCATTTCAATCAGCTTATGGTAAAGGTCGCTAAAGACTTGATGCTCCTCTTCCGTTTGGGCAAATGTGCGATCTCTCAATGTATCGACAGCCTGTTTAATTTTTGGATTACTCTCGTAAACATCTCTTGAACTATAAGCATTGGCCGCTTTCATCTGAGCAATTTGCTCAGCCGTACAGCCAAAAGAAAAAGGCCACCATTGAGGAGTAATTTCTTCTTCCATTTCAATATTGGCGCCATCCTTGGTCCCAATCGTCAGCGCTCCATTGATCGCCATTTTCATATTGCCCGTTCCAGAGGCTTCGGTTCCCGCTGTTGAAATCTGCTCGGATAAATCGGTCGCTGGAATGACAATTTCGGCTTTTGTCACATTGTAATTCTCTAAATAGACAATTTTTAACTGGTTTCCTACAGATACATCGCGATTCACTTTACGTGCAATGCAGCAAATTAAGCGAATGATATCTTTAGCCGTTTCATAACCGGCCGCTGCCTTGCCGCCAATGATGGCCGTGCGCTTGATCCTGTCATGATTGGGATTCTGTGCAATTTCTTGATAAAGCATGATCAAATGCAACGCATTCATCAGCTGCCGCTTATATTCATGAATGCGCTTGACTTGGACATCGAACATGGAATCGATTTCAATAAGCGGAGGAGGAGCAACAATGGTCCCTGTTTGATCGCGCAATTTATTGTCGCGGTTTAAAAACTCAATGCACCTCAACTTATTCTTGCGCTTAATCGCTAAAAATTCATCCTGCGAATCGGGATCGGCAGCAAAGCGCGCCAGCTCCCTGACTTTTAAAAAGTTTGTAATCCATTCATCGCCTATCCGCTTGGTGATAAACTTAGCCAGATCCGAGTTGCACTCAAGCAACCATCTTCTTTGTGTGACTCCATTGGTCACATTGACAAACTTATCAGGGAAAAGTTCATAAAAATCTTTGAACACGACATTCTTTAAAATTTCGGTATGCAATTTGGCAACGCCGTTGACGCGATGCGAACCTACAATGGCCAAATTGGCCATGCGGACTTTATTATTTTCGATAATGGACATGCGCCTGACACGTTCTTCATCTTGCGGGTAGCGTGCGCGAATGCTAGTACAAAAATCCTGATTGATGCGTTCAATGATGCGATATTGGCGGGGAAGAAGATAATACATTAACGTGCGATCCCACTGCTCCAGCGCTTCGCTTAGAATGGTATGGTTGGTATAGCCTGTGCAGGTTTGAGTGATTTCGAACGCCGTTTTCCAAGGCAAATCATGCTCTTTTGTCAATATCCGCATCAGTTCGGCAATGACAAGGGATGGATGGGTGTCGTTAATTTGAATGCGCACTTTCTCGGAAAATAGGCGGAAGTTGTTATATTGAACTAAATAGTGGCGCACAATGTCTTGAAGGGAGGCAGAGACCAATAAAAATTCCTGCTTAAGGCGGACGCGCTTTCCAATTTCGGTGTTATCGCTAGGATAAAGAACATCAGTCAATGTCGTATTCTCGGCCGCTTGGTCTAACCGTCCAGCATTATAGCGCTGCAATAAGAAATTGCGGGGCGAATCTTTAGTCGACCAAAGGCGGAGCGAAACAACGGAAAAATCGGCATTTTTGCTATAGCCCACAATGGGAATATCGTAAGGTAAAGCGCCTACTTCTTCGGCATCTTTGAGATCCATGATCTCATCGCCATGGATATTGTAGGATGTTTGCGGAGTTCCGCAAAATTTAACGTGGACGCGCCTATTGTCGCGGCGGAATTCCCATGGATTTTCATTGATCAGCCAGCAATCAGGCGCCTCCACTTGCATGCCATCCCATATCTGCTGCTCAAAAATTCCGTACTGATAGCGCAGGCCATAAGCTTGGGCCGGATAATGATGCGTAGCCAACGAATCTAATAGACAGGAAGCCAGCCTTCCCAAGCCCCCATTGCCCAAGCCGGGATCGTCTTCTCTCTGGATAATATCGCGAAAATTGCGGTTCATTTTTTGCATGACAATACGTACAACGTCTTTTGAACACAGATTCGTGATATTATTCATGAAAAGACGGCCGGGCAGGTATTCCATAGACAGATAATAGATCATGCGTACATTATTTTTCGCAACCGTACGGGCCGTCGCCAACCAATTGATCATCGTCTCTTCTCGAATCGCATAAGAGAGGGCACGATAAAATTCATCTGAATTGGCCTCATCGGCAGTTCTGCCAATCGTATTGATTAAATAGGATTTCACTCTTCTGATTAAATCTTCAGCTAAAAGCTCAATATTGACGGAATTCATGCCTTACCTCATAGACCATTCGAATAGATTGGAACAAACCAAGACTTTTTCATTATCCAAAATTTTAATTTAACATATATTATATTTAACTTCGAGAAAGGGATCGATTATTATGCGCCGATGGCATTGGTTTCAGTTTATTGCCCATGGAGTATTAGCTCTTTTTATGGGCATTATGCTTTATGTGGTCTATATCGCCTTTAATCGCCATTCAGGATCAACGGGTTTGGATATGGCGACAATCCAAAAGACTCGATATGAGGCTATTCCAGGCCCTCTTTCTACGCCCCCCTCACCTTCTTTATCCGATGAGTTATGACATTATTTTTTACGCTGCTGCCTCTCTACTTATTTGGAAATGTGCATTGCTTAGGCATGTGCGGGCCGCTTGTCATGATGCTCGGCCAGCACCGCTATCGCGCGTTTTATTTCATCGGACGCTTGCTGTCATTCAGTCTGGCCGGTTTGCTGGCCGGCGAGGCTGGCGCAGTCGTTCAGCTTTTCTTAAAGCATTATCATTTGGCCGAAACGATCAGCTTCCTATGCGGACTATTGATTATCTTATGGGGAGTTAGCCTGTTACTTAATTGGAAAACAGGCTTAATGCAGAAAATCATGCAATGGAAGCTCCTGGCCTATTTTAATCAGCGCTTATCCGCTCTTCTTTTGAAAGATACGGGCTGGTCAACGTTCCTATTCGGCTTCTTCACCCTTGCGCTCCCCTGCGGTCAGACCATAGTCGTTTTTTCGGCCTGTGCCTTGGTCGGCAATGCCCTCGTTGGCTTATTTAATGGGTTTGCCTTTGCTCTTTTGACAACCCCTTCGCTCGTATTGGCGATGCATGCCTCTACTTTTCTAAAAAGGCTAAAAAATTATACAAATACCGTTTTAGGACTAAGCACCATTTTTGTCGGAGCTTTGGCCTGCTGCCGCGGATTGGCAGAAATGGGATGGATCTCCCATTGGATACTTAATCCTGATTCCTCAACCCTCTACCATATTGTCATCTTCTGATAATGAATAAAGAACCCATCGGCCTCTACCTCTTTCGCTTCGTTTTAGGCTTTGGCCTCTTTGCCTTTATGGCCATGCTTTACTGGTCCTCGGTTCTTATCGAAGAGAATCTTAAATTTCTGCGCAGCGACCTCGTTCAAATTAAAAGCGACCTCTTCTCTCTGCGGACGGAAATAGAACGGGTGCGGACGGATATGCTAAAAACTTTGCTTGAACGCTCCAATTTTATTCCGGCTCCTTCTCTTCAAAGCCCTTCTCAAAAAGTTAACGAAAGCGCAACGGCAGCTCAAGCGGACAACCTTCTTTCCCCGGATCCTTTCTATGAGACCACTTTGCCGCAATTGTTGGGACCCGAATTTAAAGCGCACGGCATTCGCAAAGAGGCGACTATTGGCAAGCCCGACAATCTTCATCCGTTCAGCAACTGGAGCGAGATAGCGACTTGGAATAGGCTTTGCACGGTAGGGGTAGCAGGACAAGAAATCGGCAAATATGAGACCCTGACGCCTGATATGGCCCTTAAAATGGAGCTGCGCGAGAATGCGCAAAAGCAGCCTGAGTATTGGATTTTTTTGCGGCAAGATGTATTTTGGGAACCGCTTCGACAGAACCACTTTTCCGAAGGGGTCGTCCTCGCTCCCCACTTTTTTCGCAAACATCCCGTCACTGCCCACGATTTCAAGTTTTACTTCGATGCTGTCATGAATCCGCATGTAGAGGAGCCAAACGCCGTCTCGCTGCGCACGTATTTAAGCGATATCGAAGACATTCAAGTGGTCGATGACTATACGATGGTCGTCAGGTGGAAAACACAGAAAATAAAAGATGGGAAGGAAAGCGAAGCCTTTAGAGCCAAATACCTTTCCAAATCTTTAACCGGCTCCCTCCGTCCGCTTGCCTCTTTCGTTTACAAGTATTTTTCTGATGGCTCCAAGATCATTGAAGACGACTCCGCCCCTCAAACTTACCGAACAAATCCCATCTGGGCCCAAAACTTTTCCCATCACTGGGCAAACAATGTCATAGTCAGCTGCGGAGCCTGGTTATTTGATGGCATGACGGACAGGGAAATTCGTTTCCGAAGAAATCCCAATTTTTACGATCCTTTAGCTGCCTTAGCGGAAGCTTACGAAATAAAATTTAAAGACTCTCCGGATGCCATTTGGGAAGAATTTAAAACGGGCAAATTAGACTTATTCACCCTTCCACCCCATCAGCTTTCCGAGCTAGACCGCTTTTTGCAAAGCAGCCCTTATCAATTCCAAGAAAAGCAAGGGCTTGCCATTAAACGCTTGGACTATCTAGCCCGCAGCTATTCTTATATTGGCTGGAACCAGGCCAATCCTCTTTTTAAGAGCAAAAAGGTCCGCCAAGCCCTGACAATGGCGATTGACCGCGAGCGAATTATCCAGCAAAACCTCAATGGCATGGGCATTCAAATCACGGGAACATTTTTTCCCCTCTCTCCTTCTTACGACCCCAGCCTTAAGCCGTATCCTTTCGATCCACAACAAGCCCTGCGCTTGCTCTCCGAAGAGGGATGGTACGACAGCAAAGGAGAGGGCGTACTGGGGAAGGTCATCGATGGAAAGTATACTCCTTTTAAATTTACGCTGACCTATTACGTAAAAAATCCTACCACCAAATCCATTTGCGAATACATTGCAACAACGCTGAAAGAAATTGGCATTATTTGCAATATCAATGGCGTAGACCTTGCTGATCTATCGGCAGCTTTCGACGATAAAAGCTTCGATGCCCTCTTTCTAGCATGGACGTTAGGCACTCCTCCTGAAGATCCCAAGCAACTTTGGTACTCGACGGGGGCCAAGCAAAAGGGGTCTTCCAATTCTATTGGTTTTTCCAATGCAGAAGTCGATGCCATTATCGACCGGCTGGATTATGAATATGACTATCAAAAACGCCTGGAGCTTTATCATCGCTTTGACGCCATTATCTATGAGGAAGCGCCTTACACCTTTTTGTATGCTCCAAAAGAGGCTTTGGCCTATCGCTCCTATTTACAGAATGTGTTTATCCCGGCCGACCGGCAAGACCTGATTCCGGGCGCAAATGTCGGCGAACCCGTGCCAGAGATTTTTTGGATCAAAGACCTCTCTTCACAATAGGACAAGAAAAAACATAAGAAGACAAGAAAAGGGCCTATGGGAAATTACATCTTGCGCCGTCTGCTTCTGCTTCCTTTGACCCTGTTCTGCATTGTTTTAGTCAATTTTGTCGTCATCAACTTAGCGCCCGGGGATCCCGTTTCTTTTGCTGAAATCTCCCAAGAAGGCGGAGCAAGCCGCCGGGAAGACCGCTCCGTTGCTTTTGGAAGCGATCAGCGCTATTTGCAGTTCCGCGAATTTTACGGGCTGACCTTGCCCATCCTTTTCAACAATTGGCCCTCTCTTTCCTTAGGGTACGTCCAGAAAACGCTATGGCAGCTTGTCCATCATCGCAGCTCGCCCGAGAGCCAAGAAGAAATGCCCCTTAAAGAGTACGACAACTTGCGCATTACCTTTGGAGACCAGGCGCGCTTCATTATGCCCCATCTATTGACCGTTCTGGAGGATCCCCAAACCCCTCCTGACATTCGCGAATTGGCCGCTCGCTTTTTTGCCAGAGGAGGATCGCGCCAAGGCTATATTGGCGCAAACCTAACGCCTGAGCAAAAGGCTTGGAACCGACGCATTGCCCAAGACGATCTGCTGCTGCGCTCCTTTATGTGGACAAATGGAGCTTCATCCGAAGAAATCCTACAAAAAGTTAATCAAATGCGGCAATGGTATGAGCAAAGCAAGGACTTTTATCATTTCAATCCTGGAAAATGGGAAAAGCTTTCTCTCTTTTTCTTTGAAACGCGCTTTATGAAATACATGGGCCGCATTGTCAAACTGGATTTTGGAACGCTGCGAAATGATTCAAGCAAAACGGTTTTAAGCGAAGTCGTCAAGCGCTTCAAATACTCTTTGACTTTGGCCCTTATTCCCATGCTCATCACTTTTATCCTTTGCCAGTTCTTTGGCTTTTTGATGGCATTCAAACAGAGTCAATGGCCCGACTATCTATTCAACCTTCTCTTCTTAGTCCTTTATGCCATTCCCGTCTTTGTCGTCGCTCCTTTTCTCATTGAAAAAGTCGCTCTTTACCATACCTTTCCCTTTACGTCGATCCCTATTCCCTTCAGCGGCTTTACCAATCCGGACCGCGTGTATGACCAAGAAACGTCTTACCAAAGGCTGTTGGACATCGTGCAACACATCGCCTTGCCCATTCTAGCCATCATGTATGGAAGCCTGGCATCCGAATCCCGTCTTTCTCGGACAGCTGTTTTAGAAGTGCTGCGCCAAGATTATATCCGCACGGCGCGTGCAAAAGGTGTCCCTCCGTCTATCATTCTTTTTAAACATGTAGGACGCAATGCGGCGATTACCATCGTCACATCGCTGGCCGGATCGCTTGGAATCATTCTAGGCGGATCTTTAATTGTTGAGACCTTATTTGATATCAATGGATTCGGCAAATTTTTTTACGAAGCGATCATTAACAGAGATTACAACGTCATTATGTTCTCAGCTTTAGCCGGCTCTTTTTTAAGCCTGCTCGGCTATCTGGTGGCCGATCTTGCCTACATGTGGCTCGATCCAAGGATTACATTGGAATAATACCAAAGGAAATATGAAGAAAAAAACGGCTCATTTGACATATTGGCAAATTATCTGGAGGCAATTCCGTCACCATTATTTAGGGCTGTTTGCCTTATACGCTATCTTTCTTTTTGCCCTGGCCGGCATCTACGCTCCTTTTTTAGCCTCTAGCAAACCTCTTATCGTCCAATATGATGGAGTGTGGTATTTCCCCCTTTTTCGTTATCTTTTTTTCACGGGATTTTTCACTAAGGGCTTAGATATCTTTTACAATCTCCTGATTTTTACCTTTCCTCTTTTGTTCGCTGCCTGGTTTATTTTAAAGTCCTATCCCACAAGACGCTTTTTCGCAATTTGCTTTCTCTTGATCGCCCATCTCTTTCTCTTTATTTATTTATTCTATCGCGCTCCGCAAGATCCAGCTGCCAATCCAGCATTAAATCAAGCTAAGCAACGCGATATTCAATCGCAGCTTCAAGCGGAAAAGAACAATCCCCTGTTTATATTTCCTTCCTTAACCTGGGAGCAGGAGCTCTCTTATATGACTCCTTATGCCAAGCTCAATCTTGCCCTTCGCTACCAGCAAAGAAAAGCGCAACAAGAGCGCCTTGCCCCCTATGCAGAGGCTTATGCGGGAAATGCCAAGCGCAAAGGCAAAAAAGAGCTGTCCATGCCCACCCTTTGGCAACTAGACCGCAATCAGGAACGGCAAAGAATCGCCAGTTACAAACATATTATTGATCAGCATGAAGACGCTTACAAGCAGGCGAAACAAACGCTTGCCCTTTATAGAGAAAAATGCCAGAAAGACCTGGTGCCAGCTTCATCTAAGCCTATTGAATGCGATGTGCTTCAAAAATTGCCTCAGGAAGACAAAACCCGCCTTCTCCAAGCAAGGCAGCTTGTCAAAGATGTTGAATCAGCTCAAACCCATCTAGCTTATATCCGCGATCGGCAAGAGTGGCTAGAACAGCAGCAGTCTAAATTAAAATATGAAATCATGCCGCTTTTGCGTCCCTTCCATTGGGAAGACGATGCAGGCGGAGAACAAGATCTCAATCGCTATATTAGCTGGTGGGAGCTTACGCGCATCAATCGCAAAGACATGGTAGCCGCCTTGATCTTTGGGATAAGAGTCTCCCTTTCTGTTGGGCTGCTTGCCATTGGCCTGGCTTTGTTGATCGGGGTGCCCATTGGAGCAATGGCAGGCTATTATGGAGGAAAAATAGACATCCTGACTTACCGCTTAATTGAAATTTGGGAATCCATGCCCACTTTTTTCATGCTCCTCATGATCGTGGCCTTTTTACAAAGCAAATCCATCTTTCTTGTCATTGCCATTATCGGCTTATTCGGTTGGACAGGATTTAGCCGTTTTGTCAGAGGGGAATTTTTTCGGCAAAAGCAGTTGCCCTATGTAGAGGCCTGCAAAGCGCAAGGATTTAATGACCGCTTCATTATGTTTTCCCACCTCTTGCCCAATGCCATCCCTCCTCTGTTGACATTGGTTCCCTTTGCCATTATGGGAGCCATTACAAGTGAGGCAGGACTGTCCTTTTTAGGCTTGGGAGAAGAAGGATCAAGTTCTTGGGGAGTCTTAATGGATGAAGGGCGTTCAGCCTTCCCTTCGGAAAGCTATCTGCTTTGGCCGCCGGCCATCCTATTAACCCTTTTGCTCGTCTCCATCGCTTTAGTAGGCGACACTCTAAGAGACGCCTTAGATCCCAAGTTGCGGCATTAAAGCTCGCATAGAAGACTAGCAGGCGGCTTTCATTTAAATTCCTTGAATCGCATGACAAGTCAAATCGGCCCTTTCAATTTCCTCAAATTTTTTGTAGAGCTGATTCTTAAATTATAAAAGCTGTTGTCCTTGAGATCTATGCCTTTATCGCTTATACTATCTGCCGAATATTTCCCATCCCTGCAATTTTTTATCTTTGGAGGTCGCATGTCTTTTCCTATTTTAACAGTTAGTAAGGAATTATCTGGTAGCATTCCACTAACAACTCAATCTATTCATACCTATAAGAGCGCTTTACAAAAAGAAATTAATCAACTGCGAGGCGCGATCGATAATCAAAATCAAAAGATTCAATCGGCTCATACAAAAAAACTTAAACAGCGCTTATTAGCAACAAAAAAACAAATTGAAGAATTCCTCTCGCAACGCGAAATTGCATTAGTTCAATTAAATCAAACGGTTCTCACAATTCTTTCTCAATCGCCTCATTCGCTTCAAAGGGAAAGCGTAAAAGTAAAGACTAAAAAACAGGTTAAGCAAGTCGCAACACCTATAGCTATAAAAGTTAACCCATCAACGGATTCTTCCATTCAGGCAATAATGAAAGAGAAAGCCGCCAAGCCTGACGCTTCCTCAACACTTGATGCCCCTTTCTCTACTGTTCCTTCTTCTGACCAAGCGACAGCTGAAACAAGCGAAGCTCCTCTTGAAGCGACTCTTTCAAGTCCGTCTCCTTCTAGTGAAATAACAGAAGAAAAAGCCGTCAAGCCTGATGCGCCTTTTTCTGCCTTTCTTTCTTCCGATCAACCGACAACTCAAACAAGTGAAGCTCCTCTTGAAGTGACTCTTTCAAGCCCGTCCCCTTCTAGTGAAATAACAGAAAAAAAAGCGACCACGCTTGAAGTCCATTCAAAACCAGACTCGTCGTCTTCTAAGCCATTAAACAAAAAAGAAATCAAGTGGTATAACGTGCGTCACTGGTCTTGGTTAAAAACAGCGTTTGTAGGAACGGCTATTTTGGCCGGGGCTTATTTCTTCTATCAGAAGCGGTCCTCTATTTCTTCTTCTTTAACGCGTTTAATACAAGGACCCACTCCTAACCCAGAGACAGCGCCCTTATTAATGTCTTCTGAATCTCCCCCTCCCACAGCAAACAACAGAGATAGTTATTTCTCCCAGCTTTACAAGAATTTGCATGATACCATCCATTATTATCTAAAAGACAAGGGACATAGTCTAGATTGGTTAGTCAGGCACAATAAAATTAGTGAAGATTTGAAGAAATGGATAGAAGAAAAGGGAAAAATGCAAAAACATTGGAATAGATAACCAAACGGCAACGCAGCTGCACAAAATTGCCCTTCTACCGCGACCCTAATTGCGCTAATAAAGCGCAATTAGGGTTTTCATTTGGCTATAAAATAGCTTTTGAGGGGTTAAGCCTGGCCGACTTCATCAACGGGAATCTTTTCGAGCATCAACATATAGGCGCCTGCATTATTAACCTGTTCTGAAGAACATGGGCGCGAGACTGAATCGTTGCACGAATACCATTGGTCTCCCCTTCTAACAAAGGAAGTATAATGGCCGCCTTGCGTCGATTTTCCGCTGTGGTTCACGCAACTGACCAGCCTATATAGGACCGGCTTATCGGAACCTGGATTAACCAAGTGAGCTAAATCGATGTTATCCTTATCAAAGGCGAAGGAATCGGCAATCCTAAAAGGACCCGTTTTATCATACCCATAGCGTTTAAGTTGGAAGCAAATCACTGCGGGAGGATTTTTATCAGCAATACTTAACTCGCGCTCATACTCGTCAAGGACAACTTCTCCGTCTTCTAATTCGACCCTCCAAGCATTAATCTCATCCTTGATTTTTTCAGCAGCATTCTCTTTAATTAATTGCTCCAGGCTTTTTTTCTGGCCCGGCTTGCTAATGCTTAAGGGAAAGACTTGAAAAGGCTCTGTCTGGCTGCTTTCCAAATGGATGGCTTCCGGCATGACATCATCTGCTTGATCTATTGCCTGTTCATTTGCTTCGAGAACGAGATCTTTGGCAAGCGGAGGCTGATACTCCCCTTTTGTCTTTGTCTTCAAATTAAACGCATAATTCATTGCCTGCAAAATAACCGCACAGAAATCAGATGAATCTTGCTGCTCCAAGCGATCCTCTTTTATCAATGTCGGATGAACGCCTGCGTCAAAAACAGCATTGCGTAAGCTGACTAGCGCTTGATTCAATTTTTTTGGCGTGGCATCCGCACTTTGGTAGGCCTGGACCAAGTTAATTAATTTTTCCTTAACGGGTTTCCATTTTTCATAGTCATTCTTTCTCGCTTGATAAGCTTTTTCTGTTTCATTTGCCCCTTTTACGGGCGGCTTTCCAATAGATAGCTCTTCGAGCTTGTTTAAAAGCGAAGGACTAGACAATAAAGCTTGCATCGTTGAAATGGCATAGCAATTATTTCCGCCATTGATTATTCCAATCGGAGGGCGTTCAATGGCTGAGCAGGAAGAAGGGGATGAAGATAATTTGCTAGACGCTAGCGACTCTGCCAATAAAGACTCTTGCAGCAGGGCTTCCAATTCCTTGTTTTTCCCTATCGTTTGAGACTTTGGTCCTTCTCCCAGGGATTTTTTGTGCGCATCCAAGCAACGCAAATAAATTGTCTTATTCCATTCAAAATTCGCATCTTGCTTGTCAGCCTTAGTTAAATTTTCATAGGCTTTATTCAATAATTGGCAAAAAGGCTCTTCTTTTTCCGCTATTTTTTGGTTTAGCTTTTCTTCTAAATTCGCGAATTTATTTTCTAATACCTCAATTTCTTCCATTATCGAATTAAAGCCTTCGATAATTTGATATTTCGTTTGTAACTCTTTAAATAAATCTTTATTCTGCTGAATTTCCACATAAATCTGAGATAAGTGCGTCAAATCCTTGTCATTATCAAATGTCAGCTTCTTCACAGCGGAATCAAGCCCTTTAAACTCGTTGTCAATGTCTTTGAGCACTTCTTGTACAAGACTGGGACGATCGACCGGCTGCATGTTACTTAAATCAGATTCGCTTTTTGAGGGAGATGTTTCCGTCGATGTAGGAATTGGAACAGAAGGCGCCTTGCCCGCCTGGGGTTTTTCCTTTACTTGTGGATCTATCACCAGCATGCTAGGCTTGCTTGCTTGATTGACTTTATCTTTGCGTTTTTGCTCTAGCTGTCCAAAAATTTGATTGGCTTTTTCCGCCGAATAAGTGACGGCCACTCGTTTTTTTAAATAACTTTCCTGTGTAGAGTACTCTTTATCGATGAGATTCAAATCTAATTTAGAAAATTCCTTAGCGACTCGTGTTAAATGCGTTTCTCGATAAAAACCAAAAATATTGCGCAAGACTCTTTGAAACAAATTTAATTGCTTTATTTCTAATTTCTTTGAGTCATTATTTACAAACAAATAGGATTTACTCCATAGATTTGATTGTAAAGGTCCTAACGCGCCCATAATTCTACCTATTATTGATTCAAAAATAAAATTATTAAACAAAATGATTAAGGTTTAATAAATTAAATATTAATTATACGCAATAACAATTAATTACTCAATTATATCTTTCATTATAACATTATTTTCCATAAAAATATAAGTTTGTTTTATTTTTAATAACTTGAGTTTGAAGTTTTTTGCTCTTTCGACTACGCCAAAGCTGCGGAGATGAACAAATGGCAAAGCGGTCCATATTAAAAAATAGGGACCGTCTCGCCATTTTTCATCTGCAAGGGCTTTCCCGTCAGTCAAAAGGATAAAAAAACTCCAAACTCAGGTTAATAAAGCTAGAGACAGGCCGGTCTTTTAATCGAAGCCATTAAACCGGTTATCAACAAAAAATTTAATTTTTATTGAGAAACCGATTCTACATCTGATAGATGATGAATGTGTTCTTCGTAAAAGGTCTGTCCATTGACTTGACGGACAGATTGATTTTTCCACGTTCCGTTTGCATGAGGCTTACCATTGCGATCGAAGGAAAGGGAGACATTTCCATGAGGGCCTGAACCGTATAGGCTGGAAGGCTTGGTTTTTCTATAGCGGGCATAGCGATCCATTGTCGCTTGAAGATATTTTTCTGCTAAATCTAATTGTTTTACATCGGAAGAGGGGGAAGGATTTAATTTTTCCTTCTTAATTTTCTCAATCTTTTGATTAAGTCTATTAAGTCTGGGTTTTTCAGCGTCCATGCCGCATTCTCTGGTCGTTAGAATGGTCGTAGCGGTTGCATTTGAAAGCCAGGCACAAATTCCGCCAACAATGACGGCTCCAATGGGTCCGAATGTGACCCCGCCCAGTAACCCGCCTCCGATTCCGGCTGCAGAATTGACCCCGACTTGGCATATTGATCTTTCTTCCAAACGAAGCCGGGTCTCAAATTCTTCCCGTTCTTCTTGAGTTTTAAGTGCTTCTTTCGATAAATGCTGGACCCTGAGCTCTTCTTCGTCCATTTGCTTTAAGAAAGGACACAATTTTGCCTGTTGCAATTCGGGAGAAGCTTTAACAAGCATATCCTTTCCTTGAGGAATCACCGATGGAATATTGACATTGGTTTCAATAAAATTAGAAATCATTTTTAACCATTTAAGCAATTATTAAAATGCGCGTCGAAGTTGTCCTAAAACCGCTAAGAGCCTAGATTCGAGTTCTTTTTGCCCAGAAGCCGATGTGATATAGCGGACCCGATTCACTCGATATAGCCTGCTATATCACGTCGGCTTTCGGGGAGAAAATATTCTCAAATCTAGATTAGGGTGGTTTTAATCGCCCTCTTAGCTCAAAAGGGCTCAGTTAATCATTTATTCCTCAAGGCCCATGTTTACGTTTCAATCCTTATTTCTCAACTAAAAGATAAGTTAATTGATTGCAGCATCATGGATTTGCAATTCAACAAACTAGCCTCTTATTTAGCAGGCGCTTCCGCTTCGGATTCAATATGCGTAGGAAACTCTTTGCGAATGCCGGGATAGTAATAAGCTGAAAATGTCACGGCCAGGGTACCAATGATTTTTTCTTCTTGATTGAAGAGGGCGACGGCTTGATATTCGCGCAAAGGCCAATCATAGCGAATAAAATCTAATACAGACGGCCATTGATGAGGGGTATCAAAAGCAATCTCTATTGACTTGCCGGGTTCGATTGAAGGAAGGTTTTTTTTCTCTGTTTGAAAAATCACGCTTGTTGGCTCATTCTCCAATGGCTTGGTAAACGCATAACGCACATAGAGTTCTCCAGACAGGCTGGGCCGAGTGCCTTTATTTTCAACAGCGACTACAATTTTGACAGAGGTACCCGGTTGGACTTTTCCTGTTTGGTCTTGTGGAATCGGCTTGAGTGGTTGAACGTGAATCTGGCCTTGTAAAATAGCTCGTTGAGGAGCCTGTGAATTGCTTTGTCCATAGCCTAGACGAGCTAGCATGAGAAGGCCGACTAAAACGAACAGGGCCGTTCTAAAAATCCAGCGGTTGGATGAAGATCTTTGATTGTCAGACATGCGTTTTCTTCCTCACTTGTTATACACAAATGAATGCAAAAATTGGCATGCAAATAGCCTATATTCAATCTTTGAATTCATTTATGCATAAATCGGTTTTAGTCTTTCTACTGGTTTAACCAAAAATGGCATGCAGAGGATAAAATAAGGCGACAGCCAATATCGCTCCGATTGGAACAGTCACAATCCAAGAGATGACAATATCTCGAGTGGTAGTCAAATTGACGGCTTCAAGGCCGCGGGCGAAGCCAACTCCTAACACTGCTCCAACCAATGTATGGGTGGTAGAAACGGGCATTCCCAAGCGGGAAGCCAATACAATCGTGGCCGCAGCTCCGAATTCGGCGGCAAAGCCGCGGCTTGGAGTTAACTCCGTAATTTTTTTTCCAATTGTTTCAATCACCCGCCAGCCCCATGTCGCCAATCCCACCACAATTCCAACTCCACCTAAAGATAAGGCCCAAGTGGGAACGGGAGCATCGACGGCAAATAGGCCTGTGGTCAAAATGGCCACTGCGGCCGACAAAGGGCCAATGGCATTAGCAACATCATTCGCACCATGGGCAAATGCCATCATGCAAGCGCTCATGATCTGCAAATAGGCAAAAATCTTTTCCACCTTGCTATATTCGTCATGGCTGATAGATACTTCCTGCCGCTGTTGAAGGGAACGGGCCAATCCATCCACTTCCTCCACCAACAAGCTCGTTGTGTATTGAATTTCGCCGCTTGTTTTTTCCCTCACTCTTTGCAAATGCTTACGCGCTTTTTCTAAAGATTGCATGGTATCAGGGTCAAAAACCGGCGCATGCTTCTCCTCCTTGACATAAGGAATGCGCCTCACTGCAAAATAGCTTAAAATAGAAGCGATCAAACCAGCCCCTACTGTCAACGCGATTTTTTGATACAAATTTAAATTCAAATTTAAATTCCGGAATCCTTCAAAGACAAGGATCAAAGCCAAGATCGCAACGACGATAAACACAATAAAAGGCGTCAGCCGGCGCGTGGCTTCAAAAGGGTTCCTCGCATAAAAAATCTTCTTCCTTAAGATCGAGAAAATATAATAGCCCAATACCCCGCCTAAAAGAGGAGAAAGAATCCAACTGGTGAAGATAAAGCCGACTTCTTTCCAATAAATCGCCTCTATTCCGCCTACAACAGCTCCGAATCCCACGATAGCCCCTACAATGGAATGCGTCGTAGAGACAGGCCAGCCGAAGTAGGACGCTAGCTGCAACCAAATTCCCGCAGAGGCCAGAGAAGCGAGCATCCCATAGACGAGCGTTCTGGGATCATTCGCAAAAAGATCGGGATTAATAATTCCGCTTTGCATGGTTTTGGACACATGCGAGCCGAAGAAAAAGGCGCCTGAAAATTCCAAAATAGCCGCCACAATCACCGCACGGCGCAAAGTAAGGGCTCCAGATCCGACTGAAGTACCCATTGCATTGGCAACATCATTGGCGCCGATATTCCACGCCATATAAAAGCCGGTGACTAAAATTAAAATGAGCAAAGCTGTATCCATAAACCTTTTATTTTAATTCCAATGTCATTCGTACACGAAAAGCCAAATTTTCTGATAGATTGGAAACCGCAGCTAGGCTTTCAAATAAACGCTGCCATTGACTAAAGGTAATGTAGCTCATTTGTTCCTCGGCCTTAAAGACACTTTTTAATAGCTGCCGCTGAATCAGATCGGCTTCATGTTCGTGATAAGCCACATCATCTACCATCGAACGCACTTTCTCTGCTTCAATCCCGCCAAATGAGGATTCTACTAATTCGTGTAATTCTTTAATAATTAACTTAGCCCCATTAAAGGTTTCGATGTTTTTCTGGAGGAACAGTTTAAACTCCTCCTTAAAAATAGGCAAGAGTTCTAATGGTTTAAGAGTCGCAATGACTGCAATATCTTCCACTTTATCGGCAATGCTGTCTTGAAGAGCTAAAATTTCCAAGAGATTCTCTCTGTCTATTGGCAAAAATAAACTTTTAGGTAAATGATTGCGAATATCGTTCTTGATCAAGTCTGCATTATGCTCTAATTCGGAAATTTCGTTTGCAATCTGCTCGATAAGAGCATAGTCCTTGTGCTCGAGCGCTTCGAAAAGATCGGGAAGCCTATGTACACAGCGCGCAACACTATCCATATGAGATTGAAGAGGAGCGAAAGGAGAACGTCCAAATAAACTTAAAATGGTTAGCATAAACAACCAGTTCCTCTATGAGCTTTTTGCACTCGACCATACTAAAGTCGGATTTCTCAATCGAGGAATTTATCATCATGGCTGCTTGCTCCCCCTCTTCTTTCCCTCGCTTTCTCTTTAAATACTATTCATTAAATAAATCACGAGAAAAACCCCAATCAGAAAAACAGCCAGGGTCAACATGATATCAAGCAAGAGGGTGGGACGATAAGCATCGCTATCAATCTGCTTTTCCACTTTTTTATACTTAATAAAAGCCAACAGGCATATGAGCACACCGAGAGCAACAAGGAAGACGCCAAAAATTGAAGAATGGCCTTGAATGGCAGAGGAAAAATGAGGGAGAGATGGTAAATGGGATTCACCTAAAAGAGAGGCGATTTGCTTCATGAATAAAGAAAATTTTTCTACAACAAAACCGAATGCCATGATCCCTATGCTTGTCCTTATCCAAGCCAAGAATGTTCGCTCATTCGCCATGTGATCCCTGGGATCGCCCTTCTTTCGGATAATCGGATTACGATCTTGATCTGTCATTTTAAACCCCATTCCTCATTAAATAGGTTCAGTCCTTTTCTATTTAATCTAAGAGATAGATTACTGACCAGTTCTATGCATTCATAAACAAATGGAATAGTTAACTGAATTTATAAATTTATTAACCTGAGTTTTTGTTTTTTATCTCCGAAGCTTTAAGCCAGTTCAAAGGACAAAAAATTCAAAATCCGGGTTATAAAGCTTCTCTTTAAACCCTTTCCTAATTATATATTATTTTTTTTATTAACTGACGAATTAAAATTCCTAAAATAGCTCCAAAATACGTCAAAAAGGCGATTAAAAGTAAACCTCATTAAAAATTTGATAAATTTTGAAGGATCATGCCGATCGATATTCTGCACATTTCTTCTTCCTTTAACTTGAATAAAACGATTTTATGCCTCCTCCTATTTTAAGCGTGCGCAACCTGACGACGAAACTGCAAATTGGCAAGGATCGTTGGACAATTGTGGATAAATTGGGATTTGACCTTTATCGAGGAAAAACCTTGGCGCTTGTAGGCGAATCGGGCTGCGGCAAGTCCATGACAGCCCTTTCCTTGATGCGCATTCTTCCCCAGCCGCCCGCCCTTCCGCCTGAAGGTGACGTGATCTACAAGGGAGCAAATTTGTTAGCTTTAAGCGAAAAAGAGATGCGCCGCATACGAGGCTCTAAGCTTGCCATGATTTTCCAAGATCCCATGAGCGCTTTAAATCCTGTCTATACGATAGGCAATCAATTGATAGAAGTGGCTGAAATGCACTTAAATCTATTTGGTAATGAAGCATTAGCACGCGCACGCGACGCCTTGCAGGCAGTCGGTATTCCGGATGCCGATAAACGTTTAAGCAACTATCCGCATCAACTCTCCGGCGGACTCAAGCAGCGCATTATGATCGCCATGGCCCTCATGTGCGAACCTGACGTCTTAATCGCAGATGAACCCACGACTGCATTAGATGTCACCATTCAAGCCCAAGTTTTGAAATTGATCCGCGATTTGCAAGAAAAGAATGGCATGGCTCTTCTCCTGATTACCCATGATATGGGTGTCGTCGCTGAAATGGCAGATGATGTGATCGTCATGTATACCGCACAAGGAATTGAAAGAGGGGCATCCGAAGATATCTTTGAACATTGCGCCCACCCTTATACCCTGGGACTGTTTCAATCGCGGCCTTCCTTGTCCAGCCCCAAAGGCAAGCTAAAACCCATTAAAGGACAAGTCCCCTCTTTTCGCCATATGCCATCAGGCTGCCGCTTCCATCCCCGCTGCCCATTTGCCATGGAAAAATGCCGCTCGGGAAATGTGCCCGATTTTAGCCTAAGCCCAGACCATATCACCAAATGCTGGCTTTATGACCAAAGCGCCGAGAGCCGGCACCAGCTTGAACAGTCTAGCCTGGAGAAAAAATGAAGCCTTTATTAGATATTAAAGGCCTTAAAAAATATTTTCCGATTTATGCCGGTTTATTCCGCAAGCAAGTCGGATGGGTTAAAGCCGTAGACGGAATTGATTTTTCAATTGCGCAAGGAGAGGTATTGGGCATGGTGGGCGAATCGGGCTGCGGCAAAAGCACAGCCGCACGAGCCGCCATCCGGCTTATAGAACCGACAGCGGGGGAAATCACTTTTATGGATCAGCACCTGATGGCCCTTTCCCCTCAGCAGTTGAAAAACTTGCGGAAAGATATTCAAATGGTTTTTCAAGACCCTTATTCTTCACTTAATCCACGTAAAACCATCCGCGAAAGCATCGGAGAAGCGCTTCTCTTCCACCAAATCGTGAAAAATAAAGACGAGCAGCTTGAGCGGACTGCAGAGGTATTAAGCCAAATCGGGCTCTCTCCAGATACGATGGAACGCTATCCGCATGAATTTTCAGGAGGACAGCAGCAACGCATTTGCATCGGGCGGGCGATTGCCCTGAATCCAAAGCTAATCGTCTGCGATGAAGCTGTCTCAGCATTGGACGTATCCATTCAAGCGCAAATTTTGAACTTGCTAATGGAGCTAAAAGAAAGGCTTCAGCTAAGCTATCTGTTCATTTCCCACGATCTATCCGTCATTCGCCATATTGCAGACCGCATTGCCGTCCTTTATAAAGGCAAGATAGTAGAAAGCAGGCCAACTCAGGCCTTATTTGAGAATCCCGAACACCCTTATACGCAGGCTCTTCTATCTGCCATACCCAAAATGAGCCCCAAAAGGCGATCCAAAAGCATTTAGCTTAAACGGCGTCTTGCCTCCAGCATAGAAATGACATTCATCAGCTTCTTAAAATAAATCCCTTGCATGACTGGCAGCGCTTCATATTCGGATTATTTTCTCAATTAATTCGGAAAATAATTCGAATCTAAAATGCAATCAGTTATGCAAGAGACTTAATATAAAGGCCATTTAGGCAGTTGCCTAAATGGCCTTATAGCAGCAAGCTACGCTTGCAAGGGAAAGCTTAGAACGCTTGCGTTAAAGCTACGCCAACACTGTGGTCTTGCGCTTTTTTTCTGCCTTCAAAGAAGGTGTATTTAACGCCGATTGAAGTTTTCTCTGTCAAACGGTAATCAGCACCAGCAATGGCTTGATAAGCAAATCCATCGCTATGGCCATTAAATCTTACATGATTATAGCCATCGCGCGCTTTGATTTGCGCATGAATTTTAGCATAGCCTACGCCTACGCCAACATAAGGAGTAATTCCATATAGGCAATCAGATACTTGATCAAAATCATAAAGGACGTTTGCCATGTAAGCCCAAGAATGAGTATGGCCCTTTACTTTGACATGGTGCAAAGAATCATAAGTAGAAAATTCTTCGGATCTAGTCTTAAGCTCATTTCTTCTATAAGCGATTTCGCCTTCAACACGAACTCCAGAAGAGAATTTATAACCTGCTGATAACGCCCCTGTATAGCCCACTTTCATTTTTGGCTTCACACCATGAAAATGATGGAAATTCAACCAATTTGCTCCGCCAAAAGCGCCTACATAAAAATGCCCAGGAGCACACTCGTTTACACAAACATTCGCACATTCATTTGAATAGGATTCATAACAGGGATTAGCAGAAGCAGTTGATGCGACAAATAAACAGATAACAGATGAAATCAGCGTTAATATTTTTTTCATAATCAATTCCTATATAAGATTAATTTCAAATTTGTTTTCAAAACAAAAACACCTTTTTAATTGGAAAACTCCAACTAATAAGGGGACATATGTAATCACATGAATTAGTTTTAGTAAAGACTAAAAATTTAAAAAAATTAATTGTAAAATTTCAATTAACATAATTGATCGTAAATAAAAGTTTTAAAAGAAAGAAAAAGAAAGAGAAGATACTTTATAAATATCGGATTATAAGAATGTTAGTGGAATTTCTTGCGTTGCTGTGTATTGCCAAGTTGCAGGGCGATGCGGTACTTTGCAACTGTGCGTCGTGCGCAATTAATTCCTCTTTGCTTTAATAAAGTTGAAATTTTCTCATCGGAAAGAGGGTGTTGTTTATCTTCGGCTGCAATCATGTCCAAAATGGCATCTTTGACCGTTTTAGCCGATAAATCTTCTCCTTCTTCCGAGATATATTTTGTCGTGAAGAAAGCGCGCAGAGGAAAGATTCCGCGAGGGCTGTTGATATATTTATTTGCCACCGTACGGGCGATTGTGGACTCATGCAGATTTAATTCATCCGCTAGCATTTTCATTGTCAGGGGCTTCAGCGTCCCATTCGGCTTCATAAAGAAATCATACTGCTTCTGTGCAAGGGATTGGGCGATTCTTTCAATGGTGGAATAACGCTGCTGCAGGTTGCGTACAAGCCAGCGAGCAGAGAAAAGATGTCGTTTGAGAAAATGCTTGGTTTCAGAAGCGGTGGACGGATCATTCAATAAGTGCAAATAGCGGTGATTGAGCCGCAAATTGGGAGCGCGGTCGCGGTCGACTTCTACGATAAGCTGATCCCCCTCTTGGCGCAGGCTTACATCGGGAACAATTGGCTGAGTGGGGCGGGAAGAGAAGTGCATGCCTGGATGCAAATCCAATTTGGCAATATCTTTTTCAATTGCTTTTTGAATGTCTTCATAAGAGCATTTTAATGTTTTTTGGATAGCAGGAATATGATTGTGCAAAAGGTCGTCATAATGATCTTGCAGAAGCTGATAGGCAAGCGTATGTTCTTTATGCAGGCAGCGCATTTGGATGAGCAAAGACTCCTGAATACTCGAGGCTCCTACTCCATAAGGTTCGAAGGTTTGAATTTCTCTTAAGACCTTTTTAACCTCTTGATCGGGCAAATGATGAAGCACACAGATTTCCTGGAGAGGGGTTTTTAAAAAACCGAATTCATCGATATAGCCGATCAAAATCTTGGCTATTTCTCGTTCCTCGGCATTTTCAAAAGAATCCCTAGCTTGGCTCATGAGCTGTTCATATAAACTTGGCTCTGCGCATATTGAATTTTCCAGATAAGCTTTCAATTTGTCTTCTTCTGATGAACGCTTAAGAGGAGGATTTTCATTAGCAGAAAAGTGATCGCGTAGATCCTCTTCCAAACGCGTTAAAATGCTTAAGTCCCGGTCGTCAATGACAATTTCTTTCTCTTCTTCACCCCTTTCCGCGATTTTTTCCTCTCCGGTACTCCCCTCTTCTTTATCGCCGCTTTCCTCATTTATTTCTAAAAGAGGATTCAAGACAATTTGCTCTTCAATAAAAGGTTCCAATTCCATGACTGGCATCTGCAGCAAACGAATAGCTTGTTGCATATGAGCAGACATAATGAGGCGTTGTGTAAGATTGAGCGCTTGCTTTTGCTGTTGCTGCAATTGCATAGCAGGAAGTTCGGGTTTAGAGCTCATATATACCTTCTTTTATTCTCTTTTATCTTAACACAACTAAGCTTGACAATAAAAAATTTTTATTGATTCTAAAGTTGATGAATAGGAGAAGAGGAAAGAATGATAATTTACTCAATGGCGGTCTCTTACCCCTTCTTATCCTTAATGCGTATACAGTCGGCCAAGAAGGATTAACCGTTTGCGATGGCGAACGTCTATCGATTAAACGGCTCTTCTATGGAGATGGGAAAAAGAACGGCTTGGCAAAGAGCAGTCCCCATCTTTAAAACGCCAGTTTTAGCAGATGACTTTAAATAATCTAACTTAAGCCTAAGTGGCATGCCATTTAAAGGAAAAAAGCAATGGTCGGGAAGACTGTGCAAGATTCTGAGCTCTTGGAGCATCTTTATCAGAAGCTTTTGACTGCGCTTCCTTCGGAAACTTCCAGTTTCACTGTCGATAAATTTTACTTAGCCCCTCAAAATCAAGCCATCTTTTTTGATGTGACTTCTTTATCCTCGACGATAATCGATGTATTGATTGGATATACGCCCTTATCTCAACCAGCTGGTTTAATTGTTTCGGCGGCCATTAAATTTGCCCTCCGTCGCCTTTCTCCTTCTTATTTAAAAGGCTACTATCTTAATAGGGATCATTTATGGGAAAAGACTTTTTTAACACCCCAAGAAATCATTGAAACTTTGCAGAAAGATCTCTTTCCAATCCTCAAAGATTTAAATATCTCTATTTCTTTATTCTATGCCCGTATCAATTTGGCCTACCAAACCTTGACATACCTAAACTGCGGATTAGGAGATGTCTTACAAATTAATCGAGGCCTCGAAACAGTGCGCTTGGAATCCTGCCAGGATCCTTTAAATCCGTTAATCGACCAACCCCTACAATTAATTCACACGTTGGTCCATCCCGGGGATTGGTTCCTTTTTTGCACAAACGAACAATTAAAAGAAGAGGCCATTAAAATCATTAAGAGCCACTTTCAATCCGATGCGCAGCATTTAACCAGTAAGCTTCGAGAGAAGGCCGGCTCTTTTTCTCCCTCTTCCGGAAAAGGAGAACATTTTCTTCTTGCCATCAAAATCAAAGAAAACCAATTTCCCTCCTTACTGCCTTCTAAGACGGCAAAGTTTTCTAGCGACTTATCGCAACTTCAATCAGTCCGCTCCTTTGTCCATCAAGTCTGCCAGAACATTCCTAGCGACTTTGAAAAGATCGGATGGGAGCTCCAGTTAGCGGTTAACGAAATTTTCTGCAATATTGTCAAATATGGTTATACCGATCAATCTAAAGGAGAGATTCTCATTGAAGCTCAACTAAATAATGAGGGAATCTATTTTACGCTTTCTGATAAAGGCAAAGCCTTTAATCCTTCGGAGATTAAGCATCCCAATTTAGCAGGGGAACTAGAAAGCGGGTTTGGCTTTTTCATCGTCCAACAGCTCACAAATCAAATTGCTTATATGCCTAAAGCATTGCCAAATGGATGGAATCATTTTCGCATTTTTAAACGCTACTTTTCTGAAGAGGAATGCATGCAATTCACACATTACATTCAAGACAAAATCTTAATCATTACACCTCAAGGAGAAAATTTGGATGCCAAAGGCGCACCCGCTTTTAAAGAAGGAGTTTTAGAACTCGTTCGTGCAACAGGTTTATCCCAGTTGATCTTTGATCTAAATAAGCTTTACTTCATCGATAGTTCTGGACTAGGGTCATTTCTGGCCGTGCAAAGGACCTTGCATAATCAAGGAGGAAAGCTGAAGCTTGTTAATTTGAATAAGCACATCAAGGCCATGTTTGAGCTTGTTTCCATGAATCGCATCTTTGATATTTTTGATACTGTTGATGAAGCTGCCAAATCCTTTTAAGGGAAAGAAAAAATATAAATTTTAGCTCCATATCGTCTATCAGTCGCTTGGCTTCTTTTCCATGAGAGAATCTATCTTTAGATAAAGGCAAGGAAGGAAGGCCTGTGTTTGATGACTTAGCCCATACGTTCATGTTCTTAAATTTTATAGCTAATATGCGGAGGTCTCTATGCAAACAACGTATTTCAACAAGTATTCTTTTTATACATTATTGAGTTTAACCCTCTTCTCGTTCTCTGGCTTATCTGCTCAGTCTTATCAAAGCTCCGGTACAGCTTCCAGTATGCATTCTGATCAAAATCAGAATTTGCCTAATCAAAATCAAAAAAATGCGAATCCCAAAACTCCTAATACTTATCCTCCTCAAAGCAATAAGGACTCCTCTTCTCCAGGAAGGGAAGAGATCGCTTATCAAGACAACCAAGAGTATCAGTACGAAGAATATATTAACGAACATCCTCGCCGTGATCATTTCACAGGGGATTGGGACTATAAAGAGAGCTGGCGCCATAATCGAGATGCTTTCTATAAAGGGGAAACACAAGCCCAAGCCTACCGTGAAAACCATCCTTACGGTCCTCCAGGAATTGGCTATGATGCCGGCGATGATCGCTATCAGACGCGTAGACAAGGCTATTACAATGGGAATAATGGCAACTATGGTTACTATAGAAACAACTATAATGGCTATAGGAACAATAATTATAGCGGTTATAGCAATTATACAGGCTATAACAATTACAATGGATATGGTTCTGAAAATAGCGGCTATTATCAAAACCAACCTTACTTCCAAGGCCAGTCTTATCAGAATCAATCCTATTACCAAGCCCAGCCTTATCAAAACCAGGTTAACTACCAAAATCAACCGTATGAAAACCAGTCTTATTATCGAAACCAATCCTATAACTCATCCTATAACCCAGGCGGCCCCTTTGTCAGCCAACCAGGCTATAGCGGTTATTCATCCTATAATCGATAACCAAGCAGTTAAAATTAAACAGCCTAGGTTATTTTGCCTAGGCTGCTAAAGTATAAAGACATTCTATTGCCATTTTAGTTATTTGGAGGTTTATGTTGTCCTCTCATTTATTCAAGCGTTCCTTTCAAGCCTTATGCCATTTATTTTTATGGATGAGTGCTTTTGTGTATGCCGATTCCTCTTCTCTTCAATCGGCTTCCTCTCTCTCCGCACAAGATAACAAACAGGAAAAAGCATTGGCTTTTCATGGAAGAAACGATGACAAATCGCTCTATAATCGCAATTATTATAAATATGACTGGGATTACCGGGAAAATTGGCGGGCCGACAGAGATGACTATTTAAAAGGAGGAGACCAGCCGCCCGTTTATCGAAGAGATGGCTCTTATGCTCCTCCAGAGGGATATGACTATCAAGATTACGGGGGAGACGGGGGCAATGAGACAGCTCTTGCTTATACGGCCTCTACAACGGCTTACTATTCGCCTTCGACAGCCGCCTACACCAACTATACTTATGTCCCTACAGGGACGGGGATATCCTATCCCTATTATTCCACCTATTCAACGGCCGGAAATCAAGCCTATCCATCGTCTTATACCCAGGGATATACCTATGTTCCCACTCGGCCTAGCTATACGTATATTCCGGCAGGAACCGGCTATTATGCTACAACGCCTTCTACTACTCCCTATTATTCAGGGTCGCCTTATTACCCTTATTCGGCAGGAACAGGCTATCCGACCTATTCAGGAGACTTTCGCGAAAACTATTATCAAATGAACCGCTATTATAACAATCCCAATAGCAGCTTTGAATATGGGGGAAACATTCGTTACAATATAGGCACCAATGACGTAGAAAAACCTGCCAACGAACTGTATGAGACCAATTATCCCTACAATCCCAATCCCGTTTACTATACGAACTACCCTAACTATAATGCAGGCTACTATTCTCCTGGCTATAGCGGATCCTACTCAACTTATCCTTATTACAGAAGATAATCGGTGCACGAGGAAATGATCGTTTGATCGAAATGCCTTAAAGACGGTTTAAAATGGCATATTTGGCCACTAAAGTCTTTAAACTATTATCTTTGGAAAATAGCACTTTATAGGTAAGCCCCATTGATCCTTGATAAGCCTCTTTGATCTGTCCAATACCAAAATCTTTATGGAAAATGGTATCTCCCGGCGAAAATTCCTCTGTTTGCTTTGGTAAGGGCTGTTCGACATACTTCACGCGCTCTTGCGAAGGGGCCTCCCATAAAGCTGCCCGGGAAACCTGCTGGCTCTGCCTGCATCTTTCCAAATGCTCATTTGGAATTTCCTTTAAAAATCGGCTGGGCTTTTGCATACGCAAATTTCCCCATAAATAACGCGTATGGCAATAGCTCAAGTAAAGGAAGTCCTTAGCACGTGTAATACCGACGTAGCACAGGCGCCGCTCTTCTTCAATTTCCTCGGAATTATTCTTGGAATTGACATGCGGAAAGAGATCTTCTTCGAGGCCGACTAAGAAGGTCACTTTGAACTCCAACCCCTTGCCGTTATGGATTGTCATCAAGCTTAGCCGGTCTTGCGACTGATCCGCTTCGTCTAAGCTGGACTTTAAAGATAATTCTTCTAGGAAGGCTTCAAGAGAAGGGTCTGGCGCCGACATTTCCCACTCAACGGCTTTAGCTATCAATTCATCTAAGTTTTCCCGTCTTTCCTCATAGGTCTCTTTATCCTCCATAAGATAGGGCAGATAGCCTGTCCCTTCAATGGCAGCTAACACCAAGTCCCGGATTGATCCTTGTTTAGCCAACTGGCGCAGTTCATGAATGATCCGCATGTAGTCGGCTACTCCCTCTTTTTGCTTAGCAGACAGGCGTAAGATAGAGCGCAAGGGCTTCTCTGTTAGCAGTGCTTCGCAATAAGCCAGGATTGTCATTCCTTCTTCATTAGCCCCTTGGCGTATCTTTTCTATTGAAGCTTCTCCTAGGCCCCGCTTGGGAAGATTGATCGTGCGGGCAAAAGAAATGAAATCGGCGCCGGATTGCGCAATGCGCAAAAAAGCCAGAATATCCTTGATTTCACGCCTTTGATAAAAAGAAAGCCCTCCTACAATAATATAAGGAACCCCCCTACCCAATAGATAGTCTTCGAATACACGCGACTGAGCATTTGTCCGGTAGAAGACCACCATTTCATTTAAGGGGATGCTTTGCTTGGAGCGGTGTTGGGCAATTTGCGTTGCCACAAAATCCGCTTCAGCCCTCTCATCTTCGCCGATAAAAAGCTTAATTTTTTCTCCGGGGCCAAGATCGCTCCAAAGCTTTTTCTCATAGCGGTTGGCATTATGGCTGATCAGCGCATTGGCCGCCTGCAAGATATGCGTATGGCTGCGATAGTTTTGCTCCAGGCGGATAATTTTCGCTCCCGGATAGTCCCGCTCGAAGTTCAAAATATTTTGGATATTGGCGCCACGCCAGGAATAAATGGACTGATCGGGATCTCCTACGACAAATAAATTACGCCTTTTCTCGACAAGCAAGCGCGCCATCGCATATTGAGCGGCATTCGTATCCTGATATTCATCAATCAGGACAAAGGCCCACCGTTCTTGATAGCGCGTCAATAAGCCGGGATGCTCTTTCCACACCTTGACAGTTAAAAAGAGCAGGTCGTCAAAGTCCACAGCTTGATATTCTTGCAGCTTTTTTTGATAAAGCGCGTATACCTGAGGGAAAGCTTGTTCGACATCGGTTGTCCATTCGGCATGCAGAAGCTGGTCCGGCGTTTGCAAGGCATTTTTTGCCTGCGAGATCAAATGGCGGAAAGGTTTAATGTCCATCTTTTTGTCTTTCAGATTGAGCTCGACAAGGCACGCCTTCAACAGCTTTTCTACATCGTCTTCATCATAGATGGTAAAATCGCGCTGATAGCCCAAAGCGTAGATCGATTCGCGCAGCACGCGCGCGCCTAAGCTATGGAAAGTGCAAATAAGCACTTGATGATTTGTCAGCTTGCGGACCCTTTCCCGCATTTCTTCTGCCGCTTTATTTGTGAATGTCACACCCAAAATCCGGGAAGGCGGCACGCCGTTTTCAATCAAATGGACGATACGCGTAGTTACAACTCGCGTTTTGCCCGATCCCGCTCCAGCCAAAACCAAGACTGGGCCTTCCAAAGCTGTAACGGCTTCCCGCTGCTGCACATTCAATTTCAATAAATCACTCATGGCACGCACATGCTCCGCAAGCCATTTGCTGTTCCTCGGGACTCCCGGGAAGAGGATGCCTAGGCTCATTTTCACGATCGCCTAAATTGCCATAGCGATGATAGTCGCGGCTGATGCTCACTTCCCTTAAAAGATGAAGCAGCTCCAATCTGCCATTCGCTAAAACAGGGCCGCGGTTGAGATGGCAAGCAGCCTGGGCAAAAGCCTCCTGCAAGGGCTGCGAGGGAGATCGAAGCAGCCTTACGCGCTTAATGCGGCCTTTTTCTAAACGCTTGATCAATTCTTGTTCAGTCTCTTGGACAATAGTTAGAGATGGGGGAAGGGCGAGCTTATGCAATTGAGCGGCAATGGCGGGATCTTCGATACTGACTTCTAATTGAGTTGAACAGATCAAGGCCGCGGCCATCACAAGCAATAGATCGATGAGGGCATCTCCTTGCTGGCCTCTCAGCAATAAATGCGAACGCGGCTTATAGCATTGCAGATTGTCCTGTCCCATCACCAAACTTGGATCGTGCGCCTTGGAAAAATAGCGGTTATAATAAAAGGCATAGTTCTTGACAGCCGCCTGCCAACGCTGTACGTCTTCAGAAGGCAAGAGGCTTTGCTGACCGACAGAGTTGACGAAAGAGAGCGCCTCTCCCTTGGGCTCCTGACCCTCTTGGGGAAGCGAGGTCTGCTCGGCATGCATGAACTGCACGAGATAATTCGGCCCTCCTGCCTTCGAGCCTTTTCCAAAGCTGCTTTCTTTGCACCCTCCAAAAGGCTGGCGCTCAACAATTGCTCCTGTGATCGTGCGGTTAATATAGCAATTGCCCGCTTCAATGCGGCTCAGCCATTCCCGCTGTTCGCGTTCGTCAAGCGAATGAATGCCTGCCGTCAGGCCATAAGCCGTTTGATTCATCAAGTCCAATGCCTCGGCGAATGTCTCCGCTCGGACCAATCCTAGCACAGGCCCGAATAATTCATTTTGGAAGGTAAAGCTGCCGGGCCTGACGCCTAATTTAATGCCTGGGCTCCAGAGCTGAGGATTGTTGGGGTCCTGCTTAGGCTCAAGCAACCACTCTTCCCCTTCTTCCAATTGCGTCAATCCTTGCAGCAGGGTCGGATTGGGAGCGCGAATCAAGGGATTGACACGTGTTTTTAGGTCCCATTGCGATCCAACGGCTAAGCTGGCAGCCGCATCGCGCAATTGCTTGCGGAAATGCGGATCGTCATAGACCTCTGCTTCTAAAATAGCGAGGCTGCAAGCGCTGCATTTTTGACCTGCATGGCCGAAGGCTGAATGGACAAGGTCTTTGATTGCCAAGTCGCGATCGGACATGGCGGTAATGACCAAAGTGTTTTTTCCGCCCGTTTCGGCCATCAAGTCTAAATCGGGACGCATTTTCAAGAACAATTTGGCGGTGGATGTCGCTCCTGTCAAAACAACGGCAGCGATGCGAGGATCGCGAATGAGCCGGCTTCCGACAGGATCGTCTTCGCAAGTGATAAATTGCAGGACGCTTTGACTGATCCCGGCTTCCCAAAAAAGCTGAACAAGCTGCCATCCGACTAATACGGATTCTGCTGCCGGCTTAAAAATGACGCAGTTACCCGTCGCTAAAGCAGCTAGAATGCCCCCAGCCGGTATCGAACAAGGAAAATTCCACGGCGGAGCCACTAAAATTGTCCCCTTCGGCTTCCATTTAATGTCTGCCAGGTTGCCCCATTCCAGCAAGCTTGCGCTATAGTAAGTGGCAAAATCGATGGCTTCTGATACTTCAATATCGGCCTCTGCTATCGTTTTACCCGTATCGGCAACCATCGCTCCAATTAAATCGCCGCGATGCAGACACATGTTCTGGGCAATTTTGGCCAACAGATGGGCCCGCTCTTGAATGGACGTCTGCGACCAGCCCTTTTCGTTTTCCTGGGCGATTTTCAAAGCGTGGTCGACTTGCTCTTCCGTTGCGAGAGTATATTGATAAAGCGCCTCGCCTGGCTGTGCAGGATCTTCCCCCTTCCCAATTTGTCCCTGCGGGCCATAATAATTCCCTCCAATGACGAGCGGAACGGGCTTGATCTTTTTTGCCTTCCAATCCTGCATGATTTTTTCTGCCCATTTACGGTTTTGCGGCAAAGACCAGTCGGTGTCCGGCTCATTCTGAAAGCACTTCACTCCCTTTTCTTGGACGGCTGATTCGCTTAGGCGATTCTGCGTCCGTCTTGGCAAATAAGAGACCGTTTGATAATTCAAGCAGGCGCGGGCAAAAAGGTCTGCCTGGTTCTGCCATTGCTCCGTCCCAGGTTTCAGATCAAAGGCATGGCGTAAAAAGTTTTCGGGAGCCGTATTTTCGTCCAAGCGGCGGACAAGATAGGCGACGGCATTTTGAAACTCGGCTTTTGTGGCAGCCGGGCAATAAAGCAGCATATCGCCGGACAAGTACTGGACAACGCGGCGCATATGGTCTGCCATTCCCTCCAACATTTCAAAGCAGACTTCTTTTTCTACCCCTTTTTCAGACCGCAGCAACATGGCATAAGCAATGTCGAATAAATTATGGCTTGCAATGCCTAAATGAGCGGCCTGGGCATGATCTTTTTCGCATCCGTACGTCACCATGCGCTTATAATTGGCATCAACATCCGCCTTGGAAGAATAAGGCGCCTGTGGCCAGAGGCGAAGAGCAGACTCGAATTGCTCCATTGCCAAATTTGCCCCTTTGACAATGCGGATCTTAATGGGAGCCCCCCCACGCGCCAAGCGCTGCATCGCCCAAATTGTCAATTCTTGCTGAATGAGGTAAGAATCAGGTAAATAGCTTTGTAGAACAATGCCTGCTTCATATTGATAAAATTCGGATTCGTCCAATACTTTGCGGAATAAAGCGACTGTCAAATTCAAATCGCGGTACTCCTCCATATCCAAATTTACAAACTTCGGAACGGCCTTTTCATCCGGACGGATATAGAGATGCCTCTTGGCCGCTCGATAAAGTTGCCGCAAACGGTCAGCTAGAATATCCAGCGTCTCTTCCCATGCCAATAAATTGATCTGGCTGTAAATGGTTGAAATCTTTACGGAGATATACTCGACTTCAGGCTTAGCCAAATCATCCAAATAGATTTGCAAGCGATGCTGCGCTTCTTCTTCTCCTAAGATCGCCTCTCCCAAGTGGTTGAGATTGATCCGGACTCCTTCTTGCCGGCGCTTCTGCATATGCTTGGCCAGCTGGTCTTCCTCGCCAGGTAGAATAACGCTGGTCGTTTCTTTGCGGATGAGCTGAATAGTCAGCGGGACAATCAAGCGCGAAAGCGAACGGCCTACCACTGTAAAAATTTTTAAGGCTAGCCGCTTATCAGTCGTCAAGTACTTGGGCACCCCATATTTTTTGATTACATAAGTCAGCTGATCCGCCACCCGATAGGGATTCTGGCTTCTGAAGCATTGATCCGTAATAGCCGTTGTGAACACTTTCCCAATGGGATCATTCATCATGCGCGCGAGCTGCTCTTGCTGGCGTCTTTCTGAAGCGGTTTGGATACGTTGAGCCTCCTCTAACATCAGGCCTGCCAAGGCAATCGCAGCCTCTTTTCTTTCTTCCAAAGAAAGTGTACGGCTTTTAACGGATTGAATTTGAGATTTAGCCTTTTGAAGGAGGGGAGACTCTTCCATATTTTAACCTTGCGTTAAAGAGTTTAAAATAAGCGCTCTGTTATAACAGACTATTCTCTTTTAAAAAAGCTTTTCCTAAATGGAATAAAGTCGGCTAATCGCCAATAAGAAAAGACTGGTGACTCTTATCCAAGAGAGGATGTATTAAAACGCCAATGATCGAGATTCGAGATAAGAATAAATTCGCCAGCAGTCTCTTATGACTATTTTTTTGAAATAAGCTATAATAGAAGTGACCATCGAAGAGATTACAAGCCCTTTCATATTGATAATCAGTCTTTTATTTATCTATTCATCGCAAAAGCAGTTGTTTTCTTTTTGAACTTTGCCCAACCAGCTATGAATTGGCAGCTATTTGCCAAGGGTTTAATTAAAAAATTTTATTGATAAGATTTAGTATTCTCTCTAGGGTGAAGGAAAGGCTCGCATCATTTGACCTAAGCCCTCTTATGCGTTTTCGAAACAGGGAAGCTTTTGCGAAATAGAGTCCGCCTTCCTTTTCTTTGCCATCTCCTTCTGTATGAACGAGCTGTTTATTACTATTAATATTTTTATAAGGATCCCATTCAATAGAAGGACTTATTCAAATTTTAACTTTAACCAGGAGATTATATGGCTTACCCCAAAATGACTGGAACTCAATACTCCAATTTAGATACGCCTGAAATGCATGCCATCATGGAATGCTTGAGCATTTGCAAGGCTTGCGCGAAGAAGTGCATTGAAGAAGGCCATCAGCGCATCGCCTGCCTGTGCAATGACTGCGCTGAACTGTGCGATTTGGCCGTTAAATTTAAAAGCTGCAATTCGGAATGGACCCAGCAGGTTCTGGATCTTTGCGGCAATATTTGCCGGCAATGCGCCAATGAATGCGGGCGCATGCAATCCCGCTATTGCCAAGAATGCGCGGAAGCCTGTAGACGCAGCGCGGAAGCTTGCTCGCTCCACCCTTCCTATCGCTAATTCCCATCGGCTCCTTTTGGAAAAAGCGGATTTCAAGCCTTCTTTTTCCGATTGGGGCAAGGAATTCTTTCAAAAAGGATGGATGACCATTGCTCATGCCTAGAGTCGAGGTTTTTCCCCTAGTAACCTGTGTTTAGAGTTTAATTCTTCTGCCGCTTTCAATTTCACTGGATTACTTAAGAAGAAATTGCTAAAAACCTGAGTTTGGAGTTTTTTCCCCATACTATTTTCATCAGGCATGCTTAAAAACATCTTCTTATCCTTACTCGCTTTTTTATCTTTGCTTCCCTCGCCTTTCCTCCTATTGGCCGACGTCAAATTAGGCATAGATAATCTTTTTACGCCCGCTTATTGCTCTCTTCTCAAAGGAAAGCGCATTGGGCTGATCACCAACCATACCGCCATCAACGCTGAGCGCCAATCCACGATTGAATTATTTAAGAGTCAACAACACAAGTACGGGTATACACTGGCCGCCTTATTCGCTCCCGAGCATGGCTTAACAGGCGTCCACTATGCCGATGAAAAGGTCAAGCACTCCCAGGATCCGTCTGGCATTCCCATTTATAGCCTTCATGGAAGCACGCGTCGTCCAACAACGGCCATGCTCAAAGAACTGGACTTACTGGTCTATGATATTCAAGACATCGGCTCTCGCTCTTATACCTATATTTCCACGCTATTTTATGCCATGGAAGAAGCGGCTAAGCAGCACATTCCCGTCCTTGTTCTAGACCGTCCCAATCCGCTGGGCGGCCTGGTCGTCGACGGTCCTCTTCTGGAAGAGAAATGGCGCTCTTTTGTTGGCTATATCAATGTTCCCTATTGCCATGGCTTGACCATTGGCGAGCTTGCCCTGTATTTCAATGGAGAGTATCAAATCGGCTGCTCTTTAACCGTTGTCCCCATGCAGGGATGGAAACGTCACATGACTTTTGCCGATACCAACCTCACCTGGATTCCCACCAGCCCGCATGTCCCGGAAGCCCAAACGGTTTTTTATTACCCAACAACAGGATTGCTAGGAGAGCTGCAAATCGTCAATATTGGAATCGGCTATACACTTCCTTTTAAAATCGTGGGCGCTCCCTGGATCGACGCTGCGCTTTTCTCTCAAAAGCTCAACGAGCAACGCTTTCCCGGGGTCCACTTTCAGCCCTTTCATTACCGCCCCTTTTTTGGCCGCTTCGCCCATCAAGACTGCCAAGGCGTCTTGATTGTCATCACAGATTTCAAAAGCTATCTACCCGTTACAACTCAATACCTCTTAATCGGCATGTTAAAAAGTCTTTATCCAGAGGAATTCAAGAAAGCCCTGGAAACAGCCCCCCAGCGCCAAGCTATGTTCAATAAAGTGAACGGAACAGATGAAGTCTATCGCATTATTAAAGAAGAACCGTATGTAACGTGGAAATTGCGGGCCCTGCATCAAAAAGAACGAGACGCTTATCTTGTTAAGCGGCGATCCTATCTCTTACCCCTCTATGATTAAATCTGGCACTTGAGGCAATTGTTTGCTAAAAAATAACGGTCTTACCTTGACATAAATAGAGTTCACTTCTAAAATACCTTGTGAAAGTTACGTTAATTCAAGAATTCAAAACAGGAGATTCAATCATGGCTACTAAGATTAAGCCCCTTGGGGATCGAGTTGTGGTTCAACGTGCAAAGGCTCAAACTTCTAAAGGCGGCATTTTGCTTCCTGATTCGGCACAAGAAAAGCCAAGAGAGGGAACAATCATTGCGGCCGGTCCTGGTAAAATGAATGAGAATGGACAAGTCGAGCCTATTTCCGTTAAAGTCGGCGACCGCGTTCTTTTTGGCGCCTATGCAGGAACAGAAGTTAAAGATAGCGAAGAAGATTATTTGATTTTATCTGAAAGCGATATTCTTGGAATTTTATCTTAACCCTTATCAAGGATTGACCTATGGCAAAGATGCTACAATTTAATGAAGAGGCTTTAAAGTCAATTTTAAAAGGGGTAAGAACCCTCGCGAAAGCCGTTAAAGTCACATTAGGTCCTAAAGGACGCAATGTCGTGATCAATAAAGGGTTTGGATCCCCTCTTTCGACAAAAGACGGGGTGACAGTGGCCAAAGAAGTCGCTCTTAAAGATAAGTTTGAAAATATGGGCGCCCAACTCGTCAATCAAGTGGCTGCCAAGACATCCGATGCTGCAGGCGATGGAACGACAACAGCGATTGTGTTGGCCGAAGCTATCTATACGGCAGGAGTCAAAAATGTGACGGCCGGCGCCAATCCAATGGGCATTAAGCGTGGAATCGAGCATGCAGTCGAAACGATGACAAAGGCATTGGATCAATTGGCCACTCCCGTCAATACAGCTCAAGAAGTCCAGCAAATTGCCACCATCTCAGCCAATAACGATGCAGAAATTGGCAAAATCATCGGCGAAGCCATGGAAAGAGTGGGCAAAGATGGCATTATTTCCGTTGCGGAGGCCAAAGGCATTGAGACGCATGTCGACTATGTCGAGGGCATGCAATTTGATAAAGGCTATGTGTCTCCTTATTTTATCACCAACGCCGAGCACATGACGGTCGAGCTGTCCAACGCCTTCATTTTAATTACGGACAAAAAGCTCTCTGCAGCGAAAGACCTCATTCCCGTTCTAGAAAAAATTATGGCTAAGGGTCCACGTCCTTTACTTATCATTGCCGAAGATATCGATGGCGAAGCATTGGCGACTTTAGTCGTCAATAAGCTCAAAGCCGGAATGGCTGTTTGCGCTGTTAAAGCGCCTGGATTCGGCGACCGACGCAAAGCTATGCTCCAAGATATTGCCATTTTGACCGGCGGCAAAGTCGTGTCGGAAGAAGTAGGCCTGCACTTAGACGAAGTCGGTCCTGAAGTATTGGGCCGCGCCAAAACAATTAAAGTTTCTAAGGAAGAGACGACCATTATTGACGGAGCGGGACAGTCCGAGGAAGTTAAGGAACGCATTGCTCAAATTAAAGCCGAGCTCAACAACCCATCGACTTCCAAATATGATAGGGAAAAATTGGAAGAGCGCTTAGCCAAAATGGTAGGCGGCGTTGCCGTTGTCAACGTCGGCGCAGCAACAGAGACGGAGCTTAAAGAAAAGAAAGCCCGTGTAGAAGATGCTTTGCATGCAACGCGCGCAGCTGTTGCTCAAGGGATCGTTCCGGGAGGCGGAGTCGCCCTTCTCCGAGCGGTAAAAAGCTTGGAGAATCTCAAATTATCGGGCGACGAGGCAATTGGCGTCTCCATTATTCAGCAAGCGGCTTTTGCTCCAGCAACAGCCATTGCCAATAACTGCGGCAAACAGGGCAACCTCATCGCTGAAAAGATCTACGAAGCGCGTGGAGCTTATGGCTATGATGGCTTAACTGATGAATTTAAAGACTTGCTCCAGGCAGGTGTAATCGATCCTGTTCTTGTTACCAAAAGTGCTTTAGTCAACGCAGCGTCTATCGCAGGACTGCTCTTGACAACAGCCGCTATGATCACCGATAAACCCAAGCCTAAATCCCAGCAAGCCGGCATGCCTGCTATGGATGGCATGGGCGGAATGGGTATGGGCGGCATGGGAGGCATGGGCGGTATGGGAATGGGCGGCATGATGTAGCCGTTTGCCAATTCGCGACCTGTAAGGCTGTCAACCAGCTTTACAGGTCTTCCTATTCATTGATGGGGAGTTTTACTCCCCTATCAATGGCAACCACTTAAACGCTTGGTTTAAAATAATGCCCAATTACGACTACTATTGTTCTAGCTGCGGCTGCGAACAGGAAATTTTGCAAAAAATCACAGATCCCGTCTTGACTATCTGTCCCTCCTGCAATCAGCAGACATGGAAAAGAAAAGTCGGCGGCGGCGCTGGGCTTCACTTTAAAGGCTCGGGATTTTACCTAACAGATTACCAAAATTCCTCCAGCAGCGAGAAACCACACAAGCACGACAACTGCTGTCCATGCGGCAAGCCGTCTTCTTGTTCAAATTAGTTTTACGGTTAGTGGGATTCGATCGCCAATACAGCCGATCCCACCAGCCGTCCCTCTCTCAAATCTGCTAAAGCCTGATTAGCCTGCTCCAAGTCATAAACAGTAATGGTCGTTTCAATCGGTTTTTCAAAGAGAAGCGTAAAAAACTCCTCGCCATCTTGGCGCGTCAAATTGGTGACCGAGCGCAGCACGCGCTCTCCATAGAGAAGCGAATAGGGAAAAGAGGGAATATCGCTCATATAAATGCCAGCGCATACAACGCTTCCTCCTTTGCGAACGGCCTGCAAAGCCAGAGGCACCAAATACCCCGCGGATGCAAAGATAAGTGCGGCATCCAACGGCTCCGGAGGAGGCTGCTCCGAGGCGCCTGCCCACACAGCTCCCAATTGCCGGGCAAAGGCCTGGGCTTTCTCATCCCCTTTTCTCGTAAACGCATAGACCTCTTTTCCTTGATGGCGGGCCACTTGGAGTAACAGATGAGCGGCAGCCCCAAATCCATAAAAGCCAAGCTTCCGTGCCTCTCCGGCGAGCCGCAGCGAGCGATAGCCGATCAAGCCGGCGCACAAAAGAGGAGCGGCATGTAAAGAGGAATAATGCTCGGGTATGGGAAAAACATAGTCTTCGTCCGCTAAACAATACTCGGCAAAGCCTCCATTGAGTTGGTAGCCGCGATAGAGAGCGTGGTCGCATAAATTCTCTTGACCGGCCAAGCAATAAGGACAGTGCTGGCAGCTGCGCGCTAGCCAGGGCGCTCCGACGCGCACGCCGTTCTCAAAACGGCGGGCTTGGGCTCCCTGCTTGACAATTGTCCCCACCACTTGGTGGCCTAAAATAAGCGGCAGATGGGGATGGGCCAGCTCCCCTTCCCATACATGCAAGTCGGTGCGGCAGACTCCGCACGCCTCTACTCGGATGAGTACTTCCTTATCCACCGGCTCCGGAATAGGGACATTTTCCAGCCGAAGCGCTTCTTTTGACTGATGAAGGATCATGGCACGCATGAGCTTAGTCCTTTTTCCGGATAATAGACGTTAAGTATAATTCATACAAGCCCGGAAAAAGAAACTAATTGCTGTAAATGATGTAGCAGCCATATCCCGTTTGTAGACCCAACATACTGGGCTGCAGCTGGCTGATAAAGCGGTTCCATTGCGTAAGGGGCCTTTCGGACACATAGACTGTATCGCCCGGCATCAAGAGCAGCTGATCATTGGGAATATGCCGAATGCAGTTCCAGGACAGAACGTAAATCTTAGGATGAGTCAAGTTCCCGCGAATGACCTGAATGCACCGCTCATCTCCCGTAAAGGGAATGCCATTGGCGGAGACGATCGCCTCTTTTAAGGAAATAAACCCATAAGGCAGGGCAACCAATTCCGCTCTGCCCACCTCTCCCATCATAGCCACGGTCGCATCGCCTCGATCCGCAATGAAGATCCTATCGCCGCCTTGCATGACGATATTTTGGGTCATGTCCCCTTGGTTCAATAATTTGTACAGGTCGACGGGAAGAAGGCGGTCCTCTCGCAAAACGTAGCTTTTAAATAAATTGGCTTTCGGCGTCAGCTGCGCTTTGGCCAATACTTCATAGAGGCGCATTTTACCATCGACGTCGATCACATGCTCTTTAGCTGCCCCGACGATCTCTACCCGTCTTTCACGGCGCTTTTTATAGCTGATAAACACTTGCATGTCCGACATTTGCGCGCGGCACATTCCTTGTATTTTTTCTTTTGCCTCTTGCAGAGTCAAACCGGCCACTTCTACCTGGTCAAGCTCCGGTAAACGAATGCAGCCTTCGCAAACGCAAAACCCCATTTGCTGATTGATGGCCTCCAATGCATTGACGCGGTCTTGCCTTTTGGGATGGAAGAATGCAACGGTCAAGACATCGCCGTCTATAATCTGCTCTTCGCAAACCTCCATGATCCCCTCTTCTAATCCCTCGTCTTTTTCTTCCATTTGCAAAATGGCTAGCTTGCCTTGCTGAATTCGGCAGGAGTCCTCTATAAATTCTTCTATTCCATAAAAGCAGCCGTCCGGAAGGGAAGGCGTGCAGCTGGATAGATAGGCTAAACCTGCTAAGCAGAAGCCTATGGGAAAAATCCCGCTCCTTTGAAAGGCTAACTTGCCTTGTTTGTAGAGACGCACAAAGACATTCAGGACAAGATCAATAAAGACAAAAACGGGCATGACGGCTACCTTTTTATGAACAAAGGATAGCCGTTTTAATCGATTTGCCTTTTAATGAGAAGAGCTTTGAGGGACGCTTGATGCAGAATCAGCTAAAAGGGAAAGCCCCCTTTGCAATTATTTCATTTAAAGGCTTGCGAGTCGAAGGCACCTCTCTTTTCCTCAGCTCTTCTGGAAGGCTGTCTGTATTTCCCGGCTTTCCAATGGCAATCATGGCCTCAACAGTGAAAGTATCGGGAATAGACAGGCTTTTTTTCAAAGCCTCATAGTCAAATCCTTCCATGGCATGCGCAATGATATTTCTCGCATGCGCTTCCAAGGCCAGGCTCATCCAAGCAGAGCCCGCATCAAAGTGAGAGGTTCGGGCCGGCTTATTGTTATGCTCAAACAAATTGTGCGAGACAACGGCAATGAGCGTATCTGCCTTGTTACACCAACTCTTATTGAATTCGATGAGAACATTAAATAGGATGTCCCATTCTTTTTCTCCCCTTCTACCGTATACAAAGCGCCAAGGCTGATTATTATAAGAAGAAGGCGCCCAGCGAGCGGCTTCGAACAAAGCCATCAATTCTTCTTCTGTTAAACGCTCTTCGCCAAAAGCACGATAGGATACCCGCGATAGAATAAGGGGAAGAATGGGGTAAGGACTTTCCCTATTTAAAAATGTGGTCATATTCATCCTCTCTTAAATTAAAACTTATCAATACTAGCTTCTTTATTTTCTCTTAACATTTTCTTTGAAAATTTTTAATTAATTTATTAGAATTTCATAACCATTAAATAACTAACGATTCAATTAGCATGATTTTCTCTTTATTACATCCTGGCCAAAATATTGGTCAATTTATTGTTCCTAATCAAAGAAGACTTCTTTCGCAAGAGGAAATTAGCCGGCACGAACATGAAGCCGCACAAATGGTTGCCGATTTTGAAGGAGAGCGAATTGAAGATGTACGCGTGGATGCAGGCGCGTTAGAAGCCTTTTATTTTTCAGGTCTCGATTCTCATACGCATCAAAAAGTGGACAGAGCGGGCGAAACGGTTATCCTCTTTGTCGGCCAAGGGGCCTATCATTATTGGTATAGTTATTTAGTGGATAAATATACGAAAAGAGGCATCAACGTCGTCTCTTTTAATTATCCAGGCGTTGCCCACAGTGAAGGCGAAGCGGCAAAAGAGAAAATGGTAAAAGCCGGTGAAGCGCTTGTCGATTATTTGGAACGCCATTTAGGTGTTCCTCGCCAAAAAATTGCCGTTCATGGGCATTCCTTGGGTGGAGGCCCCTCCGCTTTAACGGCAGTGAGCCGGCCTGGCATCCATGTCGTCAACAAGCGTTCATTTGCGAAACTATCTTTGGCGGCTGAAAACTTCGTACGAGGCGCTTTGCCTGCCAATAATTTAGCAAGATCGGTTTTTAATACACTGGGCCGCAATGCCACAAGGCTCGCTTTAACATCGACTAATTGGGAATTTGATACAGAAGCGGCTTGGCCTCGCATTCAAGGAAGAAAATGCGTGGTCTGCCATTTAAACGATCCTGTGATCCCAAAGGAAGCCAGCCTTTATCAAGCTATCCAAGGCAGAGATAACCAAACGCAATGCCTTGTGCTGGATGATGAATGCCAAGATCCGCATAGCCGCCAGCTATCGGATCAAGAAATCGATGCCGTCGTTCAAGCCATCGGCTTTCGCAATCTCTTATTAGCGCCCCCTGCAGTCAACAGGATTCGCGATTGGAAAGTCCTTTTTTGCGAGTGGATCGGGGGAATTAAAGCTCGCCTCATCTCTCTTGTTCAGTTTATTGCTAACCGTTTATTTAATTCCAACCGCCCGCTCGTTTCTCAAGGATAAGATAAATTTTACACGCTATAAAGGCAGATCGATGATTTTCATCTGTCAATCATCCCTATTTATTTAAAGAGATAAAATAAAAAAATTATTAACATTTTATTTAAAAACAGGAAATTATAAATGAATAAAGCAGTATCTTTTTCCGAAAGTACGCCTTTCGCCCAACTGGTTGAAGAGGCAAATTCAGGAATATTCTTTTTTCATAACCATCATCATATCGGCTCTTATCAAATCCTTGCCCAGTCCATGACGGGTTTTAAACAAGCAGGCGTTGCCCACTTATATTTAGAGATAGCTAAAGAGGCATTTTCAGAGATCCTTCAAATGCATTCTAAGCGGCAAGAGCCGATTTTCATGGATAAAATCATTCAGCATTTCAAAGATGAGACGGCTCAAACAGGCCTCAGGCAATTGATCGAAGCGGCCCATCAAGCAGGCATAAGAGTATTAGCCGTTGACAGCGATAAAAATATTTATACTGGCGAAAATTTAGCGGGAGACTCAAAAGAAAGCCAGAGAATTATAATGAAACGTCTTCAAAATAATACTGATATTGTTAAGAATATTTTAGCCAATAGAAGGCTATTAACCTCTCATGAAAAATTTATCGGCTTATTTGGAGGCAATCACATTGACATCTGTAAAGGCAAGCTCTCGGATGTGACCAAAGTCCTAGTCCATTCTCATCCTTTAACAGACAGTCAGTATCAACACTGCCTTCCCGATCATTTGTCCTCCGCCGATGAGCGAACAAACCTGCACTTAAAAAAATTTGATATAATCAGCTTGGTGAAGGAAGATCTGGAAAAAGATGAGCTCGATTTAAGCAGTCCTCTTAATGAAGAAAATAAAAACTTAAATTATCTCAATCGCTTATTGTCCTCTCTTTCCCTCCCCTCCGCTCATGCTTATAAAAGAAAAAAAAGCGGCAAAATTGATGGAGTCATTTTTGTTTCCGAGGAAAACTATCCAACCGTTTGGCAAAAAATGGTAGAGGAAATGGATCCTTTCCCTAAAAGATTCGAGCACGACGCTGCATCCTGCCGCATCATTATTTCTGATATCGGGCAGGAGGAATTTTTCCGAAAAGTCGTGTTGAGCTTAGTGCAGATTGCAAAGGTACAGATTGCAAAGCAAAATACGCTCCAGTAAAATGCCCCCCCCCTCTAATTAGCCCTTCCGATGCCTGCTTATCTTGCGTCTTTATGCCACGGATAGGCAGGCATGAACTTTTTTCCTTTGGTATTATTTTCCATTCTCGCTTGCCTATGCCATTTAATTGCTTTTGCTTGAAAACAGCATTCAATATTTATAAAAAATTATTTAAGGTATA